>NZ_RKHK01000001.1:1941237-2264777 GCF_003752405.1 Bogoriella caseilytica | reverse complement strand
CTCGCCGAACTGGGCGAAGACGTCGGGGAAGAAGGCGCGTACCGCGTGACCGAAGATGATCGGGTCGGCCACCTTCATCATGGTGGCCTTCATGTGCAGGGAGAACAGGATGTTCTCCCGCTTGGCGCGGGCCACCTGCTCGGTGAGGAAGGCGGACAGCGCCTCGGCGCGCATGACCGTGGCGTCGATGACCTCACCGGCCTGCACGGGCAGGGAGTCCTTCAGCGTGGTGACCTGGCCGTCGGCGGCGACGTGCTCGATCCGCAGCGTGTCCTCGGCCTCGATGATCACCGACTTCTCGTTCGACCGGAAGTCGTCCGCACCCATCGTGGCCACTGCCGTCTTGGACTCGGCGCTCCACTCCCCCATGCGGTGGGGGTTGGTGCGCGCATAGGCCTTGACCGAGGCCGGGGCACGGCGGTCGGAGTTGCCCTCGCGGAGCACCGGGTTCACGGCCGAGCCCTTGACGCGGTCGTAGCGGGCGCGGATCTCACGCTCGGCGTCCGTGCGGGGCTCATCCGGATAGTCCGGCAGGGCGTATCCCTGCGCCTGCAGCTCGGCGACGGCCGCCTTGAGCTGCGGGACCGAGGCGGAGATGTTGGGCAGCTTGATGATGTTGGCCTCAGGGGTCTTGGCCAGTTCCCCGAGTTCGGCGAGGTGGTCGCCGATGCGCTGGTCCTCGGTGAGGTAGTCCGGGAAGACCGCGATCACGCGCCCGGCCAGCGAGATGTCCCGCGTCTCGACCTCGACGCCGGCCGGGGCGGCATAGGCCTCGACGATCGGCAAGAGGGAGTGGGTCGCCAGCATCGGCGCCTCATCAGTGAGGGTGTAGATGATCTTGGGCACTGGACGCATCCGTTCGTCGGGTCGAGATTTCTTTCGATATCAAGATATCGGTTCTGCGGGGGACAGACCTCATCGAGGCGTGCGGATCGTCTTCTTCAGCGCCACCTCCGGGTCTGCGGCCAGCTCCGGGTCGAGCACGGGGCGGGCGCCGCCGGCAAGCAGACGGCGCAACGCCCCGACGTCGCGGGGGCGGCCCGCGGTGAATCCCGCCAGCAGCCGGGGTGCCTCGGCTGGGCCGTCGACGTACAGGGCGGTCCAGCCCGCGCCAGTATCGCTGTCTTCGCTCCAGCCGCGATCGAGCAGGCGTGCCGCCGGGCCAGGCTGGCCCACCATCGCGAGCTCGTGACCGAACTGGGTGGAGAAGACGTACGGCGCGGCCACGGCGGGGACCTCCTGCCCCAGCAGTCCGGCCGCCAGGCCGGCCGGCCGGGTCAGGGCCTGATCCCAATGCCCGCCCGGTATCACCCCGAACTCCGGGGTGCTGGTCACCACGCAGTCGCCCACTGCCCGGACCGACGCCGGGCCACCGGTAATCCGGCCCGCAGCGTCGACGGGGAGCGCGCGGTGGGTCAGCGGAAGCACGTCTTCGAGCCACTCGGTGGCCGGGCGCACCCCCATGGCGGCGAGCACCACGTCGGCATCGAGGGACCCGGCGTCGGAGAGGATCTGCCTGCTTCCCGAGCCTTTCTGCATGCTCGGCCGGGTCCCGTCCGGCGCCCTCACCTCCCGCACTGCGGTAGCCAGGCGCAGATCGACGCCCGCCCCGGCGTACCAGGGCACGGTGCGCTGGCCCACCGGAGCACCGAGCTGGCGTGCCAGGGGCGCCGGTCCGGCTTCGAGGACTGTGACCTCGCACCCTCGGCTCGCCGCCTGACCGGCCACCTCGGCGCCGATCCATCCCGCACCGACCACCACCAGGCGCCCGCCGTCGCCCAGGCCATCGCGGAGCCGTGCGGCATCCTCGGCGGAGTGCAGGGTCAAGGCGGTCTCGGGCCAGGGGTTGATCGCGTGGGCCCCCAGGGCCAGGACCACGACGTCGGCGCGCAGGATGCGCGTGCCGGAAGGCCCCGTCAGCTCGACCTCAGCCTTAGCCTCTCCCGGGCGGAGTGCGGTGGCCCGGTGGCCGAGTAGGACCTCATCGGCGAGGGAATCCAGATCACCGAGGCCGTCGGCGGACAGATAGCTAGGACCGGGTCGGTCGAAGAGGTGCTTGGACAGCGGCGGCCGATCGTACGGTGCCAGCGGCTCCGCGCCGGCCAAGGTGAGGTGACCGGTAAAGCCGCGCTCGCGTAGCTCCGCAGCCGTGCGCAGCCCGGCCAGGCCGGCGCCAAGGATCAGGACGTGGCCACGCGGCAGCAGGATCGGGGCGTCGGCGGTGCCAGTCGTGGTGAGGGAGGCTCCGCCGGCGGCGGCAGCGACGTCGTCGGGCATGGTTCCACGGTAGCCTCACGCCGTGAGCAGCAGGGTGGTCTTCCGCCGCGGCGCCGGAGTGGCGGTCGTGATCGTGGTGGCCGGCGTGTGTGCGCTGGCCGTCTTCTCCAGCCCGGTGCACGCCGTGGCCGCACTCGCGCTGTCCTTGGTGGGGGCAGCAGTGCTGCGCGCCGCCACCCCGACGTCGCTGCTCGCCTGCGCGCGCAGCCGTGCCTTCGACGTGGTCTTCCTCCTGTTGCTGGCGGCCGCCCTGGGTTACCTCAGCGTCTGGGGCGACGCCGCGGTGGTGGCGGCGTAGGCACGGCCGCGAGCGGCTCACGCCAGGGTGAGGAAGAGCTTCTCGAGCTCGTCAGTCGTCAAGTTCTCGCGTTCGCTCGTCCCATCGGGATCCGCCACGCAGTCCTTCATCGCGGTCGCGACGATCGCGAAGCCCGCGCGGTCCAACGCGGAGGAGACCGCGGCGAGCTGAGTCACCACCGCGCGGCAGGATTGGCCGGACTCAGCAGCCGTGATGACGGCATCGAGCTGGCCGCGCGCGCGGCGGAGGCGGTTGAGGATGCGGCGCTGTGCGTCGAGATCGCTGGTAGCCATGGGAACTCCTGTTCGCGGGGAGGGGCCGGTGGATCACGGGAGAGGCGCGCCGCCGGTCCTGCCCGGGTTGCGCGCACTCTTGTGCCTCCACAGCTTACCCCCCGGGGTATTCGTGCAGGCGCGCTCACGCAGGCGACCGCGGTCGAGCGCCTGGGCACTGGCGACCTCGCGGCGGCACCCGTGCACCGTTACCCTCGCGCCGACGTCCTGACGCCCACCAGCATCAATGCCCGCGAGCGCGGCGGTACTGGCGTGAGAGGCGGTTGTACTCCCGCCCCTTGTCCCGGCGTGCTGGGCCGGCCTTGCGCTCGGCATGGTCGGCCTCGCGGCGCAGTCGCTGATAGTCATCGAGCCGCCCTGGCTCTAGCTCACCGCTCTCCGTGGCGGCGAGCACCGCACAGCCGGGTTCGCTCTCGTGGCGGCAGTCCGAGAATCGGCAACTCTGCGCGAGGGCCGCCACATCGGTGAAGGTGCGCTCCACGCTGTGACCGTCCAGCACGCCCAGTTCGCGTACTCCGGGAGTGTCAATGACGTAGCCCCGCTCCCCCAGGTCGATCAGCTCACGACTCGTCGTCGTGTGTCGGCCCTTGACATCGCGGGCACGCACCTCGCCGGTCTGTTGGACGTTCGCTCCGGCGATGGAGTTGATCAGAGTCGACTTTCCCGCACCCGAGTGCCCCAGGAGCGCGGCGGTGGTGGTGGGCCCCAGCATTGATGCCAGCTCCTCGATTCCCTCACCGCTGAGGGCGGAGGTCATCACCCATTCCACGCCCGGGGCGCTGCGGATCACGACGCGCTCAATCTCGCGGCGCCGGGCATCGGTGGCACGATCGGCCGCGCTGATGACCAGGACCGGGCGGGCACCAGAATCCCAGCCGATCGCGGCCAAACGCTGCAGCAGGCGCTCGCGGGTAGCTTCCTCGGCCCGCACCACGAGGAAGAGGACATCCACGTTGACCGCGACAGTCTGCCCCTCGCCCCGCGCTCGGCTGGCGCGTGCGATCACCGAGCTTCGCTCGAGCCGGGTGACCTCGCCGCTGGTCCACGTGACCCAGTCGCCGGTGCACAGCTCGGCGCCAGCTGACGCACTGCCGGGGATCTCCACGGCGCGACCGGAGTCATCCATCGCCAGCGCGCGGCCGCGGTCCACCCGTACCACTCGCCCGACGAGGCCGTGAGCGTCCTGCGTGGGACGGAGGCGCTCCGGCAGCCGCAGCGGGATCAGGGGCGGTTCACCAGTCATTCCGTGAGCGTAGGAGGCCCGGTCAAGACCTTTTCGGTGCTCGGGCCAGGAGCCCTCTGAACCCCGAGCCCCGAGCCCCGAGCCCCGAGCCCCGAGCCCCGAGCCCCGAGGATTATGTAGCGAACGTCGCTACGCACGACCGAGAGTTCATAGTTTCCGCGCCGACTCTCGAGGCGCGACGGGTCTCCACCGGCTCTCGAGGCGCGATTGGCCGACCAGGCCGCGCCGCGCCGCCAGGTCGAGCGGATGTGGCGCCTGTGGATAACGAAAGCGGAAGACTGCCCTTGGAGTAGAGGCTGTGGGCATGACGCCCGAGGATCGCGCCTGTGCCGAGCTGACATTGCGCCAGGTGTCCAGGCATGGCGTCTTCACCCGACGCATGGCACACCAGGCTGGCTGGAGTGAGTCGGCTGTCCGCCACGCCATCCGCACTGGACGCTTCCGCCACCTTGCCGGCGTCGGCTATGCGGACCATGACCTGCCCCTTGGTCGCAGCGACGACGCCCACCGTGAGGCCCGGCTTCGGGCCATCGCCGCCAGCCTGACCTGGCCGGCCGGGGTCATCTGCTTCCGCACCGCGGCACTCCTCCACCGCCTGCCCGTGCGCGACGATGGCCTCGCGCATCTCTGCATCGCTCCCGGCCGGCGTCGTGGCCGACGTCTGGCACCACACAGTTTCGAGCTGGACCCCTCAGAGATCTGCCAGATCGCCGGGGTCGCCGTCACGAATCGCCGCCGGACCATCGTCGATTGCCTGGCACTGCTGCCCTATGACGAAGCCGAGAGCCTGATGGCGTGGGTGCGCACGCGCGATCTCATGAGCGTCGACGCTCTGAAGGAGGCGGCGAGGGCACGAGCCCGAAAGCGCGGGGCGCCCCAGCTACGCCGCATCGTCGCCGAGACGGCCAGAGGAGCACTGAGCGCGCTGGAGCGGCTCCTGCACCAACTGCTCCACAGCGCCAACCTCAGCGGATGGCGCGCCAACCATCCGATCGTCGTCGATGGCTGGATCATCGCCAGGGGCGACGTCGTCTTCGAGCGGGAACGGGTCATTATCGAGGTCGATGGGCGCGCCCACCACGACTTCGAGCGCGATCGCGAGCGACTGAATCTGCTCACGCTCGCCGGCTATACGGTGTTGCGATTCACCTGGCAGCAGCTTCGGCACCGGCCCAAGGACGTGCTGCGGCAGATCCGCATCGCACTCTCAGCTGCCGCCTGAGCGAGGGACAACTATGCACTCTCGGTCGCTCGTCACGACCGAGAGTGCATAGTTCTCGGGTCAGCGGGCCGGCCACCGAGCCACCGAGCCACCGAGCCAGCCGGCCGAGCCCGGCCTCAGTGGAAGAAGTGCCGGGTGCCGGTGAAGTACATGGTGATGCCGGCAGCGTTCGCCGCGGCCACGACCTCCTCGTCGCGCACCGAGCCTCCGGGCTGGACCACGGCGCGGACGCCGGCGTCGATCAGCACCTGCAGGCCATCGGCGAAGGGGAAGAAGGCGTCCGAGGCGGCGACCGCACCGGCGCTGCGGCGCGGGGCTCCCCCACCATCGACGTTCTCCGCACCACCGGCGCCGTCGACGTCGGAGGCGACCTCCACCCCGAGGGTGTTGGCGCGCTCGACCGCCAGACGGCAGGAGTCCACGCGGTTGACCTGCCCCATGCCGATACCGACCGTGGCGCCGTCCTGCGCGAGCAGGATCGCGTTGGACTTCGCCGCCCGCACCGCCCGCCAGGCGAAGGCGAGGTCGGCGAGCAGGTCCTCGGAGGCGGCCTCCCCCGCGGCGAGCGTCCACCCGGCGGGGTCGTCGCCCGGAGCATCGAGCACATCGGTGTGCTGCACGAGCATGCCGCCGCTGATCTGCTTGGTCTCCACGCGCGCCTGGGCGGGTTCGGCGCGCAGCACGCGCAGGTTCTTCTTCCGGGCGAGCACTTCCAGGGCGCCGTCCTCGTAGTCCGGGGCGACGACCACCTCGGTGAACACGCCGGCCACCTGCTCGGCCATCTCCACCGTGACGGGACGGTTCGCCGCGATCACGCCCCCGAAGGCGGACACCGGGTCACAGGCATGAGCCTTCGCGTGGGCCGCGGCGATCGACTCGGCCGTGGCCACCCCGCACGGATTGGCGTGCTTGATGATCGCCACGGCCGGCCCGGCGTGGTCCGACGCCGCCCGGTACGCGGCATCGGTGTCCACGTAGTTGTTGAAGCTCATCTCCTTGCCGTGCAGCTGCTCCGCGCCGGCCAACCCTGAACCCTGGCGGGCGTCTCCGGAGCGGTAGAGCGCGGCCGGCTGGTGCGGATTCTCGCCGTAACGCAGCACCGAAGCACGCTCCCAGGTGGCACCGATCCAGGCGGGGAATCCACTGCCCGCGCTGGTGTCGGTGAGGACATTGCTCATCCACGAGGCGACGGCGACGTCGTAGGTGGCCGTGTGCACGAAGGCCTCAGCGGCGAGCTGCTGACGCTCGGCGAGCGTGAAGCCCCCGGCCGTGACCGCGGCCAAGACGTCGTCATAGCGCTCCGGGGAGGTCACGATGGCCACCGAGGGGTGGTTCTTCGCCGCCGCGCGCACCATCGAGGGACCGCCGATGTCGATCTGCTCCACGCACTCGTCCGGGCTCGCGCCCGAGGCCACGGTCTGGGTGAAGGGGTAGAGGTTGGAAATCACCAGCTCGAAGGGCTCCACGCCGAGTTCGGCGAGCTGGTCCACGTGACTGTCCAGCCTCCGGTCAGCCAGGATCCCGGCGTGGACCCGCGGGTGCAGGGTCTTGACCCGTCCATCGAGGCATTCCGGGAAGCCGGTGAGCTCCTCGACCTTGGTGACCGGCAGTCCGCTCTCGGCGATCAGGCGGGCTGAGCCGCCGGTGGACACCAGCTCCACGCCCGCCTCGTGCAGGGCACGAACGAGTGGCTCCAGGCCGGACTTGTCGTAGACCGAGATGAGGGCTCGGCGGATCGGAAGGCGGCCGTCGGGGCTGTTCACGAGGACTCCTGGGGTTGCGGGCGGTCGGTGGGCCCGGGCGTGGGCCTGTCGTCCCGGCACCCAGGCGTGCGGTGCGTGCAAAGGGATCCTGCAGCCGCTCCCCGGTGGTTACGTCCACCCTCGCCAGTCACGACCGGTAGCAGTCTAGTGGGTCGACGGCGTGGGGCGGGGCACCACGGCACCCCGCCCCACGATCGCTCGACTAGCGGACCTCGGTGCCACCCTGACGGCGTCGGAGGACCAGCAGTGCTGCGCCGGCGGCAACCAGTAACGGCGCCAGCAGACCGAGCGCACCGAGCTCGGCGCCAGTGCTCGGCAACGCCCCGGCAGCGGGCGACTGGGCGGATCCCGGGCCGGGTGCCGTCGGGTCGGCCGGGTCTGAGGGACCCGCCGGGTCGGCCGGGTCGGCCGGGTCTGCCGGATCCGCCGGGTCGGTCGGGTCGGTCGGGTCCGTGGGGTCCGTCGGGTCCGTGGGATCGGCCGGGTCCGTCGGGTCCGTCGGGTCGGTCGGGTCCGTTGGGTCGGTCGGGTCGGTCGGGTCGGGAGCATCTTGCTCCTCGACCTCGAGAGTCACCGGCGCCGATTCGACGTAGACCGTGCCGTCATCGAACGTGAGCCGGGCAAAGACCTCAGCACCGTTGAGGTCCGCGCTCGCTGCGAAGCTCCAGGTGGCCGTGTGCTCGTCGGCGATCAGCAGCGGGGCCTCGCCGGACTCGAGCTGGACGTACCACTCCCACCGATCGAGCACCGAGCCCGGCTGCACCACGGCGGTGAGCTCGACCTGCTCGCCCACGAGGACGGCCTCGGGGGCCGAGACGGTCACGGTCTGCACCGGCGGCGCTCCGTGATCGTCGACGTCGATGGTGACCGGCTCCGAGCCGGCCAGCACCTCGCCCGCACTTGTCACCAGTTCTGCGTAGACCTCTGCGCCATCGAGCGCCTGCTCGGCCACCACCTCGTGCGTGGCCGCGCTGACACCGTCGAGCGGCACGTAGTCCAGCTGATCGGGTCGCTTCCAGTACCAGCGGTACTCGTCCGTGTCACTGGCTGCCGGATCCGCAATGGCCTGCAGGTGGATGGAGTCGCCTTGGTGATAGTGGTGTGCCAGCGACGCCAGGAAGAGGATCTGTTCCCCGGGTGCAGCGTTGCTCACGCGGAGCTCATGGACGGCGCTCGCGATGGCGAAGCCGCTGCTCCCACCCGTCGCCTGCAGTCGCAACTCACTGCCGTGAAGGTCCGCACTCACCGGAAGTTCGATGGAGGCGGACGTCGCTTCCTCGATGGGCTCCCCATCGATCAGCCACTGGTAGGCCACATCCTCGCGGGCGGGGTAGAGAGTCGACTGCGCCGTGAGCGTGTCTCCCGCACGGTAAACCGCTTGCAGGCCGGAAAGCTGCAGCTCGCGCGCGGTGACCGACGGGCTGACAGCCGCCGAACGTCCCACGATCTCGCCGTTCTCATCGACGAGCTCGTAAGCCAGCTCGCGGTTCCGCAGGCCCGAGGCATCGAACTGGAAGGGGTTCTGCCCGATGGGCGCCGTCGGCCCGCTGGCCGGGAGCCAGGACACTCCGGTCGCCGCCCATCGCTGCACCCAGCGCCCCTCGGCCTCCGGTGGCTCACTGTGGGAGACCCCGATCTCCACCACGTCACCGCTGTAGTACGAGGGGGAGACGCCGCTGAGTTCCACCGGGAGACCAGAACCGACGTTGGAGCCGGTGACCTCGATGGGGAACCACGCCGACTGGTGGAGCGTGGCGCGTCCTTCGCGTACCTGGACCGCGACCTCGATTCCGTCCCAGGCCGTGGTCGCATCGCGCGTCACGCGCTCGAGGCCGGTGAAGTCCCCGACCACCTGCCCGATGTCGCTCCCGGGCTGTTGCACGAGCCACCGGTAGCTCTGGTTCTCGCCGAGGGTCACGCCACCGGCACGCAGGTCGATCGTCTGGCCCGCGGCGTAGCTGCCTTCACCGTAGATCCCGAACGGCTCCTCGGCGTCGCCCTCGGTCACGAGGATGGTGATCGGGTCCGACATCGACGGGGAAGCCTCGAGCGTCGAAGCCGGAACGTAGCGAGCTGTCACCTGACGTTCCCCCAGGGCGAGCGCGGAGGTCTCCAGGCTGGCGGCGCCGTCGACGAGGACCTCGTGCCCGAGCACGGTCTGCCCGTCGCGGAACTCGAGATAGCCCGCGACGGCGGGTGAGACCGTGCCATTGAGAGTGACGCTGTCGCCGGTGGCGATCGCGGTAGCGCTCGAGGAGATCGAGGTCGTGGTGACCACGGGCTCGACGTCGCCCACGATGAACGTGTAAGTCGCCTCTGAGGTGCGCTCGACGCCGTCCACCTCGACGGCACCCCGCACACCGAGGTGATAAGTCCCCGGCTCAGTGAAGGCCCAGTTGGCGTGCATGTGCGTGCGGCCGATCTCGAACTCGGTGAAGCCGTCCTGCGAGGACCACAGCCGGTGGGGTGCACTGACGCCTCCCCCAGTGAACAGTTCGAACTCCCCCGGGCCCTGCACGCTGGTCAGGGCGAAAGTCGTGGTGTTCCCGTCGATCGCTCCGCTCGCCACGGATTCGGTGGAGAATCCCGGCCACAGCCTGCCGGCCCCGGGGTTGGACTCTGGCGCCACCCACGCGGTCGATCCTGCCGGAGCGATGAAGTCGAAGGCCGGCGGGACGGTGATGCTGGCGGCGTCCTCGAGATGGAAGACGACGTCGTCTGCGGCGAAGCGTGTGCCGTTACCCTCCGGCACATCGGCCTTCGAGGCGAGCGTGAACACGCCGTCGTCCATGAATGTGGAGACGGCGTCGGTGTGGACGCCGGCAATGATGCGCGGGTCGAAGGGGGCCGGCGCCGGCCCGTCGACGGCGGAGGCCATGGGAGCCATGACCAGCGCGCCTGCGGCCAGAGTCAGTGCGACAAGGATGGCCGCTCCAGCTCTCCGGCATGCGAGTAGTGCGATCTGCACAGGGAGTTCCTCTCCATTGCGATAATGAACGATAATCATTATCAGTCGTGGACACCCTAGACCCTGGCGGGAAACGGGAGAGCCACCCCGTCGAAGACCGCTCCCCTGCCGCGTGCGCACCCGCCGCAGCTGCTGCTGCGCTTCGATTCCCTACAGTGGTGCTCACCACAACCATTGGGAGGTGTCGACCCGTGAGCCTGTTCACCCCACCCGCTCCTGGCCGCCAGCCCGACCCGCACCTGGCGCACCGCCGCGCCACCGCCAGCGTGACTGTGCACGGACCCGACGGTGCACCTCTGGCGGATCAGGTGGTCACGGTGCGCCAGCGCTCCCACGACTTCGGTTTCGGCTGCATCGGTTTCGACCTCATCGACCACGCGAACGGCGTCTCGGCTGACCCAGACGCCGACGCCGCTCTGGCCGAGCACTGGCTCGCGCTGTTCAACCGCGCCACCCTTCCCTTCTACTGGGGTCGCTTCGAACCCGAGCAGGGGCTGCCACACACCCAGGAACTCCTCGGTGCCGCCCGGTGGTTCCAGGAACACGGTGCCGAGGTCAAGGGTCACCCCCTGGTGTGGCACACCGTCAGCGCCCCTTGGCTGCTGCAGTACGAGCCGGCGGAGATCGAGCGCTTGCAGCGCGAGCGGATCCGCCGCGACGTCGCGGACTTCGCCGGGGTCATCGACACCTGGGATGCGATCAACGAAGTGGTCATCATGCCGCTGCACACCAAGGTCGAGAACGGCATCACCCGCATCGCCCGGGAGCTGGGCCGGATCGAGATGGTGCGCCTCGCCTTCGAGGAGGCGCGCTCAGTCAACCCGCAGGCCACCTTGCTGCTGAACGACTTCGACATGTCCTCGGCGTACGAATGCCTCATCGAGGGGGTCCTGGAAGCCGGGATCCGCATCGACCGGCTCGGACTGCAGTCGCACATGCATCAGGGGGCCTGGGGGCGCGAGCGCACCGAGGAGATCCTGGAGCGCTTCTCCCGCTACAACATTCCCATCCACTTCACCGAGACCACGATCCTCTCCGGGGATCTCATGCCTGCCCACATCGATGACCTCAACGACTGGCAGGTGGAGCACTGGCCGAGCACGCCCGACGGTGAGGAGCGTCAAGCGGACGAGATCGAGGAGCACTACCGCACGCTGTTCTCCCACCCGGCGGTGGAGTCGATGACCTACTGGGGCCTCTCGGACCGCGGCATGTGGCTCGGCGCCCCCGGCGGCCTGCTGCGGGCGGACGGTAGCCCCAAGCCCGCCTATGACCGCTTACGGCGCCTCATCACCGAGGAGTGGTGGCTGGCACCGACCACGCTGCGCACCGATACCGCCGGCCAGGTGCAGTTCGAGGGCTTCCTGGGCACCTACGAGATCCTTACGGCGGCGGGCTCGGTGGATCTGCACCTGGAGCGGCCGGGCATGTACGGCGTCTCGCTACACCCCGGCGACGGTTGAGCGCGTCGGCCGCTCTCCCGGCGATCAGCCCCCGACGCGCACCGTGCGCCCGTCGATGATCCACCCTTCGCGTGCCATTCGCCCGACCTGCTCCACCAGCATCGACCGCTCGGCGATCTTGATGCGCTCGTGCAGGCTCTCGACGTCGTCGTCTGCGGCAACCTCGACGGCGCGCTGGTCGAGAATCGCGCCGGTGTCCACGCCGTCATCGACCACGAAGAGGGTGCACCCGGTGACCTTCACGCCGTAGTCCAGCGCGTCACGGGGGCCGTGCATGCCCGGGAAAGCTGGGGAGAGTGCGGGGTGGGTGTTCACGGTACGTCCCGCGAAGGCCGTGAGGAAGGCGGGCCCGAGGAGCTTCATGAAGCCTGCAGAAACCACGAGATCAGGCTCGAACTGTGCTACCTGCGTCGCGAGCGCACGATCCCACGCGGAGCGCTCCGCGTAGTCCCCGACCCGCTCGACGAAGACCGGGCTCCCGGCCGCCCGGGCGTGCTCCAACCCGGTCGCGCTGTGGCGATCGGCACCGACCGCCACGACCTGTGCGCCGTAGCCCGGATCGGCGGCGGCCTCGAGGAGAGCGGCAAGATTGGAGCCTGTACCGGAGATGAGGACGACGAGGCGGGCCGGGCTGGAGGGCCGGAAGGTCTGTACGGTCACCCGGCGAGGTTACCGGGCTGGAATCGGGGATGATGGTGAGCATGTCTGCACCCACGCCACCCCAGTCGCCCCAGCAACCCCAGCGACCGGCGGAGCAGAACCCGCAGAACTCGGGGAAGAACGGCGAGCCCCGCGGCTCCGGATCCGGCCCGGGCGCTTCCGGATCCGGCGCTTCTGGCCCGGGCCGCGGCAAGCCGCTGACCGATGAGCAACGCTCTGCACTGAGCATGGCCCGGCTCTTCGCCCTGGCGCTGCTGGTGGTGGTGCTGCTGGCGGTCTTCGCTCCGCCGTGGCCCTGGCCGATCCTGGTGACGGTGCTCGCAGCAGCCACCGTGGTGCTGGGCGTGGTCTCACTCGTGCGGCTCCGCAAGGCGAAAGTACGCGGGCTCCCCGTCCTGTCCACACTGATCGGGATGATCATGGCGGCGTTCATGACGTTGAGTTCTGCGGGCCAGCTGGTGTTCTGGGAGGCCTATCAGGACTTCGCCGAATGCCGTTCCTCCGCGATCACTCAGCAGGCGACTCAGCTTTGCCAGGCGCGCCTCGAGCAGGCGATCGAGACCCGGACGCAGGAGCTGATGGACTCCGTGCGCCCCTGACCCGGTTCACGAGTTCGCCGGCAGAATCGCGAGCCCAGCCCCAGGCCCGGCGGAGACCCGTAGCGGCCGCGAACAGGCTGCGCGGGTGCGTGATCAGAACCGTGAGAATCAGTGGCAGCCCGGTCATGACCAGCACCATCCCCGCCACGGCCGGAGGATGAGCACCGACCTCCGCCAGGCGTCCCGGCCCGGCCGAGCCGGAGGCCATCCAGCTGAGCACCGAGGCCACCATCGCCACGCACGCCGCGCCCACAGCGGCTGCGCCCAGCGCCTCCCCCAGACGCGGGAGACCACGCCTCCGCAGGAGCACTCCCGCCGCGACTCCGGCAATCACCGGCAGCGCCATCAGCCATAGGGGGCCGGGGTTGCCGGGCTGCGGGAGGGCACCCAGTACGGGGATAGCCGGCAGCGGTGCCACCTCGGCGACGCCCGGTGCGAAGTGCGTGCCCGAACCCACTGAGAAACCGGCACCGGTGACCCAGGCCAGTGCCCAGACCGCCCCGGTGGCGAGCAGGGGGGCCTGGGCAATGAGCATCATGGCGGAGTCGAAGGGGTCGAGCAGGTATCCCTGGTGGATGGCGGCGCTGCGGTCGCTACCTGCGGCGAGCGCGAGAGCCAGCACCGCTGAGGCGGCCAGCACCAGGCCGAGAAGCGCCCAGCCACCCGCGCGCGCACCCGCGCCGATCCAGGCGGGCACGGCCTCCGGCCACGTCAGTCCGCCGCGCACGAGCGCTCCGGAGCGCCGGACGGCCACCGCAGCTGCGACCGCGGCGACGGCGGCAGCCCCAGCCACGGCGGTGAGCCGGCCACCGGCGCCTGGCGCGGGGGCCAGCGCCGTGGCTGCAGCGAAACCCGCAGCCAGGAAGAACACCAGTGCGGGGTCGGCGATCCGAATGCGCCGGGCGCAGGCGTAACTCACCACGAGGCTGACCAGCGTGATGCCGAGCGGCATGACGGTCAGACCGATCTCACCACCGAGGTAGGCGGTGCCTCCGTGGCCGAGGAGCCAGGCCTCGGTACCGAGTGCCGCGGCCTGCTGCCAGGAAGCCTCACCCAGGGCGGGAGCCGCCGCGGTGGCGACGTAGGCGGCCACGGTGGGCGCGACGACGACGAGCCAACTGAGCACGGCGGCTTCGATCCCAGCGACGATTGCCCGGAGCCAGCCCGTCGGAACGTATCGGCTGGCTCCAGGCTGAGGGGCGTCGGGGCCGGCCGTCGGCGGAGCAGCCGCTCCGGACTCGACCACGCGGGCCGCCGACGAGCGCGGTCGCGTGGGAGCGGAGGTAGCCATGCCTCCCATAGTCCGCCGCTCGCCCTCGCCATCCGCTCTGCAGGCGCGGCGTGTCTCATGGTGCCGCGCACACCACAGGGAAACGGCGGACCTGCGAGGTGGTCGCAGGCCCGCCGTTTCCCTGTGGAAAGCGGTGAGGTCAGCTCAGGAGGGAGCGAGCGATGCGGGCGGTCTCCGAGGGCGTCTTGCCCACCTTCACGCCAGCAGCTTCGAGGGCCACCTTCTTGGCCTCGGCCGTCCCCGCCGAGCCGGAGACAATGGCGCCGGCGTGGCCCATGGTCTTGCCCTCGGGTGCGGTGAAGCCGGCGACGTAGCCCACCACCGGCTTGGTGACGTGCTCGGAGATGAAGGCCGCAGCCCGCTCCTCGGCGTCGCCACCGATCTCACCGATCATGACGATGAGCTCGGTCTCGGGGTCGTCCTGGAACTGCTTCAGGGCATCGATGTGGGTGGTCCCGATGATCGGGTCACCGCCGATGCCGATGCAGGTGGAGAAGCCGATGTCGGAGAGCTCGTACATCATCTGGTAGGTCAGCGTGCCGGACTTCGAGACGAGCCCGATCTTGCCGGGGCCGGTGATGTCGGCGGGGGTGATGCCCACATTGGACTGACCGGGGGTGATGACGCCGGGGCAGTTCGGGCCGACGAGGCGCACGCCCTTGCTCTGTGCGTAGGCGAAGAACTCGGCGGTGTCGGCCACCGGGATGCCCTCGGTGATGATCACGATCAACGGGATACCGGCGTCGACGGCCTCGATGACCGCGGCCTTGGCGAAGGCCGGGGGCACGAAGATCACCGAGACGTCGGCGCCGGTGGCGTCCTTGGCCTCGGAGACGCTGCCGAAGACGGGCACGGAGACCGCGCCGCCGGAGCGGTTCTCGGCCCCGGGGCCGACCGGGGTGACCTCGAAGTCCACCTCGGTGCCCGCTTTGCGGGGGTTCACGCCGCCGACGATGGCGGTGCCGGAATTGAGCATGCGGTTCGTGTGGGCGCGGCCCATGGAGCCGGTGATGCCCTGGACGATGACCTTGGAGTCGGAGTTGAGCAGGATCGACATGGTTGTTCAGGTCCTCACTTCGCGGCGAGCTCGGCGGCCTTGGCCGCGGCTTCGTCCATGGTCGGCACGACGGTGACGAGCGGGTGGTTGGCCTGCTGGAGAATGGCGCGGCCTTCCTCGACGTTGTTGCCGTCCAGGCGGACCACCAGCGGCTTGGTGGCGGTGTCGCCGAGGATCTCCAGGGCAGAGACGATGCCGTTGGCGACCTCGTCGCACGCGGTGATACCGCCGAAGACGTTCACGAACACGGACTTGACCTGCTCGTCACCGAGGATCACGTCCAGGCCGTTCGCCATGACCTGGGCGTTGGCGCCGCCGCCGATGTCCAGGAAGTTCGCGGGCTTGGTGCCGAACTGCTCACCGGCGTAGGCCACGACATCGAGCGTGGACATGACCAGGCCAGCGCCGTTGCCGATGATGCCCACCTGGCCATCCAGCTTGACGTAGTTCAGGTCCAGCGCCTTGGCCTTGGCCTCGAGCGGGTCGGTAGCGTCCTTGTCGACTAGATCGGCGTGGCTCTCGTGGCGGAAAGAGGCGCTCTCATCGAGGGTGACCTTGCCATCGAGGGCGATGATGGCGCCGTCCTCGGTTCGCACCAGCGGGTTGACCTCCACCAGGGTGGCGTCCTCGTCGCGGTACACGGCCCAGAGCTTCTCGATGACCCCGGCTACCTCGTCGGCGATCTCGGGGGCGAAGCCGGCCTCGGCGACGATCTCGGCGGCCTTGGCCGAGTCGATGCCCGTGAGTGGGTCGATCGCCACGCGAGCGAGCGCCTCGGGGCGCTCGACGGCGAGCTGCTCGATCTCCACGCCACCTTCCACGGAGCACATGGCGAGGTAGCGTCGCTCCGCACGGTCCAGGAGCACCGAGAAGTAGTACTCCTCGGCGATCTTGGCGCCCTCGGCGATCATCACCCGGTGCACGGTGTGCCCCTTGATGTCCATACCGAGGATCTCGGAGGCCTTGGCCTCGGCCTCCTCGGGGTTGTGCGCAAGCTGAACGCCGCCTGCCTTGCCGCGGCCGCCCACCTTCACCTGCGCCTTGACGACGACTGTGCCGCCGCCGAGCTTCTCCGCCGCGGCCCGAGCTTCGGCCGGGGTGGTCGCCACAATGCCGCCGAGCACGGGTACGCCGTGCTTCTCGAACATGTCACGAGCCTGGTACTCGTAGAGGTCCACGCCTGCTGGTCCTTCCGTCTGGGGTTGTCGATGTTTCGACATCGAGACATCCGCCAGCGAGCCTATCGCGAGATGAGCCGTCGCAATATTCAGAGCTTGGTCACCGGCGAGTAGCGCAACAGCAGGCGCTTGAGGCCCACGGAGCCGAAGTCGATCTTGGCGGTGGCGTTGCGGCCGGTGCCCTCGATTCCCAGGACGGTGCCCAAGCCGTAGGAGTCGTGGTTGACCTTGTCCCCGGCCCGCAGGCTCACGCCCTCGACCTGTTCGGCGAGTTCCGGTGCGCCGGAGGTCTTCCCCAGGGCCGCTGCGGTGCGGTCAGCAGCCCCGGAGCTCGCCCCGGAGACCCCGAGCTTGCCCAGGGGCTTCGAGGGGGGCCGCCCCGACCCGAAGACCTGACCGCCGTCGTCATCGAAACCTTCCCGGGTGCGTCCCTGGCCGTAGCGCCGGCCGCCTCCGGATGCGCCATAGCCGGCGGAGCCGCGGAAGAACTGCGTGGAGGACTCGGCCCGTCGCCAGTCCAGGAGATCGCCGGGGATCTCCTCGAGGAAGCGGGAGGGGGGCAGCTCCTGGGGAGCGCCGAAGGCAGTCCGGACCGCCGCGCGGCACACGTACAGCCGCTGACGGGCGCGGGTCAGTGCCACATAGGCGAGCCGCCGCTCCTCGGAAAGCTCGTCCTCGTCAATGAGGGAGCGCGAGTGCGGGAAGGTGCCGTCTTCCATGCCGGTGACGAAGACGACCGGGAACTCCAGGCCCTTCGCGGTGTGCACGGTCATGAGGGTGACCTGGCCGGTCTCCTCCGAGCCCGCATCCGGGAGCTGGTCGGCGTCGGCCACGAGCGAGACGCGTTCGAGGAAGTCACCGAGGTCCCCGTCCGGGTCGAGTTCGCGGAACTCGGCGGCCACCGCGTGCAGTTCGGCCAGGTTCTCCACCCGCGTGGCGTCCTGCGGATTTTCCGAAGCCCGCAGCTCGGCCAGATAGCCGGAGCGGTCCAGTGCGGCGTCGAGGATCTCCGCGGGAGAGGCCTGGGCTTCCGCCATCTCCCGCAGGGAGGTGAGGAGGTCGTGGAAGGCGGTGATCTGCTTGAGGCCGCGCCCGGTCAAACCGAGGACCTCGTGGTGGGTGCTCTCTGCTGTCACCGGACCGGCTGCGGCATCGGCGATCGCCTGGCCGAAGGAGACCCGGTAGCGCTCGGCGTGCATCGCGAGGAGTGATTCGGCGCGTGCTCCCAGACCGCGCTTGGGCACATTGAGGATGCGGCGGAGGTTGACGTCGTCGTCCGGGTTGGCGACCGCGCGCAGGTAGGCGACCGCATCCTTGATCTCCCGGCGCTCGTAAAAGCGGGTGCCGCCCACCACGCGGTAGGGGATCCCGGACCGGATGAAGACTTCCTCCAGCGCACGGGATTGGGCGTTGGTGCGGTAGAAGACCGCGACGTCACCGGGACGGACACTGCTGGAGTCACCGAGCCGGTCGATCTCCTCGGCGATGAAGCGCGCTTCCTCGTGCTCGGAGTCGGCCACGTAGCCGACGATCTTGGGTCCGTCGCCGGAGTCGGTCCACAGGTTCTTCGCGCGGCGCCCGTCGTTGCGGGAGATGACGGCATTGGCGGCGGAGAGGATCGTCTGCGTGGAGCGGTAGTTCTGCTCGAGCAGGATGGTGCGGGCTTGGGGATAGTCGGCCTCGAACTCGAGGATGTTGCGGATCGTCGCGCCCCGGAAGGCGTAGATGGACTGATCCGCGTCACCGACCACGGTCAGCTCGCCCGGCGCCAGATCTGCCGGGCCGGCCGCGGTGGCCTCGGCAGCGCCGGCGAGCTCACGCACCAGGATGTACTGGGCGTGGTTGGTGTCCTGGTACTCGTCGACCAGGACGTGGCGGAAACGGCGGCGGTAGTGCTCGGCCACTGCCGGGTTCTGCTGCAGCAGCATGACGGTGGACATGATGAGGTCGTCGAAGTCCAGCGCGTGAGCTTGACGCAGGCGCTGTTGATAGAGCTGGTAGGCCTCGGCGAGCTTGACATCGAAATCGTTCGTTCCGGCGGCCTGGGCAGAGAACTCCTCCGGGCCGACGAGCTCGTTCTTCAGGTCGGAGACCTTGCGGGAGAAGACCTTGGGGGCGTAGCGCTTGGGGTCGAGATCCAGCTGGCGGCAGACGAGGGTCATCAGGCGTTGTGAATCGGCAGCATCGTAGATCGAGAAGGAGGAGCGCAGGCCCAGTGCCTCGTGCTCGCGCCGCAGGATCCGCACGCAGGCGGAGTGGAAGGTGGAGACCCACATGCGCTGGGCGCGCGGACCGACCAGCTCGGCCACTCGTTCGCGCATCTCCGCGGCAGCCTTGTTGGTGAAGGTGATGGCCAGGATCTGCCCGGGCTGAGCCCGGCCGGTGGCCAGGAGGTAGGCGACGCGGTGGGTGAGCACCCGGGTCTTCCCCGAACCGGCGCCCGCCACGATGAGCAGTGGCGCGCCCGCGTGGGCGACGGCCTCGCGCTGCTGCGGGTTCAGGCCCTCCAGCAGGGCCTCCGGGCCGGATCCGTCCTCGACGGCCGGCGGTGCGTCATGAGCCCGGCGACGTGCCCGCGCGACTGCGTCGTCCTGCGGGCCGTCCTCCGGGGCGCCGGCGTCGTCGCGCGCGCTCACGGCAGCCGGGAGCGGCTGTCGCGCACCGGGCAGAGGCAGGTCATCAAAAAGCGTCGTCATGGTGGGTTCCAGACTATGCCGAGGCACCGACACCCGGCGGCCAGAATGCCATGGTCCTCGCTATCCGCTCAGCGAGCGCCAGACCTCGGTGCTGGCCGGGATCAGGGACACCGCGAGCAGCGCGGCCATGATGACGTTGAAGATCCGTAGCCTGCGCGGCGTGGTCATCACCCGACCGGCCCCGACGCCGAGCAGCGCCCACGCCGAGGTGCACACCGGCCCGAACACCATGAAGGTTGCGGCGATGACGAGCACCTCGAGCAGGAAGGACTCCCAGAAGCCCGTGTAGGCCGCGATGGCCCCGACGGCCATCGTCCAGGCCTTCGGGTTCACCGCCTGGAACAGCGCCATGTGGACGAAGCCGGGCGGGCTCCCCTGTCGCCGGGCCTCGATGTCGGTCGGGCCGGTGGCGATACGCACGGCGAGATAGAGCAAATACAGCACGCCCAGGGGGCGCAGGACGTCGAGGATCACCGGCCAGCGCTCCAGCGCCTGACCGAGTCCGATCCCGACAAGCACGATCAGGAGCGGGAAGCCCAGGTTGACGCCGCCGATGATCGGGAGCGTGCGGCGCAAGCCGAAGGACGCTCCGGAGGCCATGGCGATGGTGTTGTTCGGCCCGGGCGTGCCCGCCGTGGCGAAGACGAAGAGGATCAGGGACAACAAGGCCACCGCAGGACCGTACTCCCGCCGCAAGAGCTCAGCGTTCCAGACCGCACCTTTCCGATGCGCCGCTCCTCGCGAACGTGCGACCTCGGACCGGTAGTCGAGCGCAGACCAAGCGAAATTCCTTGGGAATGCCGGCAGGGGTGGCGCTACAGTCGGTGCCATGTTGTGCACGACGGTCTCCTGCGCGGCGGTCGCGCGCCCCTGGATCGCGCCCTAGCGGCGGTCCTCTCCTTCGAGCCTCCGCCGCCCTCAGCGATGACAGCTGGGCGGCGCGTCGCCATGCCTGTACGGCGCCTCCGCCCGGGTTCACCCGACCCGGAGACCTTCCATGCCCACCTATCGTGGCGGCCGGCACGAGCACGGCCAGAACTTCCTCACCGACACCCGGATCCAGCGCCAGATCCTCGAGTACGTCTCCCGCACCGACGGACCGATCATCGAGGTCGGGCCCGGCGACGGCGCCCTAACCCTCCCGATGGAGTCGTTGCGGCGCACGATCACCGCCATTGAGGTGGACTCGCATCTCGCCGCGGCCCTGCGACGGCGGGCCGGTCCGCAGACCACCGTGCTCTGCCAGGACGTGCTGACCTTCCACTTCCCCGAGCGCCGACACGTGGTGGTCGGCAATCTGCCCTTCCATCTCACGACAGCGATCCTGCGCCGGCTGCTGCACCTACGGTCCTGGAGCACCGCAGTGCTGCTGGTGCAGTGGGAGGTGGCCCGTCGCCGTGCCGGGGTGGGTGGGGCGACCATGATGACCGCCCAGTGGTGGCCCTGGTACACCTTCCATCTCGAGGGCCGTGTGCCCGCGCGAGCCTTCCGCCCCGCACCAGGAGTCGACGGCGGCATCCTGAGGATCGAACGCCGGCCAAGCCCGTTGGTCGCTGCGGCCGATCGGGGCCGCTACCGCGCCTTCGTCCACGGCGTCTTCACCGGGCCGGGAAGGGACCTGGAGCAGATCCTGCGGCGTCGGGGACTTTCCCGCGCGGCGGTCCGTGCCGCCTTGGGCGAGTTGGGCATCGCACGCACCGCACTCCCCCGTGAGGTGAGCGCCGAGCAGTGGGCGCGCCTCTTCGGCGTCGCGGGGAGTGGGCGACAACACATGTCATAGGCCGGTGGCAGAGTCGGCCTATGGACCAACGGATCTCGCTCGTCACCCTGGCCGTCGCCGACGTCGCCGTCGCGCGACGCTTCTACGCCGACGGGCTCGGATGGACGCCGGAGTTCGAGAACCCCAGTGTCGTCATGTTCCAGGTGGGCGAGTTCGTGCTCCTCTCCCTGTGGGCGGAGTCCGAGTTCGAGGCAGAGGTGGGTCCGATCCGGCGTGGTGACGGGGCCCCACCGATGACACTGGCCCACAACGTCTCCAGCCAGGCGGAGGTCGACGGCGTCCTGGAGGCCGCGCGACGTGCCGGCGCCCCCATGGTGACAAGCGCCCGCGCCCGCGCGTGGGGCGGCTACAGCGGCTACTTCGCCGACCCTGACGGTTTCCGCTGGGAGGTGGCCTGCGCTCCCGCTGATGACGAGATCGTCGGGTCGCTCGTTCCCCCCGCGGCCCCGGAGATCGGTCGAGAAGACTCGTCCGCTCCGGCCGAGCCCGCCGCCGGCCCGGCGCCGGTGCCAGGACCGCTGGCCGTCGAGTTGACGCTCGCCTTCCCGGTCGACGACGCCGAGCTCAGCGCCCTGCACGCTCGCGCCTTCAGCAACCCCGCCAGCGACATCACTCCTTGGCGGGAGCGGCTGGAGCGGCACAGCCTGACCTGGGTGGGAGCATTCCAGCACGGCCGCCTGGTCGGCTTCGTGCATGCGGTGTGGGACGGAGCTGCGCACGCCTTCCTGCTCGATCTCGCCGTGGATCCGGACCTCCAGCGCAGGGGGCTCGGGACCGCGCTGGTCACCCGGCTGACCGCCGCCGTCCGCGAGGCCGGTTGTACGTGGCTGCACGTCGACTACGAGGAGCACCTCGACTCCTTCTACCGCTCCTGCGGCTTCAGCCCGACGGCCGCGGGGCTGATCAAGCTCCGATAGCTGCGTACCGTCACCGAGACCGTCACCTCGCCCGGCTCGGACCAGTCTTCCAGCGCTACAGCGAGCGCGCCGGGATCCACATGGTGGGCGCTGGGGCCCATGAAGACCTCATCGCGCACGTCCTGGCGGCTCATCGTCGCGCGGTGCTCTACGACGCGCTCGCCGGTCAACTCGAAACCGCCGAGGGAGGCGGCAAGCCGCGCGTCCTTGCCCGGGTCCACTCGCACCATGCCCAGGCCGGCGAATCGCTCCACCAGCTCCTGCAGATGCCGCGGGGTGGGCGTCGCCACCACCAACCGCCCGCCCGGGGCCAACACCCGCTGGATCTCGGGCACGTTCCGCGGCCCGAAGACCGAGAGGATTGCGGCCGCCGCGCCGTCGCACAGCGGGTGCTCCGCCATGACATCGGCACCGACGGTGGCGAGGCGCCCGTGGGCGCGAGCGGCGCGTTTGAGCGCCGGGGTGGACGCATCGAGCACAAGACCCACCAGTGCGGGATTCGAGTCCAGCACCTGCGCCAGGTGATGGCCTGTTCCGCCAGCCAGGTCCACCACCAGGCCGTCGACGTCACGCAGCGCGAGAGCGAGCGCCGCTGAGAGTGGCGCATAGTGACCGCGACCGAGAAAGGCCTCGCGTGCGGCCACCATCGCGGCGTCGTCGCCCGGGAAACGACGCCGACCACCCAGCAAGGTCACGTATCCCTGCTTCGCCACATCGAAACGATGTCCGGCGGGGCACTCCACCGCTACGCCGTGGAGCGCCAGACTGCCGCGGCAGACCGGGCACTGGAGGCGGTCGATGACGGCACCGAGCGCCGTCAACTGTGCGCCGCCTCGATCACGTGAGAATCAGCCCAGTGATCCATGCCCCGGTTGCGATGAGCGCGCCGGCCAGTTCGATGAGGATCGACCAACCGGTCGACTTCAGGGCGGCGACCGTGGCCCGCCACGCCTTCGTGTGATCCTTCAACCGGACGCGCTCGGCGAGATACGTTCCGGCGACCAAACCCACGACCAGCCCGATCACGGGGATGACGAAGAAGCCCACGATCGAGGCCAGCCCGCCGATGATCATCGAGCGATTGGGTACGCCGGCATCGGCCAGGTACTTCCAGGAGAACAGGAATCGCCACAGATAGGCCCCCGCCACGGCGACCGTGGCGATGCCCCCGACCCACCAGGCCACCGATCCGCCGGTGAAGAAACACCACACGAGGATGCCACCGAGCAGGATGACGCTGCCGGGGTAGATCTGGATGACCGCGCCGATCAGTCCAATGACAACGACCAGGCCAACGATCAGCTCTCCCCACCAGGGCATGCTTCAGTTTATCCGGTCCAGAGCACCGCGATCGCCACGTTCACAGCGGTCAGACCGGCGAGCGCGCCGAGGAAGCCACGGCTGACCTTCTCCTGATGGGACGAGCCATAGGCCGCGAGGGCGGTGACCGCGCCCGCAAGGATCAGCTTGACGCCGATCTTGATGTGGTTGATGGCAGCGATGTCGGCCATCTCGTAGAGACCGACCAGCAGGATGCCGGTGAGCAGTGCCATCAGGGCTCCATGGAGGACGCCCTTGGGGAGCTTGGGATCGCGCAACGACACCAGTGCTCCGCCGAGCACGATCGCCCAGCTCAGCAGGTGCAGGACAACAAGGATTCCAGCGAGAGTGTTCATGGTTTCCAGACTACTTGTCACTACGTTGTGTCGTAGAAGGGCTCGCGGCGCTCGAGCTCAGTCGCGGCGCTCGGGCTCAGAGCAGGCGGCGCGCCGCGGCCCAGCGGGTGAGTTCGTGGCGCGAGGAGAGCTGGAGCTTGCGCAGCACGGCCGAGACGTGGGTTTCCACGGTCTTGACCGAGATGAAGAGTTCAGCAGCGACTTCCTTGTAGGAGTAGCCGCGGGCGATCAACCGCATCACCTCGCGTTCGCGTGCTGAGAGCCGATCGAGCTCGTCATCAGCAGCTGCGACATCGCCGGCCCCGGTACCAAAGGCATCGAGCACGAAGCCCGCCAGTCGTGGCGAGAAGGCGGCGTCACCGGCAGCCACTCGGCGCACCGCATCGGCGAGTTCTTTCGCACTGATCGCTTTGGTGACGTAGCCGCGTGCCCCCGCGCGGATCACGGCCACCACATCCTCGGCGGCATCGGAGACCGACAGGGCCAGGAACCGGGAGGGCGAGTCGGCCTCGGCCAGGCAGTGACGGGCCACCTCCGCACCTCCACCGCCGTCTCCTCCGGGCAGGTGAACGTCGAGCAGGACGACGTCGGGTCGCAGTTCGCGGACCGCGGCGATGGCGCCCTCGACGTCCTGCGCCTCCCCCACGATCTCCAGATCCGGGGCGTGCGTGGTGAGCTCGGCGCGGACACCGGCCCGCACCATGGCGTGATCGTCCACGAGCAGGACACGGATCGTCGCTGGCAGCGCGGGGCTGTCAGCAGAGTTGGTGGCGCTCATCCCTCGATCATCCTCTCTCGGCACCGGTGTGCGCCTCGGTCTCCGCGTTCGGCTTGCGTGCTGTCTGGTGGGGAATGCGCAGGTGCACCTCGGTGCCGCTCTCGCGCGAACGCACCCACGCGCTGCCGCCGTGGCGTTCCATGCGCCCGATGATCGATTCGCGCACGCCGTAGCGATCCGGGGGCACCTCGTTGAGGTCGAAGCCCTCACCGCGATCGCGCACGAAGACCTCCACCGCCTCCGGCGAGGTCTCCACATACAGGCTCACCGGCGCCTGCCCGTGACGGACGGCGTTACTCAATGCCTCGCGTGCCGCAGCGGTCAGCGTCTCGGTTCCGGCATCGGGCACCGCATCGCCGGCCGTGACGACGTCGATGGGGACCCCGTGGATGTCCTCCACCTCGCCGGCCATGGTGCGCAGGGCGTCCGCGACCGAGGTGCCGGGCTCGGGGCGATCGGCGTAGAGCCAGGTGCGCAGTTCCCGCTCCTGCGCCCGGGCAAGTCGGGCGACGTCGTCGTCGTGGGATCGGGATCGGATCAGAGCGAGGGTCTGGAGCACGGAGTCGTGCAGGTGCGCGGCTATGTCAGCCCGTTCGGCCTCCCGGGCGCGTGCCGCGCGTTCCTCGCCCAGTTCACTGAGCAGCCGGAGCAGCACGGGAGCCAGCACGATCACCACGCCGAGGACGATGACCAACCCGCCGACGATGGCGGTGAGGACTTCTCCGACCTGCCGGCCCTGAGCGAGCAGGACGACCGATCCGGCCACCGCCAGAACGATACCGGCAGCAACGGCGGCGATCATCCGGGCTCGACCAGCTCCCCCGCGCCGGGAAGCCACGAGTTCGTGCCAGGCGATGGCGGCACCGATCGCCACCAGAGTCACGGGGAGCAGCCACGCCGGCGGGCTGCTCCAGCCGTGGATGAACAGAACGATGGCGGCCAGCGCCAGGAGCCCCGCCGCCACGGAGAGGTCACGGACGCGCCCGTCGCTCTGCGCCTCACGCAGGCGCGGCGCCAAGCGCGCGAGGGCCGGTGAGCGCTCCTCCTGACCCGCTTTCATCCCTGGGACGGTGAGCCAGAGCCAGAGGTAGAAGAGGGCTCCGGCACCGGCCACGAGTGTGCTGGCCGCCAAGGCGATCCGGAGGGTCGTGGGCGAGAGCCGTAGGTGGGCCGCCAACCCCGCGCACACGCCACCGAGGATGCGCCCGTGGCGGGGGCGGACCAGGGCGGGACGCTCGGGTGGCATGGGGTTCACACGCGTCATCGTCACACGCGCGGCGGCCGCTCAGGGAGGTCTGCGAGGCACAATCAGGGACAGCCGCGCGCCTTTCAGGGTGCGATCAGGGTAGTACCCGATAGTTCGAGGGCACCACGGCGGAGAAGAGTAGGGGCATGGACACGACATACGACCACTCCGCAGGTCCGGAGGCCGGCGCACAGCCCGGCGGCGCCGGCGCCTCCGCGCAATTCCGTCCCGGCGCGCAGTCCGGTCCCGGCGCACAGTCCGGTCCCGGCGCACAGTCCGGCCCAGGCGGCGCGCCTCACGCTTGGGGCAGCCCCACTGAGCGGCCGTCCCTCTTCGATTCCCTCCGCGGCTCCGGAATGGTGCGCACCGAGGAACGCTGGATCGCCGGCGTGGCGGGCGGCCTCGCCCGGCGCACCGGGCTGGACCCGCTCATCGTTCGCGGACTGCTCGTCGTTCTCACCGTCTTCGGCGGTGTCGGCGTCCTCCTCTATGGTCTCGGCTGGGCCTTGCTGCCCGAGGAACGCGATGGCCGCATCCACCTGCAGGAAGCGACCCGAGGTTCCTTCGACGTCGCCCTCGTGGGCGCAATCCTCTTCACCCTGATCGGGCTGAGCCGGCCAGTGTTCTGGTGGACTGATAGCGGATGGTCCTTCTACGCCGCCGCGCTCGCCACGGGGGTCCTGACGCTGGTGGCCTGCGCCGTCGTCCTCGCCGACAACCGGTCGCGACAGCCGGTGGAGCGCGCACCGTGGGCGCCCCCGGCGCCCGGCCCGGCACCCGCATGGGCCTCTTCTGGGACCGATGCCGGTGCTACAGCCACAGCGACCGCCACCGACGTCCCGACCGCCACCGACGTCCACGTCGGAAGCAATGCCGCCGCGACCACGGCACCCCAGGGTCCCGCGCCACAGGAGATTCCTGCTCCCCAGCAGGGTCCTGCCACGCCGCAGGGTCCTGCCACGCCGCAGGGTCCTGCCACGCCGCAGGGTCCTGCCACGCCGAACGGGCCCCAGGGTCCTTTCGGGCCTTCTGGGCCTGGTCATGTGCCTCCGATGCCTCCCGGGCCTGGACCTGCCCCGCAGGCGTGGACACCCCCGCCGCCCAAACCCAGCGTCCCGGGGCCCGGCCGCGCCACGGTCAGCATCGTGCTGGCGACGACGCTGCTGATCCTGGCCGCTCTCGCAGTCTGGGACCGGATCGCTGAAGCCGCAGGCATCGCAGCGACACCGGAGAACGGCCTGAACGTCGCCCTGATGGGTTTCGGCGCGATCCTCACCGTGATCGGCATCGGTCTCATCGTCTCGGCCTTCCGCGGACGCCGGGGCAAAGGGCTCACGGTGCTGGGAACCTTCGCCCTGATCTTCCTGCTGCCCATCTCGATCCTCACAGCCTTCATTCCCGTGGGCATCCCGAGCGTCGCCCGCCACGAGAGCGCCGTCACGCTCGGGGAGCACATTGCCCGCCCGGCCTTCCCGGCCGACGCCGAGGGCGGGTACTCGGTCAGTGCCGGGATGCTCGAGCTCGATCTCACCGGCCTGCACCTCGACGACGCCGATGATCTGCCCCTGACCGTGCCCGTCGCCGTCGGCGCCGGTGTGGCCGAGCTGACCATCCCCCAGGACATCCCGGTGGTGATCGAGACCGACGTGGCCCTGGGCGCCATCGAGGGCTACACCCAGAGCGGCTGGACCCACGAGGTGGGCCGCTCCACCACGGGCTACTCGCACAACTGGGGCTCGGGCGGCTTCGTCTCCGGCACCTACCGCAACCCCCTGGCCCAGGAGGAGGAACCGGTCCTCATTCTCGAGGTCGTCGTCCGCACTGGTCTCATCGAAATCCGAGAGGGCTGAACGCCATGAACACCGAGCACACCACCCCGCTGTCTCCGGCCACGCCCGGCACACCAGAGGGAGCCACCACTGAACTGACGGCAACCGGTCCTGCTGAGACCGAGAGGTTGCCCAGCGCGCCGGCTGAGGACGAGCTCACCACCGACGAGACGCCGCAAGTGTGGTCCGCAGCCAACACGACGCCACCTCCCGTGGCCCGGCGGGTCCGCAGCGGCACCTTGGTCTTCGGCATCATCATGACGCTGATCGGCCTGTGGGCCATTGCCGCCGGCTTCGGCTTGCGCCTCGATGCTCAGCTCGGCACCGCCGCCATCCTGGTCGCCGCCGCATTCGGCCTCCTGATCGCCGGCCTCACTCGACGCAGCCCCGCCTCCTGAGCGGTTGTCCCGGGCTCCGGCGTCGGGCTCTACCTCGGCGTTTGTGCTCACGAGATGTCGGAAAGAGTCGCTCCCCACGCGGCCATACCGACGTCGAATGAGCACAAACGCCGTAGAGGGGCACCCGCGGGCACTACAGCGCGTCGTAGACTGCACTCCCGTGAGCAACGAGCACACCCCCCAGGCAGCAGACGCCATCTCGGCGCCAGCCCCGGCGCCCCAGTCCGCGGACCAGCCGCGCGCCGTGGCGGACCGGGAACGCAAGGCCCGCACGGCGTTCCGCTTCTACCGCGCCCTCGCCTTCGTCACGGGCGTGATGTTGCTGATCCTCGTGGTCGAGATGATCATCAAGTACGTCATCCGCTGGGAAGAGGTCGTCCCCTACATCGAGTGGGTCCCCTTCGCGCACGGCTGGATCTACGTGATCTACCTGGCCGCGGTCTTCAACCTCTGGTCGGTGATGCGCTGGCCCTTCAAGCGGATCGTCTTCCTGGTCCTCGCCGGTGTGGTGCCGGTGCTGTCCTTCGTCATGGAGCGGCGCGCCTCGCAGTGGTTCGCCGAGGATCTGCCCCGGCTGATCGACCGGGCCCGCAAGACGGCTAACCTGGCTTCGTGACCAGCCCGCAGCACGACGGCGCCCCGGCCGTCGCCCCCGAGCAGCCCACGCCCCGCCCCGTCCTCGTCGTCGACTACGGCGCCCAGTACGCCCAGCTCATCGCCCGGCGTGTGCGCGAGGCCCGGGTGTACTCCGAGATCGTGCCGCACTCCATGTCGACTGCGGACATGCTCGCCAAGGACCCGGCGGCCATCATCCTCTCCGGCGGCCCGGCCTCGGTCTACGCCGAAGGCGCTCCGAGCACCGACCCGGCACTGTTCGACGCCGGGGTGCCGGTGTTCGGGATCTGCTACGGATTCCAGTCGATGGCCCGCGCCCTGGGCGGCACCGTCGCGCAGACCGGCACGCGTGAGTACGGCGGCACCGCGGTGGACATCACCTCCGAGGGCGCCCTCCTGGCCGGCTCCCCCGAGCGGCAAACCGTGTGGATGTCACATGGCGACGCCGTGCACGCCGCTCCCGAGGGCTTCACGGTGCTGGCCACCAGCGAGGGCTCACCCGTCGCCGCATTCGAGGATGTCGACCGGCGCCTGGCCGGGATGCAATGGCACCCCGAGGTCAAGCACTCCGCGCTCGGGCAGCAGGCCATGGAGCGCTTCCTGTACGACGTCGCCGGCATCACGCCTGAGTGGACGCCGGGCAACGTCGTCCACGACCAGGTCGAGGCGATCCGCGCCGCAGTGGGCTCGGACCGCGTGATCTGCGCGCTCTCCGGCGGCGTGGACTCCTCCGTGGCGGCGGCGCTGGTGCAGAAGGCGGTGGGCGATCAGCTCACCTGCGTCTTCGTGGACCATGGTCTGCTGCGCGCCGGTGAGGCCGAACAGGTCGAACAGGACTTCGTGGCCGCCACCGGCGTGAACCTCAAGGTGGTCGACGCCGAGGAGCGCTTCCTCCAGGCCCTGGCCGGAGTCAGCGACCCAGAGACCAAACGCAAGATCATCGGCCGGGAGTTCATCCGCGTCTTCGAGGAGGCCGCCCGGGAGGTGGTGGCCGAGGCCGAGGCCGAGGGCACCACCGTCGGCGGCGAGGTGAAGTACCTGGTGCAGGGCACGCTCTACCCCGACGTCGTGGAGTCCGGCGGCGGCGAGGGCGCGGCCAACATCAAGTCCCACCACAACGTGGGCGGACTACCGGACGACCTGCAGTTCCAGCTCATCGAGCCGCTGCGCACGCTCTTCAAGGACGAGGTCCGCGCCGTCGGGCTGGAACTGGGCGTGCCGGAATCCATCGTGTGGCGTCAGCCCTTCCCCGGCCCCGGCCTGGGCATCCGGATCATCGGCGAGGTCACCCGCGAGCGCCTCGACATCCTGCGCGCTGCCGACGCCATCGCCCGGGAGGAACTCACCAAGGCCGGACTCGACCGCGACATCTGGCAGTGCCCGGTGGTCTTGCTCGCCGATGTGCGGTCCGTGGGCGTGCAGGGTGACGGCCGCACCTACGGCCACCCCGTGGTGCTGCGCCCGGTTTCCTCCGAGGACGCGATGACCGCGGACTGGTCACGGGTGCCCTACGAGGTGCTCGCGACGATCTCCAACCGCATCACCAACGCCGTCCCGGAGGTCAACCGGGTGGTCCTGGACGTCACCTCCAAGCCGCCGGGCACCATCGAGTGGGAGTGAGGGCGGGCGCTCGCCCGGGCTCTCTCTAGAGAGCCACCCGGAGGCCTCGCCGCAGCATTCGCCGAGGTACCGGTGGCCGGCCGTCAGGTGTGAGCGACAGATCATCCAGAGATCGGAAAATCCGTCGCTCAGTGTCAGTGGTGCGGCCTAGGCTCCTTTTCGTGCTCGAACCCCTCTCCGGCCACCCCGGCCATCCCCCACTCACGCGTCCCTCGCGCTACTTGGCCTGGCTTGCCGGCCGGCAGAAGGGGCTGCTCAGTTTCGCCCTGATCATGGCGATCATCGAGGCCGCCTCCCTCGCAGCCGTGCCCTTCCTGCTCGGCCGCGCCCTGGACGACGGCTTGGAGAGCGGCCTCTCCGCCGAGCTGCTCATCTCGGTGGCCTGGCTGGTGGGCATCGGCATCCTCGGTGCCGCCGCCGCTGCCGTGGGACACATCGGGGAGATCGGCGCCTGGCTCAACGGCGCTTTCCGCACCTCCCGGCTCGTGGGCCACCATGTGACCCGCACTGGCGACTCCGTCACCGAGGAGATGTCCACCGGTGAGGTCGTCTCCACCGTGGCCACCGACTCCCACCACATCGGCAACCTCTACGAGCTGTTGCCGCGCCTGGTGGGGGCCGTCGTCGCCTACCTCGTGGTCGCCGTGGTGGTGCTGCAGCAGAACCTCGCTCTGGGCCTGGCGGTGCTCATCGGCCTCCCGGTCACGGCCACGGCACTCTCGCTGCTCATCAAGCCACTGCACACCCGCCAGTCCAAGCACCGCGAGGAAACCGGCAAGCTGACCTCGCTCGGCGCCGACACCGTCACCGGCCTGCGTGTGCTGCGTGGCATCGGCGGCGAGGACGCCTTCTCCACCCGGTACGCCGAGCAGTCCCAGCGGGTCCGTGCCGCCGGCGTGAGCGTGGCGCACACCTCCGCCCTGCTGCAGGGCCTGCAGGTGCTCCTCCCCGGTCTGCTCGTGGTCGCCGTGGTGTGGTTCGGCGCGCGCCTGACACTGACCGGCGAGATCACCCCCGGCCAGCTGGTCTCCTTCTACGGCTTCACCGCATTCTTGACGATGCCCCTGCAGGCAGCGACGCAGTTCCTCACCATCCTCACCCGTGCCCGCGTGGGCGCTAGGAAGGTGACCCGGGTGCTGGCCACCCAGCCTGCCGCCGGGAGCCTGGCCGAGTCCGAGGCGGCCGACGGCGAACCGCTGGTTGCCACCGACTCGCGCCCCCGCGAGCTGGTGGATCTGACCACCGGCGTGCGCCTCGCCCCCGGGCGCATGACTGCGCTGGTGTCGGGTACGCCCGATGACGCGGCCACACTCGCCCAGCGCCTGGGGCGGCTCGATGACCACGACGGCGACGTCTCCTACGGTGGGGTGCTTCTCAGCGAGCTCCCCGTGGCAGAGGTGCGCCGCCGCATCGTGGTGGCCGATGCCACGCCGCAGCTCTTCTCCGGCGTGCTGCGTGACGAGCTCGATGTGCGCGACACCGGCACCGATGCCAGCCTGCTCGAGGCGATCGACGTCGCGGCCGCGCACGACGTGCTCGAGTCCATGCCGGAAGGACTCGACGGCGAGATCACCGAGAAGGGCCGCTCGCTCTCCGGTGGCCAGCGCCAGCGCGTGGCCCTGGCGCGCGCGGTGCTGACCGGTGCGGAGACGGTGGTACTCATCGAACCCACCTCGGCCGTGGACGCCCACTCCGAGGCCCGCATCGCCGACCGGCTCACCGCGCACCGCGCCGGGCTGACCACCGTGGTGGTCACCGCCTCGCCCCTGGTGCTCGACCACGCCGACGAGGTGGTCTTCCTCGAGTCGGGCCCGGACGGCGTCAGCCATGAGGCCGCCCGCGGGACCCACCGCGAGCTGATCGACACGGTGCCGCGTTACCGCGCCGTCGTGACCCGCGACGTCGAGGAGGAACAGGAGGAGCAGGACGAGATCACCGCTGTCGACCAGCTCACCCGTGAGCACGAGACCGAAGGAGCTTGCCGATGATGCAGCTGCCGATTGCCGATCCGGCGACTGTCCGGGGGCGCTCCCTCGCGATCCTGGCTGGCTACCGCGGGCAGCTCGTGCGCGTGGTGACGCTCCAGGCCTTGGCCGCCATCGCGGCGCTGGCCGTGCCCTACCTGCTCGGCATCCTGGTGGACGCCGTGAGTGAGGGCACCACCGTCAGCGTCATCGACCGCGTGGGCATCGGCCTCCTGGTCGCCGTGCTGGCCCAGGCCGTGCTGATCCGCTACGCGCACCGCTACGCGATGATCCTGGGCGAGGAGATCTTCGCGGAGCTGCGCGAAGAGTTCCTGGCCGCCGTGACCCACCTGCCCCTGTCCACCGTGGAGAAGGCGGGCACCGGCGACCTGATCGGCCGCACCACGAACGACGTCGACCGCGTGCAGTGGATGATCCGTTTCGGGGTGCCGCGCGTGCTGGTGCTGGTTGCCACCATCCTGCTCACCGTGGTGGCTGCGGTCATCGCCTCACCGCTGACCGCGATCGCCGTGGTGGTCGGGATCCCGATCATCGTCTTCGTGGTGCGCCGCTACCTGCGCAAAGCCAACCCTGCCTACCTGCGCAACTCCCAGGCCTGGGCCGCGATGAACGGCACGCTGACCGAGTCGGTGGAGCAGGCCCGAGCCACGGACACCCTGGCGCTCGGCCCGCGCCGCCGGCGCCGCACCGATGAGGTGCTCGCGGAGGCCTGGGACACCGAGGTGGTGACCTTGCGGATGCGCGTCACCCTGTTCTTCTGGTTCGGCATCTCCTTCATGCTGCCGGTTGCCGTTGCGCTGGTGTGGGGGGCTTGGCTCATCAATGCCGAGTTGACCACCCTCGGCGCGGTGACCACCGTGGCGCTGTACCTCATGCAGGTGCGCCCCTCGGTGGGCGAGCTGATGTTCTGGGTGGACGAGGCCCAGGTGGCGCTGGCGTCCCTCGCCCGGATCTTCGGGGTCTCACTCGTCGAGCCCGACCGCGAGGTCTCCGGCGAGGAACCCGCCACCGAGGACGTCGAGGCTCACGACGTGCGCTTCGCCTACCGTGAGGGCGTCGAGGTGCTCAAGGGCATCGACCTCGACCTCATCCCGGGCGAGCGGCTCGCCGTGGTGGGTCCCTCGGGAGCAGGAAAGTCCACGCTGGGGCGGATGCTCGCCGGCATCCACCCGCCCACCGGCGGCGCGGTGACCGTGGGCGGCGTGCCGCTGGTGGACCTCGCGGAGGAGGATCTGCGTTCCCATGTGGCCCTGGTGACCCAGGAGCACCACGTCTTCGTCGGCACGGTGGCGGACAACCTGCGGCTGGCGCTGAAAGACGAGACCCGGGACCCGGCCACCGAGACCGCGATCCTGCGAGACGCGCTGGCGGCCGTCGACGCGCTGGAATGGGTCGACGCCCTCCCCGAGGGCATGGGCACCGCCATCGGGTCCGGCGCGCGGGAACTCACCCCGGGCCAGGCGCAGCAGATCGCCCTGGCTCGCCTGGTGCTCCTCGATCCGCACACGCTGATCCTGGACGAAGCCACCTCGCTGATCGATCCGCGGGCCGCCCGGCACCTGGAGCGCTCACTCTCCGCGGTGCTCGACGGACGCACGGTGCTCGCCATCGCCCACCGCCTGCACACCGCGCACGACGCCGACCGAGTCGCAGTCGTGGACGGCGGGCACATCGTGGAGCTCGGCTCGCACGATGAACTGGTGGCAGCCGGCGGCGAGTACGCCTCGCTGTGGGAGTCCTGGCAGCAGACCTGACGTGCCCGCCGGGCGTGAGCCATCGCTCGCGCCCGGCGGCGCAGTTCAGCTGCGCAGCACCTTCTCCATGGCCTTGCCCCGGGCCAGTTCGTCCACGAGTTTGTCCAGGTAGCGGATCTGCCTCATCAGCGGGTCCTCGATCTCCTCGACCCGCACCCCGCAAACGACGCCCGTGATCTTCTCCGCATGCGGGTGGAGCTCCGCCTGGGCGAAGAACTCCTCGAACGTGGTCTCGGCCTCGATCTGGCGGGCGAGCGCCGCCTCGTCGAAGCCGGTCAGCCACTCGATGACCTCATCGAGTTCCGCTCGCGTGCGCCCTTTGCGCTCCACCTTGTTCACGTAGTGGGGGTACACCGAGGCGAACGTCATGCTGAAGATCCGGCTCACATCTGCCAGCGTAGTGCGGGTGAACACCACAGGGGCCACATCCGACGTGCCGGAAACCGTGACGGAGTCACTCCCCTATCACCGGCTCGGGCACGCCGTGCCTCGCCCCCGGTGGTGGCGCCCGCTCCTCGCCCTGCTGCTCTCCGGGGGCTTCTTCCTCATCGGCATGCTCGGTCTGATCACCACTTTCGCGCTGGCCGGATCGCCGATCCTGGAGGATCCCCTGTCGCTCCTGGATCTCTACGATCCGGCGAACTTCGCCCTGAACTTCCTGCTGCTCATCCTGTTGCTGCCCAGCGTGCTGGCGGGCTTCCGGATCGTGGGGTGGAAACCGGTGGGGCTGCTGCACTCCGTGGCCGGACGGCTGCGCTGGCGGTGGATGGCGCGCTGCGTGCTACCCGCCGCCGTGATCATGACGCTGGTGCTCGGGGCAATGACCGCCCTGGACCTCGCGATCGACGGGCCCATCGAGATCGAGCCGGCGGCCTGGTTGCTCTTCGCGCTGATCCTGCTCCTGACACCCCTGCAGGCCGCCGCAGAGGAGTACGCCTTCCGCGGCGCGCTGATGCAAGCGATCGGGCAGTGGCTCAGGCATCCAGCATGGGCGATTCTGCTGCCCGCGCCACTGTTCATCCTCGGCCATGCTTACAACGCCCCCGGGCAGATCTCAGTCGGCGTCTTCGCCATCGCGATGGGGTGGGTCACCTGGCGTACCGGAGGCCTGGAGGCCGCCATCGTGCTGCACATCGCGAACAACCTCTGGGCGCTCCTTCACGGCGCCATCGGCCTCAGCAACCTCAACTCCACCGACGTCGGGTGGCTCACGGCCGTCAGCGGCAGCCTCGTGCCGATCGTCTACGCGGTGTGGATCGAACTCATGTGGCGACGGTCCCAATCACGCCCGAGCGCCACCCGTGAAATCGCGCGCGCCGTAGCCTGAACGGGTGCACCCCTCGGCTGTCGGCTCCCACGGCGTGGACGGCACACGCCGGGACTACCTGCGCGCCGCACTCACCGGGCGGATGATCGCCCTGCTGGTCTTCTTCCTGTTCGCCGCCGTGGTCTGCGTCATGCTTGCGAGCTGGCAGCTCGACCGTGCCGGAGCCCGCGGAGCTGCGGAGGCCGAGAGCGCGCATGCGGACCTGCTCGCCGCGGAGATCGTCCCGCTTGAGGATGTGCTGAGCCCGCAGACCTCCTTTCGCGAAGAGCACCTCGCCGTCCCGGTCGAGGTGACTGGAGAGTTCGGTGGACAGGTCTACGCACCCGGCGCCCGGATCGACGGCGAGGACGCCGTGCTGGTGATCGCCGAGTTGCGGGTGACCGGCGGGCAGCACGCCGGAGCCATGATCCCGGTGTTGCGCGGCTGGGTACCGCCGGAGGATCTCGGCCACGCCGACGACCCCGGCCTGCTGGCCGCCGAGCTGGACGAAGCTGCCGGCGCCCCTCCCCTCGCCCCTCCGGAGGGCGAAACCACGGTGACCGGCTGGCTCAAGGACAGTGAGCTGGGCCGGACCTCGCCAGGCCCCGGGCTCGTCTCCTCGGTCTCGACCGCTGAGCTGGCCAGCCTGTGGGGCGGCCCGACGTGGACCGGCTATGTGGTCGAGTTCGCTTCGATGGCCGAGCCGGAGGCGCGGATCGGCACGAGCTCCCCGGCGGGCCTGGCCCATGCGAGCCCGCCGGCCCCGGCCCAGGAGAGCGGCTTGAACATCCGGAACCTCGCCTATGCGATCGAATGGGTGATCTTCGGCGGTTTCGCCCTGGCACTGTGGGTGCGGATGGTGCGGGACTCGGTCCGGAACCGGCGCGAAGACGCCGCTCTGGCGGCGCAGGAGCCGGTCACGGAACCCGCTGTCAGCAGGTAAAGTTTTCGTTTGGGAGCCGAGCCGGAATGCACCTTTTCCGGACAGTCCATCGCGTCCACACAGCGAGGAGCATCGTGGCCCGCAGCATCTACATCGCCTCGGTCGAGGGGAGCACCGGTAAGTCCGCGGTGGCCCTGGGCCTGGTCCACTCCCTGGTCGCCCGCGTCGAGTCCGTGGCAGTCTTCCGCCCAGTGGTCCTTGCCGGAGCCGTGCCGTCGAGCGAGGACCCCGAGGGCGCGCACCGCGACGGCGTCGTCGACCTCCTGCTCACCGCGGGCAGTGAACAGGACTACGCCAGCGCCATCGGCGTCACCTACGACGATGTGCACGCTGATCCTGAGGCGGCACTGAGCCGGATCGTCGAGGCCCACCAGCGCCTGGCCCGTCGCTACGAGGTCATCGTGGTGGTGGGGTCCGACTACACCGACGACGCCACACCCGGCGAGCTTGCCTTCAATGCGCGCGTGGCCGCAAACCTCGGGGCGCCGGTCCTCCTCGTGCTCTCCGGCATCGGCCGGGGTCCGTCCGACATCGCCCGAGTGGCCGAGTCCGCCAAGGCCGAGATCGCGCACGAACACGCCACCGCCGTCGGCGTGGTGGTCAACCGCGCCGACCCCGAGCACCTGGAAGCGATCCGCGAGCGCCTGGCTGCCTCCGGCCCGGCCTGGGCGCTCCCGGAAGTGCCGCTGCTCCAATCCCCGATGGTGCGGGACCTGATGCACGCCGTGGACGGCACTCTCCTGGTGGGGGACGACGCCCTGCTCGACCGCGAGGCTGAACACCTGCTGGTGGCCGGCATGAGCCCGGAACACATCCTGGAACGTCTCTACGACGGCCAGGTCTGCGTCGCGGCCTCGGACCGCCCCGAGGTGCTGATCACCCTGGTGGCTGCGCACGCCTCCCAGGAGTTCCCCACGCTGGCCGCGATCGTGCTCAATGGCGGGCACGACGTACCCGACGACGTCCTGCGGATGGCGGACGGCCTCGGCCAGCGACTGCCGGTCATCGCCACCTCGCACGACACCTACCCCACCGTCTCGATCCTGGCGAACACCCCGGGCGCCTTCTCGCGCGGCACTCAGCGCAAGCAGGACGTCGCGCTCTCGCTCTTCGACGAGCACGTGGACCCCGACGAGTTGATCGCCGCGCTCGAGGTGCGGCGCTCCGAGGTGGTGACCCCGCTGATGTTCGAGGCGGGTCTGATCGAGCGCGCACGTTCGCAGCGCCAGCGCATCGTGTTGCCGGAGAGTGAGGACGACCGCATCCTCCGTGCCGCCTCCACGCTGCTCTCGCGCCAGGTGGCTGACCTGGTGCTGCTCGGGGACGAGACCCAGGTGCGGGCCAGGGCTGCGGAGATCGGTCTGGATCTCAGCGCCGCCACCGTCATCGACCCTGCCACCTCCGAGTTACTGGAGCCCTTCGCTGAGGAGTACACCCGGCTGCGCGCCCACAAGGGCATGACCGTGGACCGTGCGCGGGAAGTCATCCAGGACGTCTCCTACTTCGGCACCATGATGGTGCACACCGGCCACGCCGACGGCATGGTCTCCGGCGCCGCGCACACCACCGCGCACACGATCCGCCCGTCCTTCGAGATCATCAAGACCCAACCAGGAGTCTCAGTGGTCTCCTCGGTGTTCTTCATGTGCCTGGAGGATCGCGTGCTGGTCTACGGCGACTGCGCGGTCAACCCCGATCCGAGCGCCGAGCAGCTCGCGGACATCGCAATCTCCTCGGCCGAGACCTCCCTGGCCTTCGACGTCGAGCCGCGCATCGCCATGCTCTCGTACTCCACCGGGGATTCCGGGGCCGGCGCAGACGTGGAGAAGGTGCGTGCGGCCACGGCTCTGGTGCGCGAGCGCCGCAGCGACCTCGTGATCGAAGGGCCGATTCAGTACGACGCCGCCGTCGAGCCCTCGGTGGCACGCTCGAAGCTGCCCGAGTCCGATGTCGCGGGCCGGGCCACCTGCTTCATCTTCCCGGACCTCAACACCGGTAACAACACCTACAAGGCCGTGCAGCGCACCGCCGGCGCGGTGGCCATCGGTCCGGTGCTGCAGGGCCTGAACAAGCCAGTCAACGACCTCTCACGGGGGGCGCTGGTGCAGGACATCGTCAACACCGTCGCAATCACCGCGATCCAAGCCCAGGGAGAACGCTGAACGTGAGTGCTGCAGGCACCGTACTGGTCATCAACTCCGGATCGTCCTCCATCAAGTACCAGCTCCTCGACCCGCGCTCCGGGGTGGTGCTTGCCGCTGGTCTGGTGGAGAAGATCGGTGAGGGTGAGGCCCAGGTCAAGCACACCGCCGGTGCGGAGACCACGCGGCAGACTCGTGAGATCGCCGACCACGAGGCCGGGCTACGCGTGGTGCTTGAGCTCTTCGGGCAGATCGGCCCGGATCTCTCGGGGGCCGGCATCGTGGCGGTGGGCCATCGGGTGGTCCAGGGCGGTCGACGCTACAGCGCGCCCGTGCTCATCGATCAGGCCGTGGAGCAGGAGATCGAACGCCTCTCTCCCGTCGCACCGTTGCACAACCCGCCGAACCTGGCTGGTATCCGGGTGGCCCGCGAGCTGCTGCCGGACGTGCCCCACGTGGCGGTCTTCGACACCGCCTTCTTCCACGATCTCCCCACCGCGGCGGCCACCTACGCGCTCAACAAAGAGGTGGCCGAGGCGCACCGCATCCGGCGTTATGGTGCGCACGGCACCTCGCACCAGTACGTCTCCGAGCAGGTCTCCGCGACGCTGGGACGCGAGGACTTGCGGCAGATCGTGCTGCACCTGGGCAACGGATGCTCCGCCTCAGCCGTGGTGGGAGGCCGGGCCGTGGACACCTCCATGGGCCTGACGCCGCTGGAGGGCTTGGTGATGGGCACCCGCACCGGCGACATCGACCCGGCGGTGACCTTCCACCTGGTGCGCAATGCGGGCCTGTCGATGGCCGAGATCGACGACCTCTACAACAAGCAGTCGGGGCTCAAGGGCCTGGGCGGCCACAACGATATGCGGGTGATCGAGGAGCTCGCTGAGCAGGGCGAGCCGGATGCCTCGCTCGCTCTCGACGTCTACGTGCACCGGCTGCGCAAGTACGTCGGTGCCTACGCGGCGGTCATGGGCGGCCTGGACGCGCTGGCTTTCAGCGCCGGTGTCGGCGAGAACAGCCCCATCGTGCGCAGGCGTGCGCTCCATGGCCTGGAGTTCCTGGGCGTGGCGCTGGACGAGGATCGCAATGAGGCCGTGCAACGCGATGGATCCATCCAGGTCATCTCAGCCGAGGGATCCGAGGTCACGGTGCTGGTGGTCCCGACCAACGAGGAGCTCTCGATCGCCCAGCAGGCGCTCGCGGTGATCTGAACGGGTTTGCGACCGGGGCGGGTTCGAGACCCGGTCGCGTGCCCGGCTATGCCGGGTTCGGCGTACTCCGCCCCTGCTGTCCGCTGTCACCGTTGTTCTCCACAAAGGGCACGATGCTGGAGGCGTCCCCGACCTGACCGGAGCTGATCACCTGGAGGGCGATGTATCCCGCGACGACCGTCACGAGACTGTGGGTGATAGGGGTCCAGCCGGTCCAGAACTGCTCCATGTCCATCGTGTGATCTTGTCAGGATGCGGTTCACCTGGCGCGATGGGGTGACTCGGCAGTGGCGGTAGCCTGCATGTGATCTGTGGTTCCGCCCAGCATTGGACATCGAGGAACGATGACGCATTCAGGTTCTGCAGCTGCAGCCAAGCCCGGCGAGGATCTGCGCTGGCGCATTGCCCCACGCTGGGCGCAGGTCGCCCAGCTCGTGGTCGCATTGCTCTTTCTCGTCAATGTGGCGATTCAGAGCAACCTGAGTACGAGCGGTGGGTTGGTCAGCGTCGCGACGATGATCTCCTTCTTCGCGGCATGCACCTTTCTCGCGAACTTCATCGTGCTCGGCGGGTGGACCTCCGCGAACCGTGACGGACTGCGCACGTTCAACGGCCTCCGTCATTACGAGCTGCGCTGGGGCGAGATCGAGCAGATCGGGCGGAAGCGCCTCGCCATCTCGGCGACGGCCCGGAATGGCGAGACCGTCCGGCTCCCAGGGGTCATGCAGTCTCGCCTCGGCGAACTGACTCATATCTGGGCGCACTACCGGGGGGCCGACGTACCGCAGCAGGCGCTGGCCCACGATGCCCGTGGTGGACTGTGGCCCGTGGAGCCGTCGCGACGCTTCCAGATGCCCGGAGCGGTGCTCGCGATCCTCGCACTCGTCGGCGCGATGGTGACTGCTCTGGTCGTCGGCATCGCCGTTGGTCTCGCCACGGAGAACATCGTCTGGGTCATCCTCAGCATCAGCGTGCCCCTGGTGGTCTCCCTCATCCCGCCTGTGCGGATGGCCATTGCTGGGACCACGCTCACACCAGGCGGCATCGCCATCCGGTTGCCATGGACCACGCGAACCATCGCGTGGCAGGACGTGCAGCAGGTGGTCGGAGCCGGTGAGTACACCGGCGTCGTCAGCCGCGGTGGCCAGCGGTCGCTCTTGTACGGCGTGCCAGCAGCGCAATGGCAGGTGGTGGAGGGTCTGCGCGTGGCCGCTGGGCAGCGCCAGGGTTTTGCCTGAGGTTGACCTCTTGACGACGAATCGCTGACAAGGAACGATCAGCTCATGGAGCCCGCACCACGGCTGAGCCCCGGCGCACGATGGATCCCGGACGTGCGCGGGCACGGGCGCGGCGTGGTGGTGTCCGCCAGGCCTGAGGCCGGATTGATGACGATCAGCGTGTGGCGGGAGAACGTCTGCACGGCCACGCTCCGCCTCGAACCGGATGACGCTGCTGCGTTGATCAGTGCCCTCGCCGATGGTCTCGTCGACCTCGACGCTCCGGCGGAGCTGCGGCGACCGGCGTGAGGAACTCTCTACCACCCGGCGGGCGCCGGCAGTCATCCTGGCCGCGACACCGCAGACGGTGCCCACGCCGCACTCGAATGGGGAAATGATGACGAACCCGCGTTTCGGTGCGCACCACGGGCATCCTGGATCTGGCCCGCACGGCCCGTCCATGCCGGGCCTGGACTGACCTGACGGGGGACGGGCATACATCGGCCTGTAATACTTCCCGCTCGCCGGAAATACTCGGGGTGAGAGCAGGCTGTCGCAGCTGCCGACAGGGCATCCGAGTGGAAGGGCGCATGTGCCGGACTCACGAGGGCAGAGTGCCGACGACCACCGCGAGGAGTTCCGCGCCTTCTACACCGAGCATTATCGGCTGGTTCTCACCGTTGCCGAGCAGCGTCTGCGCGGACTCTCCGCCGCTGAGGATGCCACGGCCGAGACCTTCCGGATTGCCTGGGCGCACCATCGCGACGGCGCCGAGCTGAGCCTCCCCTGGGTCTACCGCACGCTCCGAAACGTCATCGGCAACGAGTACCGGCGTCGACGGCGCTCGGAGGAGTTCGTCCAGGGGGCAGGGCCGGTACTGGCGGGGGTCACTGAGGAGGAGCCGGCGGATGCGCTGCATGTGCGTCGCTGTGTCGCGGCGCTGCCCGAGGCGGATCGCGAGCTGATCCGGATGACCTATTGGGAGGAACTCAGCGGCGCGGAGATCGCCGGGATCCTGAGCTGCTCCGCTGCGGCCGCCCGTGTGCGCCTGCATCGCGCACGACGACGGCTGAAAGCGCTGCTGGCCGGGGACACCGGCGTCGTGGACATCGGTGCCGAGACGAAAGGGACGGCGTCATGAGCTTTGAAGACCGCATCCGCCGCGCCAGGCCTTCCAGCGGGCATCGCCATCTTCCGCTCACCCCGCGAGCCGAGCGCGACCTCAAGGAACTCCTCGACGGGACCACCACAACTGCGGATGGTGAGACCAGGCCGCAGGGCCACGTACCGCACGAACCTGCTTCGGTGGCGGCCAGCACGATGGTGCCGCTGAGACACGACGGAGGTGACGAGCGGCCCGCCAGGGCGCATCGCGCCTTGATGGCGCTGGTGGCTTGCGTGGTTCTCGCCATCGGTCTCCCACTCGGGATCCTCCTGTGGCCGGGCGAAGAGGACGCCGTACCTCCTGCTGTGCCGGGACCCGCCACCTCGGAACCGGCACCGAGTGATCAGCCAGCCGACGAGCCCGACGCGGAGCCAACGGACCAACCCAGTGGTTCCGCTGATTCAGCGGCTCCCGATGAACGCCTCACCGAGCTCCCCGACGGGGGAACGGAGCGTGTCGCGGACTCCGAGCTTCCCGGGCAGGACCGCACATCGCACGTCACGAACGCTGATCGAGTGGCCGATATCGTCATGGTCGATCACGACGACGTCCTCCACGTGCGTGCCGTGCCGGGCCCAGAGGGGGAGGTGGTCGGAGAGCTGCCGGCCGACGGTCACGTCGTTCTTGCCGGCCGCGAGCGGGCCCTCGGGCTCGAGGATGGCGAGGCGTGGTCGCCGGAGGAGAGCGTGTGGGCCGAGATCCGCCTGGACGACGGTTACGGCTGGGTGCACACCTACTACTTGGGATACCTGGGATACGTCGACGAGGATCCCGCGGTGGTCGACGATGTACCGCCGGCTACGGACCCCGCACAGATCGCTGCCTCGGTCGGAACGCGCGTGGCCTCGAGCTGGGAGCGGCCGGAGGGCGGTGCGGCCGCTCCGGCGCTCGGCGAGCCCGGCTGGTCTGTGGTGCACACCGAGCACGACGGCGGCCGCGCCCACTACTGGGTCGACGTCACGGGAATGGCCGACGATTCTGGCCGCGGCTCTCGCTATCAGCTCACCCTCCTCGATACCGGGCAAGGATGGGAGATCGACGAGGCGGTCGCCATCGCGATCTGCCGCCGAGGTGCCAGCGACGACTCGGGCTACTGCCAGTAGCTCCGCACGACCCTCGCGGGGAGCGGTGGGTGCCTGAGGGCCTGGGTGCCCGGACGTCGCGAGCGCACCCGGTAGCGTCGTGGCCGTGACATCTGCTTGCCGTCTTACGCAGCGTTTCCTTATGAGGGACTACCTCCGCACGGGGAACGCCCAGCAGCGGGCGGCTGCGCACACCCTCGACGCCCTGGAGCTGCACTCTCTGGTCACGGCGCGGGAATGGGTGCTGGCCGGCACGATTCCGATCGATATCGCCATCGATGGCTCGGACCTTGACGTGCTGGTGTGGGCCGACGACCCCGCGGCGACCCGCGATGAGCTGGCGGAGCGGTTCGGCGGGCGCCCCGGCTTTGCGAGCTGGCCGCACGGACGCGAAGCGAACGCCTGGTGTGTGAGCTTCGACGGGGACGGGGCGCCGGTGGAGTTCTTCATCCAGAACGTCCCGGTCGCCGAGCAGCGGGCCTTTCGGCACATGGTGGCCGAGGCCGCCCTGCTCGAGGCTCATGGGGTGTGGCTCCGCGAGCGCGTACTGGAGCTCAAGCGCGCGGGGATCAAGACGGAACCGGCCTTCGCGCAGGCATCAGGGCTCGAGCTGGGCGAGGACGGCGACCCTTACCTAGCGCTGCTCGACACCCAGGTGCTCGAGGCGGCCCTGCGCGGGTGACTGGTGTGCGCCCGGCTGGGGCGCAGCCGGGTATCTGGCCCGCGCCCGGCTGGCTCTCGCCCCAGCCCGTGACGGCAATGTCAGTGGCCGTACATATGTTTGATTCATGGCCAAGCGCGTCTTCGAGATCCCCGATCTGTCGGGCTCCGAACTCCTCGAGCAGTCCGCTCAGGTGACCGGACTGGAGCTCGCTGTGCTCGCCGACGCCGTCGCTGGCCCGCTCGATCCCTTCGACTCCCTCAATGCCGTAGCGCTGTGGGGCCGGGTGGCCTCCTGGGCTCAAGCACGGCAAGCCCAGGCCGCAGCCGCGGTCGAAGCACATGTCACAGCGATCTATGGTCCCGGTGATGTGGGGCGCCCTGACCCAACCTCGGACGGCCCGGGCGATTCCCGGAGCCGGCGCGCGATCGAGCCGCGCGCCTCCCGTGAGATCGCGATGCGGCTGGGCATCAGTCGTCCCGCTGCCGCCACCCTCATCAAGTCCGGCCGCGCCTGGCACGGTCCGATGAGTGCGACCGGTGAAGCCCTTGCCGAGGGCCGGCTGTGCTGGGCCAAGGCCCGCGCGCTCACCGGCGGCCTCGAAGGGCTCCCCGAACCACTGATCATGGACGTCGAGGACGCCCTGCTCCCCCGTGCGCCCGGCCGCACACCCGCGCAGCTCCGGCGCGACGTCGCCACGCTCGTCATCGCCGCCGACCCCGAGGGGGCGAGTGCCCGTCACCAGGCGGCTCGCGCCGAGCGCCGGGTGAACCGGCCTTCCCCCTTGCCCGACGGCATGGCCCGCATCTCGGCTGTCCTGCCCGCGGAAGACGCACTGGCGCTGGACCTCAGCCTCGATGGCGCAGCACGCCACGCGCGTACTCGGGCCGACGGCCGCACGAGCGATCAGTTGCGCGCTGACGCCCTCGCTGCCATCGGCCACCACGCCCTGACCACCGGTCGGGTCGAACTACCCGGCCAGGGGGCGATCACCGAGGAAGGTCAATCGGCACCTGCGCCACTGACCTTCCCTACGGCCGCCAGCACGGCTCCGCGGATCAACGTCACCGTCCCCGTCAGCACCCTTGTCGATGGCACCGTCGATGCCACGGGCAACGCCGATCCGTCTTCTGTAGACCTTCCCGAGGCGCAGACGGTAGCTGAACTCCACGGCTACGGCGCCATCGACCCCCTCACGGCGAGGTGTCTGGCCGCCGGTGGGATCTGGCGACGCCTGGTCACCGACGCCCCGACGGGCACGGTTCTGGATGTCGGCCGGCGCTCCTACCGGCCACCGGCGGAGCTGGCACGCTACGTCCGCGCACGCGATCACACCTGCAGCCGGCCCGGCTGCAGCGTGGGTGCCGAGGCCTGCGAACTCGACCATGTCCAGCCCTGGGAGCACGGCGGGGACACCTCGGCGACCAACCTGGTGGCCCTGTGCCCTAGCGACCACCGCGCCAAGTCCCGCGGCGACTTCCGGGTCAGCCGAGAGACCAACGGCACCATCGAGTGGACCTCACCGACCGGGCACATCTACCGCCGCGCGCCCGACGGCACCGTGGTCCACCTCGGGAAGCGTGACCACGAGTCGGCGCGGTCAGCCGGCCCACCGCCCTACTGATCGACAGCTGCCACGCTCGCAACAGCGGGCTCTCCCACGACCGCGGGCACACTCACGTCAGGTACCACTCTCGCGAAGGCTTGTGAAAGCGGCCCCACCCAGCAGGTCAGCGACCTCCCGGCAGGTTGAGGACGCAGCTCAGAAGTCCCCAGTCATGGAGCGCACGTCGAGAGCCGCGTCGAGCTGCTCCGCAGTGACCTCGCCGCGTTCGACGTACCCGAGCGCCTCCACGGCCTCGCGAACGGTCACACCTTCAGCCACGGCGTACTTGGCGATCTTCGCGGCTGCCTCGTAGCCGATCACACGGTTCAACGGAGTGACGATCGAGGGCGAGGACTCCGCGTACCGCAGCGTCTGCTCAGCGTCGGCCACGAGCCCGTCCACGGTCTTGGTGGCCAGCACCCGGGACATGTTGCCCACCAGGGTGATCGACTCCAAGATGTTGCGCGCCATCACCGGCAGCGTCACCAACAGGTCGAAGTTGCCCTGCGCGCCGGCGAAGGCGATCGCGGCGTCGTTGCCGATCACCTGGGCGGCCACCATCACGGTCGCCTCGGGAACCACTGGGTTGACCTTGCCCGGCATGATCGAGGAGCCCGGCTGCAGGTCGGGGATGCGCAGTTCACCCAGGCCGGTGTTCGGGCCCGATCCCATCCAGCGCAGGTCATTGGCGATCTTGGTCAGCGAGACCGCGATCGTGCGCAGTGCGCCGGAGGTCTCCACCAGGGAATCCTGCGCGGCCTGCGCCTCGAAGTGATTCGAGGCTTCCACCAGCGGAAGGCCGGTGTTCTCAGCGATCAGCTCGATCACGCGGGCCGAGAAGCCCTCGGGGGTGTTGATCCCGGTACCCACCGCGGTGCCGCCCAACGGCAGCTCGGCCAGGCGAGGCAGCGTGTTCTCCACCCGCGCGATGCCGTAGCGCACCTGGGTCACATAGCCCGAGAACTCCTGGCCCATCAGGATCGGCGTGGCGTCCATCAGGTGCGTGCGCCCCGACTTCACCACATCGCGGAACTCCTCGGCCTTGCGCTCCAGAGAGGTGGCCAGCACCTCCAGGCCGGGCAGCAGTTCCTGCGTCGCTGCCTGGTAGGCGGCCACATGGATCGAGGAGGGGAACACATCGTTCGAGGACTGCGAGGCATTGACGTGGTCATTCGGGTGCACCGCACGCCCCAGGCGCTTCGAGGCGAGATTCGCGATGACCTCGTTGGTGTTCATGTTCGAGGAGGTGCCCGAGCCGGTCTGGAAGACGTCCACCGGGAAGTGGGAGTTGTGCTCGCCGGCGATGACCTCGTCGGCGGCGGAGACGATGGCCTCCGAGACGTCCTGCTCCAGTACCCCGAGCTCGGCGTTGGCGATGGCCGCGGCCCGCTTGACCTGACCGAGCGCCGCGATGTGGTGCGCGGAGATACCCCGACCGGAGATCGGGAAGTTCTCCACCGCCCGCTGCGTCTGCGCGGAGTAGAGCGCATCGCGCGGGACGCGAACCTCGCCCATGGTGTCGTGCTCGATGCGGTACTCGGTCTCGGGCGTCTCGCTCACGCTGTCAGTCCTTGCCTTGTGGGTACGGAAAAGTCGGCGCGGCCATTCTCGCACCCGCGCGCACCCACCACGCGGGGAGACACCTGTCATCCAAGCGCACCGGCGCCGCGGAGACGCCGCACCGCGGGGCGCAGCATGCGTCCCGAGCGGCGACGGCGCCCCTCGTGGCGTCGTGGACCTACTCGTTGTCACCGCCGGTGTCGCGCAAGGTGCCGGCTGCCTCGCTGCCGCTCTGCCCGGCGTCCGGCCACACCCAGTCGGCCACCTCGGGGATGTCCTCGCCGAACTCCCGGGTGTACTCGCGGGCCGCCCACCGGGCATCCACCATCCGCTGCTTCAGCAGGCCGTGGCGCTGCATCAGGCCCGGCGTCCGGTCCAGCACGTCAATGACCAGGTGATAGCGGTCAAGGTCGTTCAACATGACCATGTCGAAGGGCGTGGTCGTGGTGCCCTCCTCCTTGTAGCCACGCACGTGCAGGTTCGCATGCCCCGCCCGGCGGTAGGTCAGCCGGTGAATCAGCCACGGATAGCCGTGGTACGCGAAGATGATCGGCTTGGAGGTGGTGAACACGGCGTTGAACTCGGCGTCGGTCAGGCCGTGCGGATGCTCACGCTCATCCTGCAGGCGCATCAGGTCCACCACGTTGACCACCCGCACCCGGAGGTCGGGGATCTCGCGGCGCAAGATGTCCGCGGCGGCGAGGGTCTCCAGCGTGGGCACGTCACCGGCACAGGCCAGCACCACGTCAGGCTCCTCGCCCGCCTCCTCGCTCCCGGCCCATTCCCAGATGCCGAGCCCCCGGGCGCAGTGGCGCGAGGCCTCCTCCACGGAGAGGAAGCTCGGGCCGGGTTGCTTGCCCGCGACCACCACGTTGATGAGCTGGCGCGAGCGCAAGGCGTGGTCATAGGTGACCAGCAGGGTGTTGGCGTCCGGCGGCAGGTAGACACGCACGATCTCGGCCTTCTTGTTCACCACGTGATCGATGAAACCCGGATCCTGATGGGAGAAGCCGTTGTGGTCCTGGCGCCAGACGTGGGAGGAGAGCAGATAGTTCAATGAGGCGATCGGCCGGCGCCACGGAATGTGGTTGGTGACCTTCAACCACTTGGCGTGCTGGTTCACCATGGAGTCGACGATGTGGATGAAGGCCTCGTAGGAGTTCATCATCCCGTGCCGGCCGGTGAGCAGGTACCCCTCCAGCCATCCCTGGCACTGGTGCTCGCTGAGCACCTCCATCACCTGGCCGGCACGCGCCAGGTGATCGTCCGCATCGGATGCGTGATAGCCCGCATTCCACTGCTTCGCTGTGTTCTCGTACACGGCCTGCAGCCGGTTGGACGCCGTCTCGTCGGGCCCGAAGATCCGGAAGCGCTCCGGATTCAGGCGGATCACCTCGCTGAGGTACTCACCGAGCACCCGGGTCGCCTCCTTCAGCGGGGCGCCAGGCGCCTCCACCTCCACGCCGAAGTCGCGCCAATCCGGCAGGCGAAGGTCTTTCAGGAGCAACCCGCCATTGGTGTGCGGGTTCGCCCCGAGGCGCAGGTCTCCGGCCGGCGCGAGGGAGGCGATGTCGCCCTTGAGCGCCCCGGTGTCATCGAAGAGCTCCTCTGGCCGGTACGAACTCAACCAGGACTTCAGGTCCTGCAGGTGCTCCTCGGTGTCCCGCGCGGAGGCGAGCGGAACCTGGTGGGAACGCCACGATCCCTCCGTGGGTTTGCCATCGATGCTCTTCGGGCCCGTCCAGCCCTTGGGCGTCCGCAGCACGATCATCGGCCAGCGCGGGTAGGCGTCATCGGTGGCATCGAACTCACCCTGCGCCGCACGTGCCTTGATCTCGGCGATCTCGTCCATGACTTGGTCGAGCAGCTCGGCGAAGCGGCGGTGGAAGGAGGAAGGCTCCTCGTCATCGAATCCCGCGGTGAAGAAGTAGGGCGTGTGGCCATAGCCGCGCATCAGCGCCGCCAGCTCTTCCTCCGGGATGCGGGCAAGCATCGTGGGGTTGGCGATCTTGTAGCCGTTCAGGTGCAGCACCGGCAGCACCACGCCGTCACGGCTGGGGTTGACCCACTTGTTGGAGTGCCACGAGGTCGCCAGCGGGCCGGTCTCAGCCTCGCCGTCACCGACGACGGCGAAGGCCAGCAGATCCGGGTTGTCGAAGATCGCGCCGTAGGCATGGGAGAGCGCGTAGCCGAGCTCGCCGCCCTCGTGGATCGAGCCGGGGGTCTCCGGGGCCACGTGGGAGGGGATCCCGCCGGGGAAGGAGAACTGCCGGAAGAGGCGCCGCACGCCCTCGGCGTCCGCGGTGATGTCCGGGTAGACCTCGGAGTAGGTGCCCTCCAGGTAGGTGCCGGCCACCAGACCGGGCCCGCCGTGGCCGGGGCCGGTCAGATAGAAGGCGCTCTGCTCCCGCTCGGCAATGACCCGGTTCAGATGCGCATACAGGAAGGTCAGCCCCGGGGTGGTTCCCCAGTGCCCGAGCAGGCGCGGCTTCACGTGCTCCGCCGTGAGTTCTTCACGCAGCAACGGATTGTCGAGCAGGTAGATCTGCCCCACAGAGAGGTAGTTGGCAGCCCGCCACCACGCGTCAATGCGCTGATAGGTGGCTTCATCCAAGGACACATCAGTGACCTCGGAGCGGCGACGCCATGCGGACGGGGCAGTGATGCGGTCCGGTGCACTCATACCGTCAGGCTACGGAATCCTCCCCGCTCCGCAGCCCCAACCACCGTCCCGAATGTGCGGGACCAAGGTCACCTGGCGAGCGCCTCGCCCGGCCGTGGTCACACCGGGTTGTACGGAGAGACGACGACCTCGACCCTCTGGAACTCCTTGAGATCGGAGTATCCGGTGGTGGCCATCGTCCGGCGGAGCGCGCCGATGAGGTTCAGGGTGCCGTCGGCGGAGTTCGAGGGGCCGTGCAGGATCTGCTCCAGGGTGCCGACGGTGTACACCTTGACCCGCTCTCCGCGCGGCAGCTCGGCGTGGTGCGCCTCGGAACCCCAGTGCCATCCTTGACCGGGAGCCTCCTCGGCCCGAGCCAGCGCAGCACCGAGCATGACCGCGTCGGCCCCGCACGCCACGGCCTTGACCAGATCACCGGAGCGGCCCACGCCGCCGTCGGCGATCACGTGCACGTACCGCCCGCCCGACTCGTCCAGGTAGTCCCGCCGGGCCGCAGCGACGTCGGCCACGGCCGAGGCCATCGGAGCGTGGATCCCCAGCGCCTGGCGCGTGGTCAGCGCCGCTCCCCCGCCGAAACCGACCAGCACGCCGGCCGCACCGGTGCGCATCAGGTGCAGCGCCGCCTGGTAGGTGGCCGCCCCGCCGACGATCACGGGCACGTCCAGCTCATAGATGAAGCGCTTGAGGTTCAACGGTTCGGCGCGCGAGGACACATGCTCGGCCGAGACGGTGGTGCCGCGAATGATGAACAAGTCCACGCCGGCCTCGACGACCACGCGCCAGAACTCATTCGTGCGCTGCGGGCTGAGCGACCCAGCCACCGTGTGGCCGGCGGCGCGCACCTCCTGCAGACGCGCGGTGATCAGCTCGGGCTTGATGGGCTCGGCGTAGAGGCGCTGCAGCATCGCCGTGGCCTCGGCCTCCGGAGCAGCGGCCACCTCCGCCAGCGCCGAGGTGGGGTCCTCGTACCGGGTCCACAGTCCTTCGAGGTCCAGTACCCCGATGCCGCCCAGGCGGCCGAGCTCGATGGCGGTGGCCGGAGACATGACGGAGTCCATCGGCGCCGCGAGCACCGGGATGTCCACGTGATAAGCGTCAATCTGCCACGAGACGTCAACGTCTTCGGGGTCCCGGGTGCGCCGGGAGGGCACGACGGCGACGTCGTCGAAGCTGTAGGCGCGCCGGGCACGCTTTCCGCGGCCGATCTCAATCTCGATACTCACAGCACCAGGCTAGCTGGATCACGCGCGGGGTCGAGCCAGGCAGGGCGCGGTGGCGTCCGAACTAGCCGTGGTAGTTCGGGGCCTCGGCCGTGATCTGCACGTCGTGCGGATGCGATTCCTGCAGCGAGGCCTGGGTGATGCGCATGAAGCGGCCCTGCTGTTGCAGCTCCGGCACGGTGCGCGCGCCGACGTAGAACATCGACTGATGGAGTCCGCCGACCAGCTGGTGCGCCACGGCGGACAGCGGCCCACGGTAGGCCACCCGGCCCTCGATTCCCTCGGGCACGATCTGGTCGTCCGAGGTGACCTCGGCCTGGAAGTACCGGTCCTTGGAGTAGGAGGTCTTGCCGCGGGAGGACATCGCACCCAGCGACCCCATCCCCCGGTACGCCTTGTATTGCTTGCCGTTCGCCAGCACCGTCTCACCCGGAGACTCCTCGCACCCGGCCAGGAGCGAGCCGAGCATGACGGCATCGGCACCGGCCACCAGCGCCTTGGCGATCTCACCGGAGTACTTCATCCCGCCGTCGGCGATGACCGGCACGCCGGCGGGCTTGCATGCCCGCGAGGCCTCGTAGACCGCCGTGATCTGCGGGACGCCCACCCCGGTGACCACACGCGTGGTGCAGATCGATCCTGGGCCCACGCCGACCTTGACGGCGTCCACGCCGGCGTCCACGAAGGCCTGCGCGCCAGAACGAGTGGCCACGTTGCCTCCGATGACCTGCACGTGGCGAGTAGCGGGGTCGCTCTTCAGGCGCTCGACCATGTCCAGCAGCAGCCGCACATGCCCATGGGCGGTGTCCGCCACCAACACGTCGACGCCGGCCTCGATCAGGGTGGTGGCACGCTGCCAGGCGTCACCGAAGTAGCCGATCGCCGCGCCGACCATCAACCGGCCCTGGGCGTCCTTGGACGCTTTGGGGAACTGCTCGGACTTCACGAAGTCCTTCACCGTGATCAAACCGGCGAGGCGCCCCGCGTCGTCGACCAGCGGCAGTCGCTCCAGCTTGTGCTGGCGCAGCAGTCCGGTGGCGTCCTCGCGAGAGATCCCGGCCGGCCCGGAGACCAGCGGCATGGGTGTCATCACGTCCCGCACGCGGGTCGTTGCCCACTCGGCCGCCGGGGTGAAGCGCAGATCGCGGTTCGTCACGATTCCCACCAGCGCGCCGTCGGCTCCGACCACCGGGAAACCGGAGATCCGGTACTGGCCGGCGCGGGTGTCGAGTTCTTCCAGGGTCGCGTCCGGCCCGATGGTGACGGGGTCGGAGATGATCCCGGTCTGCGTGCGCTTGACCAGATCCACCTGATAGGCCTGGTCCTCCACCGAGAGGTTGCGATGCAGGACGCCGATTCCACCCTGTCGCGCCATGGCAATGGCCATGCGCGACTCAGTCACGGTGTCCATGGCCGCACTGATCAACGGCGTACGCAACTCCAGCTCCCGCGTGAAGCGCGAACTCGTGTCGATCTCCGCAGGGGCGAAATCGGAGTATCCCGGCAGCAGCAGGACGTCATCGTAGGTCAGGCCGGTGGCCGCGAAGGGATCGGGCACAGCACCTTCCGGGGGCGGCGCCCCATGCTCCGAGGAACGCAGTGCATCGGGCGGGAAGGGAGGAAACTCGTTCGCCTGGGCCACGCCTCGATCCTAGGGGCGTAGCACGCCGCGGCGCATCGCCCCGGACGTGGCGGTGGGCACAGCGAAATGCCCTCCGGTCTATGCGCTTCGAACCGACTCGCGCGCCGCTGCGGCAATCTCCTCGACCGCGGCGGGGAGCGTGCGCACATGATGCACGCCCGGGAGCCACATCTTCGGCGCGTCCTCCCCCAGCAGGTAGACCGGGGTCTCTCCGCCTTCGGACAGTGATCGCACGACCTGCTCGAGGCCGTCAGGCGCGCCGAGCACAGCCAGGATCTTCGCCTGACCGGCGCGCGCCATATCGGGGGCCGAGCCGTCGAATCGCGGCACTCCGAGGATGCGGGAGGGTACGCCGGCCTCGGCCAGCGCTCCGCCGATGACGTGTGCGGAGAGCCGGTGACCCACCGGGGCGCAGACCAGCACGGGCGCGGCCTCGGGCTTGTCCTCCGTGGCAGCCTTTGCCGTGCTGGTGCGGAGCGCTTCCAGGAACGCCGCCCGCAGGACTGCCTCCGGCTCCACCCCGGGCAGGTTGGGCTTCTTGCGATCGGCCAGGGTCGCGAGCGCATCGGTGACCGTTTCGGTCCACGTGCGCGCCACACCTCGGTCCCCGATCTCCTGGGCAAGCATGCTCTCCACGCGGTCCGAATCTGCCTCGACGGCAGCCGCAGCCACAGAGAGCGGGTCCACCAGAACTCGCTCTCGCCTGTTCGCTCGTGGTGCACCATGGCGCCAGCGTGCCGGCGAGACGATCTCGGCGGAATCACTCGCCCGTGCCTCCTCGGCGAGCGAGCCTTCCGCCGGCGTACCGGTGAGCGGGACATCGGACACGGCAGCGCGGGCAGCATCTGCAGGAGCCACCCCTTGCAGGGTGAGCGCCCGCATGCGCTCGAGCCGGGCGACATCGTCGCGGGTGTACTTCCGGTGAGCGCCGGCGACATGCGCCGATGGCCCGAGACCATAGCGGCGGGCCCATGTCCGTAGCGTCGACGCAGCCACACCGAGCCGGCCAGCCACCCCCGCCACGGTCAGTGGAGCATCACTCCCGGTCGGAGAACCGGCCCCTGACACGGGATCAACCTCACCCGGAGTCGCTTCAGTCAACAGGCTCCCCCGAGCCGGTTGCGCAGATCGCGGTGGATGGCGCGCCCGGTCCCGCGATTCCCGGTGCTCGGCGCCGCTCTCCCCAGGGGGCGGAGCGCCACGCGGTGTCGACATGCCCACGATCTTGACCCTTTCTTGGCCCACGCGCCACTCGGCCCGCCGGTAGTGCACAACTTTGGTGGTGTCGCCACAGGAACGCCTCGCGACCTTCGTCGCAGGTACTGCACAGGGTTGTTCACTCCACGGATGCCGCACCGTGCCGCCGGATCCTCCCTGAGGGCGCTCGCCGCGAAGTTGTTCACAGATTGGTCGCCAGAGGGGGTTGAACAACTTCCGCAACGGCTGCTAGCTTGAGGCACAAGTTGTTCACAGCCTTGTTCAGCAGTTCTCCGGCACGCAGCCCGGGAACGCTTTGACACCGTACGAGAGGACCAGCCATGGCCGAACTATCCCGCCTCCCCGGCCCCGTGATGGACCTATGGGAATGGCAGTACGAGGGTTCCTGCCGCGAGGCAGACCCCGACCTCTTCTTCCACCCGGAGGGCGAGCGAGGCGGTACGCGCCGTCGGCGTGACGAGCAGGCCAAGCGCATCTGCGCAGGCTGCCCCGTCATCGAACAGTGCCGCGAGCACTCCCTCGCCGTTCGCGAACCGTACGGAGTCTGGGGTGGTCTCAGCGAAGACGAGCGCACCGACATCCTCACCGGCCGCCCTGCAGCAGTGCCGCCGGCCGCAGCCGCCTGAGGCAGTTGCCACCTGACCGCTCTCCTTCATTCACCGGCTGGTGCGGTGGCCGGTCGCGAAGGCGAGCGGCATGGCCCCCGGGTTCATCGTCCAGAGACGAGGAACCCGGGGGCCAGCTTGTCGGCGCTGATCAGAACCTGTCAGTTCCGATCTGCTGCCTGGCCCGGCTTGCGGCCTTGCGCTGCTCGGTGATCGTCAAGACACCACCGCACGCGATGAGCAGAAGCGCGACCAGCCCCATGCCCCACGGAAGCAGGGCGCCGGTGCTGGGCAGGCCCGGAACGGGAGGCTTGCCCGGGGCGTCCGGCGGGGTGGTGTGCTCGGTGGCGCAGCCGGCGTTGCCGTCGGCGGCGGGAACACAGACTGCCCGGTCGTCAGGGCTGGTGACCACATTGTGCAGCGTGGCCTCGGGCTCGTCGCCCACGGTGACGGAGTAGGTGATCTCGACCACCTGACCGATAGCCAGATCGCCGCTCCAGACCAACTCCTCATCCGCATAGGCGAGGTCGCCCGAATCGGCCTGCGCGTCATCGTTCCACTCCGCGTAGGCCAGCACCCCGGTGAGGTCATCGACCACGATCGCGTCCTGGACTCCCGCCGTGCCGTAGTGCTCGACCACCACCGTGTACGTCACCACCTCACCGGCCTCCACGACCGAACCCGAAGCCGGGTCCGAGGTCTTCGAGAAGGTGTAGGCACCGTTGTAGTGCTCCGTCGTACAGTCCGCGTTCTCGTCAGCTGCTGGAACACACACTGCGCGCTCGTCGGGGCTCGTCACCACGTTGACCATGGCGATCTCCTCCAGGTCACCCACGGTGACCGAGTAGGTGATCTCCACGACCTGGCCGACGGCCAGGTCACCCGTCCACGTCAGCGTCTCACCATCACGAACCACGGTGCCGTCTGTCGCCTCGGCGTCGTCATTCCAGGAGGCATACGGCAGCACCTGGGACAGGTCGTCGGTGACGATCGCCCCAGAGACGGGGGCGGTACCCACGTGCTCGACCTCAAGGGTGTAGGTCACGACCTCGCCGGGCCGAACCAGCGAGCCCGAGGGCGACTCGGAGCTCTTGGAGTAGGTGTAGGCACCGTTGATGTGCACGGTCCTGCAGGCCTCGTCCTGCCCCTCGGCCGGCACACACCAGCCATCGGTCGTCACGACGTTCTCCAGGTAACGGTCACCTTCAGCCGTGACGGTCACCGAGTAGGTCACCGTGACGACATCACCCTCAGAGAGGGCGCCCCACCAGGACAGCGTCTCGCCCTCGAAGCTGAACTCCCCGGCGCTGGCGCTCACGTCATCGTTCCAGATGGCGTCATCGAGAACGTCCGAGAGGTCGTCCACGAAAGAGGCCTCGACGTCGGCCAGACCGATGTGGGAGACGGTCACCGTGTAGTCGATGACGTCGCCGACCTCGACCGCCGACCCGGACTCGGGGTCCGAGACCTTGGTGACCTGGTAGTCACCGACGATGTGTTCCGTGGTGCAGTCGGGGTTCTCATCCGCGGCGGGAACACAGATCGCCTCGAGGCAGTCGGGGTCGTCCTCCGCGCACACCGAGCTGACCACGTTGCGCAGCTCGTAGTCACCCTCTCCGGTCACCGTCACCGAGTAGGTCACGTCGACAACGTCACCAACCTCCAGTGGGGCGGACCAGGACAGGATCGGCTCATCGAAGGACAGCTCACCATCGGTGGCTGCCGCGTCGTCGTTCCAGATCGCGTCATCGAGGACCTCGCTGAGGTCGTCAATGAAGAAGGCGTTATCGACCGCACCTTCGCCGTGCTGGGTCACCTGCACGTGGTAGGTGATCACGTCGCCGATGCGCACCGTCTCGCCCGGTGCGGGCTCCGCGGTCTTCGACACTGAGTAGTAGCCCACCAGGTGCTCCGTGGAGCAGGCTCCCTGGCAACCAGGCGAGGTGACCTGGTTGTTCAAGAACGTGTTGCTGTCACCTTCGCGCAGCTCCTCGGCGGCCTTCACCGTCACCGAGTAGGTGATCGTCGCGATCTCACCGACCGGCACGACGCCCTCCCACTCGAGGATGCCGTTCTCGAAGGACAGAACCTCTCCGTGGCTGGCAGTCACGTCACCGTTGTAGTCGGCGTCGTCCAACACATCAGACATGTCGTCAGAGAACCATGCACCAGCAGGCACATCACCCATCTGGGAGACGGTCACCGTGTACTCCACCACGTCGCCCGGGCGAACGGTGGAGCCGGACTCGGGGTTGGCGGACTTCTCCACCAGGTAGTCGGTCACCACCAGCGCCGCCGACGTCCGCATCACCAGTTCGGTGTGCTCGGCGCGCGCTTGCGCCCGGTTGACGAAGACGTCCTGGGCCTCAGCACCATCCGTGGTGATCGGCACCTGGAAGGAGAAGGAACCGCCGGTCGCCAGCGTCCCACCGATCACGCGGATAGCGGTCGGGTTCTCGGGCCTCTCGGTGCTCCACAGCGCCGAGGGAGCGTTGGGCGCACCATTCGACTCATGTGCCGGGTCGTCCGAGAGCGTCGCCGGGTCAGCGTCCGTGTAGTAGAGCGTGCCACCATCGAACAACACCACGTCACCCAGGGTGTAAGTACCAGAGAACGACGTCCCCCGACCATCGCCGTTGTACGGGAGGATGTCGATGGTGTCGGTCCAGGCCTGTGACTGCGGGTCGCGTGACTCGATCGTCACCGTCCACGAACCGCTGCCCACGCCGTCACCGAGACGGTTCGGGATGAACTCGACATCCGAGGTCTTCAGAATCGTGGTGAACCCGTTGTTCGCCGTGGTGACCGTGGCGCGTGCTGGTGAGGATGTCGTTCCGCCGAGACTGGCCGTGGCGGTATTGACCAACGGAGTGCCGGGGGCAACACTCGAGTCGGCCGCTGCCGCGTAGGTCAGCACGTTCTGCACATTGGTCGGCACGTTGTCGAAAGTCCACGTCAGCACCTGCTGGTTGTTCGCGTTCGTGGTCACCGTCGGCTCAGGATCTGAGGATCCCACCTCGTAGGTGACCAGCGGGGGCAGAGTGTCGACCACCGTGTAGCCATCGACGCTCTCCGGGATGCCCGCCCCGGTGTTGGCCGAGTAGCGCAGCGTGAACACCGTGGGCACCCCAGGGACAACTACGGAACGCTCCGCAGACTTCTGGATCGCTGGATTCGCGCTGATCACCCGAGCGATGTCGCGCCGCCCGTCCGTGTGGGGGTACCGAGCGTCAGGAGTCGGCGTAATAACCTCCTCCTGAGCGGGTCCGAACCACCCCCCATTACGCAGGCGGGAGCCGAACGTCCAAATATCTTGGCCCGGCTGGACGTCCTCGCGAACAGTGGTCCAACCCACAAGGTCGATAAATTCTCGACCCACCTCGTCGAAACTGGAGAAATCGTAGGTCACTCGTGCTGCGCGGATCGTCGAGAGATCGGCAGGCAGCTCGGTGGTCCAGCCACCGGGATCGCTGTCGCATTCGAACTGATCCGGGTTGTAGGCAGTATTGCCGGTGGCCGGATCGAGCAGCGTACTACCGCCCACGTAGTACTCGAGGACCGCCGAGGCGGGCCAGTCGTTCCGCGCCAGGAAGCCCGTGGCGACCGCGAGATCGAAATCGCGGTCGACGATCACGTATCGGGTGTCGAGCGCCAGGCAACTGCCGTACTGGGCGGTCGGTGCCACGTTCCGGTCACCGCTGTAGCCATTTCTGGCCTCGTTCCGCAGAGTGACACCGGGGGTGACGCGGTAAGAGTCGTCCCAGAAGGTCCCGCCGCTGCCGGTAGCCGATCGACGGAAGGAGGCGCTCCAGGCACCAGGAAGGGTGAAGGCCTTGGTGGTCTGGTTGTTGGTTCCCAGGTCCTCTGATGTCTGTCCGGTGGTCGCCGTGTAGGTCACGGGATCCATGGTCAGCGCCAACGACCCGTTACTGCCCGCGTTCACCTGGAACCACAGCGATCCACTAGCCACGTAATCCCAGTCCGCCGGCAACGGGGAGTTCGCGGTGCCGGCGTCATTCGTCGGCGCGTTCACCAGCGAGTAGTTGATGCCTTCCAGCGTGAGGTCGAAGACGCCGGGCTCGCCCGGCACCGCAGTCAGCGTGCAGGAGTCCACGAAGTTCGTGTGCCGCGGGTGCGGAGGGTTGGAGGAATACGGGTGGCCGGGGGCGTTGCTCAGGTCGAAGGGTGAGCAACCCACCACGCCGGTGTAGATGTGTGTGCCAACCTCCACCGTAGACCCCGCAGGAAAGATCGGGGCGATGCGCAATCGAAAGGTCTGGTTTGCCGGGCCCGGGTCCGAGCCCTTGCCCAACCTCAACGACCACTGCACGTCCAGATTGACGTTAGTGGGGTTCGATAGGCTATCCCACTCCCGCTGGTTGGTGTTCTGACCGAAATGCATGTCCATCCGGAAATCGTTCTGGATGGGAATCAAGGGCAGTTCCACCGTTTCGCCGGCCGGGCTGGTGCCGCTCAGGCTGACGTTCGTGCCCGTGACACCTTCGGTGATCACCGGGGTCTGCAGCGCGATCGAGCGACCCAGGGCCACCGTGCCGAAGTTGCAGGTCAGCAGCGAGCCATCGGCCGAGATCGAGGATGCCGGCTGCACCCCCGTGGTGAGGCAGAGGTCCGGAATGGTCTGGAAGACTGCGTTGCCGACATCGAAGGTGGCGACCACATTGTCGACCAGCTCGTTGCTCGGCGGGTTGTTGCCGTCGTTGACATTGATCCGCCAGTCGGCCACCACGGGGTTCCCCCGTGAGGTGACCTCCGGCTGCTCCAGCCAGACGCCGGTGATCTCGTAGACCGGGCTCGGCTCGGCGAAAGGGCTCACCTCGGCCAGCGTCGACACGTCATCGGACGACGTCGCTGGCGTGCCTTCGTCTGCCGTGTCCGAGAGCGTCTCGGTGTCCTCCTCCGCAGCAGCCTCGGTAGAGTCCGCCTCCGCTGCGGCATCGGCAGCGGCATCGGCATCCGCATCAGCATCAGCATCAGCATCAGCGGAGTCCGCTTCGATCGCGGGCTCTAGTGCAGTGTCGGCGGCAACCGGGACGGCCATGGCCATGGAACCCAGCACGCCGATCAACACCGCCATGAGCACGGCGATCCACCGCGGCGCGACAACCTCGAGATGACGACCGGCGAGCGCTGAAGCGCCCGCAGATCTTGAACGTTGGTGCATGGGGACCCCTAGAACGATGAATGCAGCCACTCCTGGCCACGGAGACGAACAGTGGGTCAGTTATGACAGGCAACACATGTGGTGTCCTTAAACGTGGTCTCTCGCCGTGGGGAATTTCACCCTGGGTTTCACCCTGCCGGTCTCCCACGCCCCCAACCGAGCGTGTCCCGGTGGCTCGGCGCTTCGGTTGCACGCCGGGCAGAACGGGCGCGACTCAGCCCGAGCACGATCAGGCCACCGGCCGATGCCGGCGCGATCAGAGGTCCGGGGAATGCTCCGCAGGCCCGGGGCGCTCAAGAAGGCCGGAGGCGAAAGCGACCGCCAAGGCCTCTTCCCTCCCTGTCGCCTCGAGCTTCCGGTAGAGGGAGCGCAGCTGACTCTTCACCGTGTTGGGCGAGACCACGAGATACTCGGCGATCTCGGCCTGGCTGCTGCGCTCGACCAGAGCATGGAGCACCACGCGCTCACGCTCGGTCAGCGAGACATCGGAGACCGCCTCGGGCAGCACCTCCGGAACACCCTCCAGGTCGAGGCAGCGCGTGACGAGACCGAGGTTCTTCTCTTCTGCCAGGACCCGCAGCGCCAGCAGGTCGCTCCGCGGAACCAGGGCGAGATGCGAGCGCAGCCCGCAGTCGGCCATCACGGCTGCCATCTTCTCCAGCGGCGCCACGGCGAGGTGCGGTCGATCAGCACGCAGCGCCGTGGCCGCCGCGAGCAGGTGAGCCAGTGCCGCGATACGCGGTGTGGTCTCGGGCGTGTGGGTGCGTGCCAGCAGACTGATGGCGCGTTCATGGTCCCCGGTGAGGTGCGACCGCAGTGCGCGGAGAATCATCACGACGGCACTCTTGGCCGGCAGCGACTTCAGGACCTGGTCGGCCCGGGCGACCTGGCCCTGCGCGAGGTGCAAGAGTGCCCGAACGGGCCCGAGGAGACGCTGGTCCAGCTGGGCGAGGTGACGGCGTCCCACGTCGCCCGTGGTGAAGCGGTCCAGGCGCTGCAGACCCAGTGCCGGGCTCCCCTCGGCGAGGTCGGCCAAGGCCTCGATGGCCACGAAGTAGGGCCGGTACTCGAGGGTCGCCATATGCGGGGCGAGCACCTCCACATGGCGGCGTGCACCCTCGACGTCGAAGTCCTCCATCGCCTGAATGGCCTTCGCCAGGTGGTAGGTGGCACCGGGGTAGTCATTCCGGATGGCGGCGGGCCACCGGCCCTCGTCGACAAGAGCCACGGAGGCGGCCGCCGACTTCATATCGCCGTCGAAGACCTGCAGAGCCGCCTGCAGTGACACAGTGGCCAGCGCTGGAGAGAGCGGAATCGACTCCAAGTCGGCCATGTTGTCACGCAGAGCAGCCCGCGCTTCGTCGGTGCGTCCGGCGCGCATGAGCGTCACGGCATTCTGGGACCGGAGGTAGGCGAGCTGGTCACGCAAGGGCGCGAGCAGCACAGGATCTCCGCGTAACAACCGCAGGGCTCGGCGGGCTGAGCTCACCCCTTGGGCGGGCCGTCCGGTGAGCCGGAACGCCACGCTCTCGACGGTCGCCAACGCGGCGCGCTCAGCCGGGCCGGCGCGCGAGCCCATCACCCGCGAGGCGGCGATCGCCACCGCGAAGTACTCGACAGCACGGAAACGCCGGTTCCGTCGTGCGTACGCGCCGACAGCAAGCATCAGGGCGATGAGCGGATGACGAGCAACTGCGGCCGCCGAGAGGTGGGACAGCATCGCGTAGACGTCCCGCTGAGGAAGGAGGCCGATGCCGTGAGCCAGCAAGATTTGGGAGACGAACTCGAGGTCGTGTGCCGCGACGGCGTGGCCGAGAGCTGCCTTCGGGGAGTCATGCGCCTCGCACCAGCGGGCCGCAATCCGGTGCAACCTGCTCAGCTCGCTCCCGAGCTGCGTCTCGCCCTCGATCAGCAGTGCCTCGCGCAACAGAGGGTGGTATCGGTACAGAGGTGCGTCTATGCGATCGGAACGCATGAGCACGCCTTGGGACTCCAGATGGTCCAGCTGCTCCTCCACGTTCTCACTGCCTGCGAGCGCCCGAGCGAGGGAGAGGTCGAACTCTTCTGGGATGGCGGTCTGCATCATGAAATGCCGCCGGGCCTCCGGCATGCCGCGGAGCAGATCGCTCACCAGTCCCTGGGCGACCACCCTGCTGCTCTCGTAGGTGATCGTGCCCGCGCCATGGCCACGGAGGAGGGCACGCAGGAGCAGCACGCTCCCGCCGGAGGCGTGGTGGAGCGCTGTGACCTCGGCAGGATCGGTGAGACCCGCCGCGGCGAGCACCTGGCCCGTCTCTTCCAGGCTGAGGGCCATGGACGGTGGCGTGATCACCACCCGGTCGAGCTTGGCGCCGGCGAGGCTTCCTTCCAGCGAACTCGGGGTCCGGGTGGTGACAGTGACCGACAGTTGAGGGCATGCCGCGAGGAGGTCGATGAGGTCCTCGGCCACCGTGTCGGGTTCCTGCAGGCTATGGAAGTCATCGAGGACGAGCATCACCGGCACACGCAGGGCGCTCATGGCAGTCCGCAGCAAGGGCTGGAGGTCGGAGACGGTGGTCGCCATCTCGCCCAACAGGTCAAGGCTGGAGCCCGGAGGCGCAAGGCCGGCACTCGTCAGCCGCCTGCCGACTGCCGACCAGAGTGCATGCCGCGAGCTGGTCGAGGAGTCGACGCTGACCCAGACGCCGGCAACGCCGGCCTCGTGCAACGAGCTGGCGACGAGGACCGTCTTGCCACAACCGCCCGGCCCTCGCACGACCGTCAGCGGCGCGCGTTCATCGAGGAGGCGCACCAGCCGATCGCGCCGGATCAGATCGGTGCTGAGGCGCGGAGCGCCATAGAGGATCGGGACGGCCACGAGTCGTCAGTCTAGGCCCGCTGCCTGAGCGTGCGAGAATGCCACCTGCTGCACGAGGCCCTCTTGTCGTTCTGGCAGGATGCTCACGTGCACCGCACCCTGCCATGGTCCCTGTTGGTGGCTGCCCTTTCCCTTCATCTGATCTTCGGTGCTCTCGCCGGGGTGATCGTGCCCGGGCTCGTGGCCCAGGCCGACGAGGACGCCAAGGAGACGAACCTCGCGCTCATCATGGCGGCGTCCTCACTGGCGACGATGCTGGTCTACCCCGCCATTGGAGCGTGGTCGGACCGGACCCGGACCCGCTGGGGCCAGCGGACGCCGTGGATCGTCGTCGGCGCTCTCGCCTCCGGGCTCGCCGTCGCCGCACTCGGGCGCGCAGAGACCGTGCTGGCGGTCGGCCTCGGATGGCTGCTCGTCCAGCCGCTGCTTCACCTCGTCCAAGCGCCGCTGGAGGCGGTGCTCGCGGATCGCGTCTCGCCCTCCCTGCGCTCGCGAGTGTCCTCGTCCTATACCTTCGGCGCAGTGCTCGGGCTCGCTGTGGGTGCCGCGAGCGCCGGGCTCCTGCTCGACCGGCCGGCTCTGCTGACCGCTGGACTCGCCATCGTCCTCGTCGTGACGATGCTGGGCTTCGTCCTCGTCGAGCCGGAACGGAGCGAGGTGCCGGGACCGCGCACCACGCAGGCGTGGTCGCGGGCATGGGCGATCCGCGACTTCCGGCTGGTGTTCCTCAGCCGGGCGCTCTTCACGCTCGGTAGCCAGTTCGTCGCGGGCTACCTGCTTTACATCGTCATGGACTTCAGCAACACCGATGAGGTCACGGCCGGACCGATCGTCGGCATACTCAGCGCCACCTACGTGGGCTGCCTGGCCGTGGGCACTCTCCTCGCGGCACGCATCGGCCAGAGGGACCGGGTGCGGACCGTGATGATCTCCACCGGTGTCTACGCCGCAGCGCTGGTGATCCCGCTGGCAACGCCCTCCGTGGGAGGCCTGGTGGCCTTTGTCCTCGTCGCGGGCATGGCGCGCGGCGCGTTCCTCTCAACCGGGCTCGCGCTCATGATCGACGTGCTGCCCTCCGGAACGAACCACGCTCGCGACCTCAGTGTGCTCGGACTGGCGACACTGCTGCCGTTGACTGTGGCGCCCCTGATGGCCGGGTCACTGCTCGCCGCGTCCGGCAACAGATACTCCGTGCTCTTCATCGCTGCCCTCATCACGTCCGTCGGATCGATCCCGGTGATCGGCCGGATCTCCCGCCCCCACCCTTCCGCTCCAGGGGGCTAACCGTCCGGAGCGGTCAGAGCTCCCCCGCAGACACGACACCCCTGGTCCGTCATGGACCAGGGGTGTCGTATCTATCGTGCGACGTGGCTAGGTGCTCACTTGTCCACAACGGCGAGGACGTCGCGCGCGGAGAGGATGAGGTACTCCTCGCCCGCGTACTTGACCTCGGTGCCGCCGTACTTGCTGTAGATGACGACGTCGCCTTCCTTGACGTCGACCGGCACGCGGTTGCCGCTGTCGTCAACGCGACCCGGGCCCACGGCCAGGACCTTGCCCTCCTGGGGCTTCTCCTGGGCGGAGTCCGGGATGACCAGACCGGATGCGGTGGTCTGCTCGGCCTCGAGGGTCTGCACAACGATGCGGTCCTCGAGCGGCTTGATGGAGACCGACACTGCGGACCTCCCCTTCTTCGTGAGATGGGACGGACAATGGTTCTCTCACCGTCGCCGTGCGGCCGCCGTCGCGGGAGCCGGACGCTCGTCTTACGGTGATGCAGCAGAAGCCGCTCAGCGGCTCCTGCGCGCTTCAATCTACAACACGGCTAGCACTCGCTCAAGGTGAGTGCTAAAGCTGCGCGGTCAGCCCGGCGCGCCGGGCCCCGCTCCACCAGACCAGAACCGCTCCGCCGAGGATCGCGAGCAACGCGAGCGGCACCATGCCCGCTGCGGCGGCGCCGGTCGCAGGCAGAGCGCCGGGTGTCGTGCCGGGGCCCCCGGAACCATCATCGGAACCCTCCTCACCGGACGGCGGATCAACGGGACCGGGATCGGTCGGCGGGCCACCCGGCCCAGGATCGGTCGTGGGCGGGTCCGTCGGCTCAGGATCCGGCCCGGCGTCGTCATCTCCGGCGAAGGCACCGCCGAAATCGAGTGTGTAGTCGTGCGAGTAGAACTTCTGCAGCTCTTGTGGCAGCTCCTGCGCTTCCAGGCCGTTGCCGTACAGGTCGACCGTGCCCACATCCTGCAGCACGCGAATCGTGGTGCCGTCCTCCAGCGAAGGAACCAGTGGCAGGGACTCGTAGGAGCCGTCCCGATCCCACATCCCCAGGGGGTTCGCCGACTCGACCGGCGCATCGTCTCGATCCCCGCTCCAGCCGTAGATGGCGAAGTTCCCGGTGTCGTCGGCGGAGCCGGCCTGGAGCGCGTAGTGACCGTCCGCGGTCTCGGTCATTCCCCGGAGCGCCCTGCCGTCCAGGTCGAGCGTGAACCAGTCGGTCACCTCAATCCCAGCACCGCCGAGGACCACGTCCGCGATGGAGCCGATCTCAACGATCAGTGCGCGCTCCCCCGCGGAGCCGGGAATCTCATTGTCGCCCACCGGCGCCTCGAGGTCGGGGCCGACCAGCGGGGAGCGGAAACCGAGCCACAGCGATTCGCCGTCGGGCGCGATCGCCGCAGCCTCGACGTTCAGGCTGTTCGGCCCTTCAGCCGAGTACCCGGCCTGCGTGGCGCGTTCGAAACGCAGCGCGCCCGGCGCGAGCCCGTGACCGCCGTCGTTGTCCCACGCGACGAGCGCGTCGGTGACACCGCGGGTGTAGCCGGCGAACGCCAGTTCCGTCCCCGCTCCGCTACCGCTGACTGTGGTGGCGGCGATGGTGTCCCGGTCCGGCCGGACATTGCCGGAGCGGGAGTTTCCCAGCGAGCCGATCCAGAAGATCGTGTCGCGGAGGCGGGCGGAGGCCTCGGTGTCCCAGGTCTCGCCGGGCTGGCGCACGTAGGGAATGTTCTCGTGGTTCTCCCCGTGGATGTCGAAGTGGGCCACCGGCTCACCGGAAGCCGGCCCGTAGAGCCGGATGCCGAGAGTGTCGTCATCGGCGACCAGCAGGTAGCCCTCGCCCACATCCTGCGCAGTGGAGGCATCGGCCAGGCCCACGTGAGCGCGGGCGTCCGCGGTCGGTAGGGCAGCCGAGACCCAGTAGCGCAGCGTGCTCCTCGCAAGGACCTCGCCCTCCCGCACGGCGAGCACGTCCAGATCGACGGTGCCGGTGCCCGCGGGTGTGGGCGCGATGCGGAAGGTCGTCCCGTCGAAGTCCACGTCGATGTCCTCCTCGCTCACCACCTCGGGCGCGGAGCTGGTGACCTGGATCTCGGCTCCGGTGAGGTCCGCGCCGTCGACCGGGAGCAGCCGACCGGTCGCGACCGCGTTGACCTCCTCACCGAGCACCGCCGACAAGGCGTTGCCCACACCGTGCGCCGTCCGCTGATCCCACGCGAACTCGGCGAGATAGTCCTCCTCGATGACCTCCACCGGCCCGCCAGGTTGGAAGCCCGGTGCGAGCGCCACGCCGCGGAAGGCAAAGTTCTCCGCGGCGACGGCCAGGACCTCCGGCTCCACCTCCGCGAACTCCCCTTCGTCCGCGATGCGCACCACGGAGTTGCCAAAATGCGAGCCAGCGGTGGCGTAGAGCACGGTGCCGGCTTCGCTGTCCCGAGCGGTCAGCCCCCAGAACTCGCCCTCCAGCGCCTCGTCTGCATCCCAGCCGCCGTCCTGCTGGGCGTATCGCACCAATGCCGGATCGGTGCCACCGGTGTAGGCGACGTAGAGATGCTCGCCGGCGAAGGCAAAATCGTGCGGCACGTCACGGCCGTCCGCCACGGGTGTGCGAGCGACGACCTCGAACTCCGCTTCGCTGATGGGGACGGCGGGCAGGCCCTCGCCCACCCGGACGATGCCGGAGTAGTCCGACCGGTCCGAGGAGACGTAGAGCTGTCCCTTGTGAATCACCGGGACGCGGTGGTTGCGGAGCTGCCCGCTGGATCCCGGAACGACCACGGTGGGATCGTCACCTCCGGCCTCGATGGTGAGCACTCCGGCGTCGTAGGGTGCGGGCGCACCACTGTTTCCGTGCCCGCCCACCCAGTACCGGGAGGCATCGGCGACGACGCCCCGGATGTGGCTGCCGGAGAAGGCACCGGCCAGCGAGGTGGACACGTCCACCGAACCATCCGGGGCCACCGCTCCCACCACGCGAAGCGTGTCCACGGTGGTGGAGGCGTTGGTCTGCGCGCCCAGGTCGGCGTCGTATCCACCGATCGTGAGCTCCGTGCCGTCGGCGGAGAGCTGGAGCGCCCCCGCCTGGTCACGATCGGCACCGAGGACGAAGCGATAGTTCTCCTCATCGCCGGCGTAGGGGATTCCCGTCTCGCCGATGAACGTGCCATCGGACTCGAGCAGATGAATGCTCACCGGCACCCCCTCATTGCCCGTGCGTGTGCCATCGCCGACCACCGAGACGGCGATCCGGTCCAGCTCGGGCTCAGGCGCTACGGGGACTGCGAGCGCGGGAGCGGCCAGAGCGGCCGAGGTGAGGGCGACAGCCAGGACTGCTGGCATCGCGAAGCGGCGCGGACGAGAGCGCATGGATCCTCCAGGTGGTGCCAGATGCACTGGCGCGGCGTCGGGGCTCCGTGGAGTGCACCAGGGCGCGGTGAACGCCGGATGTCGCCGGGGTGACGCCCGGACCGTTACGGGTGGCGGCACGGCCCATGTGAGGATCGGGCCATGGACTCCGCCGAACTCTCCGGACTGAAGCAGCTCCTCGACCCACAGGGCTGGGCGCTGCTGGAGATGTTGCCGCCCTACGACCAGGACAAGGCCATGGCCCTGTCCCAAGGCCTGCGCGCACGAGGGGTGGCACCTGATCTCGTGGCCGCGGCGCTGACGCAGTCCCAGCTGCGCGGCCAGGCCAGACGGAAATTCGGCGACTTCGCCGCCTCGATGCTCTTCACCCGCGCCGGCCTGGAGCAGGCGACGCGCCTGGTGGTCGGCGCCCACCACGCGCGGCGCTACCGCGATGCCGGTGCGAGCCTGGTGGCCGACCTCGGCTGCGGGATCGGCGGAGACTCCATGGCCCTGGCGGCTCTGGGTCTGCCGGTGCTCGCCGTCGAGGCGGACGAGGCCACTGCGGCACTGGCCACGGTGAACCTGCGGCCCTTCGAGAAGGCCCGGGTGCGACACGGCGATGCCCTCGAGCTCGATCTGGCGGCCGAGGGCGTGGATGCGGTCTTCGCGGACCCGGCCCGGCGCACTGCGGGGGGCAAGCGGATCTTCGACCCGGCCGGTTACACCCCACCCCTGGACCGGCTGCTCGACCTGCGGGAGCAGGTCCCGGCGTTGGGCCTGAAGGTCGCCCCGGGCATCCCGTACACCGCCATTCCCGGTGAGGCGCACGCCCAGTGGGTCTCCGTGGACGGCGACGTCGTCGAGGCGGGGCTCTGGTTCGGCCCGCTCGCGCCCGACGGGCCCGGCCGGAGCGCCCTGGTGCTGCGCGGGGATGAGGCGCACGTCCTGTCCGACTCGGGCACCGAAGCCGCCTCCGCGCCGAACTCCCCCGCACGGAGCGCCGAGGTCCGTGCGCTCGGCGACGTGCTCTACGAACCGGACGGCGCGGTGATCCGGGCCGGGCTGGTGGCCCGGCTTGCCGAGGACCTGGGCGCCGGGATCGTCAGCGACGCGATCGCCTACCTCACCGGGCCGGCAGTGGTAGAGACGCCCTTCGCCACCGGATACCGGGTGCTGGATCACTTCCCCTACTCGGCCAAGCGGCTCTCGGGCTACCTGCGCACGCACAAGATCGGGCAGGTGACGATCAAGAAGCGCGGCGTCGACGTCGATCCGGCACGGCTTCGCAAGCAGCTGGGACTGCGCGGAGAGAACGCCGCCACCGTGGTGCTGACCCGTCTCGCTGGCCGGCACAGTGCCGTGCTCGTGGAGCCACTCTGAGCCCAGGCGTGCAGACTGTGCAGATGGAAGGGTCACCGGCACCTCCCGGGCAGTTGAGATTCGCCCGATCACAGCGCTCCTCGCTCGGCATCGAGTGGGAGCTGCAGCTCCTCGATGCCGCTGGCGGCGATGCGCGCCAGGACGCCGATCTGATCATGGAGCGCGTGTGCGCCGGGCGCGCGGAGCAGAACCACCCGCACATCCATCGTGAGCTGCTGCGCAATACCGTGGAGCTGGTCTCCGGGGTGCACACCACCGTCGACGACGCCGTCTCCGACCTCCAAGGCACCCTCGCGGAGCTGCGCCGGGCCACCGATGAGCTGGGGATCGAACTCGGCGGGGGCGGCGCCCACCCCTTCGCGCGGCCGTCCATGCAACAGGTCACCGAGGATGACCGCTACACACGGCTGATCGACCGCACTCGCTGGTGGGGGCGGCAGATGCAGATCTTCGGTACCCACGTGCACGTGGGCATCGAAGACCGGGCCAAGGTGCTGCCGATCATGCGTGCCCTGGTCACCCGCTTCGCCCACCTGCAGTCGCTCGCCGCAGCCTCACCCTTCTGGGACAGCGAGCACACCGGCTACGCCACCAACCGGGCGATGATCTTCCAGCAACTTCCCACCGCCGGGGTGCCCTACCAGTTCGACTCCTGGACCGACCTGGAGGCCTACGTTCACGACATGACGCGCACCGGAGTGATCGACAGCTTCTCCGAACTGCGATGGGACATCCGCCCGTCACCGGCGCTGGGCACCATCGAGGTGCGGGTCTGCGACTCGGCCACCAACGTCACGGAGCTCCGCGCTGTCGTGGCCCTGACGCACTGCCTGGTGGAGCATTACTCCCGCATGCTCGACGCCGGTCGGGACCTGCCCCAGGCACCACGGTGGTTCGTGGCCGAGAACAAGTGGCGCTCGGCCCGGTACGGCATGGAGGCGGTGCTGATCAAGGACGAATCCGGTGAGCAGGAAGCCGTGGCGGAGACCCTCGCCGGCATGGTCACCGAGCTGGAGCCCATCGCGGCCGACCTCGGCTGCCTGGATGAGCTCGGCCTGATCCCCGCCCTGCTGCGTGCGAAGGCCCCCTACCAGCGCCAGCTCGAGGTCGCGGAGCGCCACGGCCTCACCGGAGTGGCCCTGCACCTGGCCGCAGAGATGCGCGCCGGGCACCCCCTGGAACCAGAGGCCTGAGCGCGCCCGGCGGCTCGACCGGGCAGCACCAGCACCGGCACCGGCACCGGCACCAGCACCAGCACCAGCACCAGCACCAGCACCAGCACCAGCACCAGCACCAGCACCGATCCTGTCACTCTTCCATTTCAGCACTAGTAGGTTTTGCCAACTAGTGGCACTCGTGATTAGTGTGTAGGCATGACCGATGGACCTGCAGCACCTAATCCCCAGCTCCTCAAAGGGGTCCTGCCGATGCTGGTGCTGGTCCTGCTCGACGAACAGGACTCCTACGGGTACGAGCTCGTCACCCGGCTGCGCGCGGCCGGGCTCGAGGAGGTCTCCGGCGGCTCGGTCTACCCGGTGCTCACCCGGCTCGAGCGCGATGCGCAGCTGACGTCCTACCTCGTGCAGTCCAGCGCCGGCCCCGCCCGCAAGTACTACTCGACGACCCCAGCCGGCCTGGCACTGCTCGAGCAACAGCGCCAGGACTGGCAGCACCTCACCGCCGTCGTCCATGCCGTGTCCGATCCTGAGGAGGTCGCCCGATGACAACCCACCCCGCCCCGCCGACCTCGGCTCACGAACCGAGCCAGCGCCCCTCCACGCTCGACCGGCTCCGCCGCACCTGGTACGTCACGAAAGTGGAGCTCTGGCTTGACGACGAGACCCCGCGCCACGAGGTCAAGAGCCTCACTGAAGGCTTGCGCGGCGATCTCGACGCCGCCGCGGCCGATTCCTCCATGCGCGAGGCCATCGCCGAGCTAGGCCCCGCACGTGAACTGGCGCGCAGCTATCGCCAGACGCTCTCCCGTACCCGCAAGCCGCTGTGGCTCACCGGCGTCGGGATGGCCAGCGCCTGGCTGCTCGTCGCCATGTTCGCCACCGCCTTCTTCGCCTCTGCGCTGTGGCAGTCCGCCGGCGAGCATGGCCGGGCCAGCGCCCAGCTGCTCTGGTCCGAGTTCGCCGTTGTGCGCACCGACACCGAGATCTCGACATCGATCAGCGGCGTGCACTGGACGGTGCTGATAGCGCTGGTGGTCTTCGTGCTCGGAGCGCGCCTGTGGCGGCTGATCCCTGCGTTGCGCCCCGGCACGGACGACTAGAGCGTGATGGTCTCCAACGGCATGCCCGAGTCCGTGGAGAGATCCCACGGTGAGGGCGCTGCGCCGGAGCGCACCACCGCCGAGCCCAGGGCCGCGATCATGGCGCCGTTGTCGGTGCAGTAGCGGATCGGCGGGATGCGCACGGTGATGCCTCGTTCGGCCGCTCGCTCGGCGGCGAGCTCCCGCAAGCGTGAGTTCGCCGAGAATCCCCCGCCGATCACCAGGGTGTCGCAGTCATGCGCCACGCAGGCATTGAGGGACTTGGTCACCAGCACATCGGCTACCGACTCCGAGAAGCCCGCCGCGACGTCGGCCGCAGGCAGGGCCTGGCCACGGGCCGCGCAGGCTTCCACGTAGCGCGCTACCGCCGTCTTCAGCCCGGAGAAGGAGAAGTCGTAGGCATAGCGGTGCTTGTCCTTGGCGGCGGTGAGGCCGCGCGGGAAGCGGATGGCGTCGGGGTCACCCTCGCGGGCCAGCCGGTCCACGTGCGGGCCGCCGGGGTAGGGCAGGCCGAGCAGGCGGCCCACCTTGTCGAAGGCCTCGCCCGCGGCGTCGTCGAGGGTCTGGCCGAGCTGACGCACCGAGGTGGCGATGTCATCCACCAGCAGCAGCGAGGTATGGCCGCCGGAGACGACCAACGAGACGAAGCGCTCCGGGAAGGCCCCGTGCACCAGCTCGTCGACCGCGGCGTGGCCAATGACGTGATTGATGCCGTACAGCGGCCTGCCGATCGACAGGGCCAGGCTCTTCGCGGCCGCGACCCCGACGGTCAGCGATCCCACCAGACCAGGTCCGGCGGTCACCGCGACGGCGTCGACCTGCGAGAGATCGACGTCAGCGCGCTCCAGGGCAGCATCGAGGGTGGGGACGAAGGCTTCGAGGTGAGCCCGGGAGGCGACCTCGGGAACGATCCCACCGAAACGGGCGTGTTCGTCCATGGAGGACGCAGTCACGTCGGCGAGCAGATCACGCCCGCGCACCAGCGCAACGCCGGTCTCGTCGCAGGAGGTCTCGATGCCCAGGACGAGCGGGCCGGCTGCATCAGTCACCGGTCCATTGTCCCACTGGCGATGCGGTGGCAGCGCAGGTCTCAGCCCCGGCCGGCGAGGGCCTTGCCGAGGTCGCGGTTCAAGGTGGAGATGACATCCAGCGGGATCTCCTTGGGGCACACCGCGGCGCACTCGCCGATGTTGGTGCAGCCACCGAAGCCCTCGGCGTCCTGCTGCTGCAACATGTTGACCACGCGCGCCTCACGCTCGGGCTGGCCCTGGGGCAGCAGGCCGAGGTGCGCGACCTTCGCGGCAGTGAAGAGCATCGAGGAGGCGTTCGGGCAGGCCGCCACGCAGGCGCCGCAGCCGATGCAGGCGGCGGCCTCGAAGGCACGGTCGGAGTCCTCCTTGGGCACCGGGGTGGCGTGCGCGTCCGGGGCGGCACCGGTGTTCACCGAGATGTAGCCGCCGGCCTGGATGATGCGGTCGAAGGAGGAGCGGTCGACCACGAGGTCCTTGATCACCGGGAAGGCCGAGGCGCGCCACGGCTCCAAGGTGATGACATCGCCGTCCTTGAAGGAGCGCATGTGCAGCTGGCAGACGGTGGTGCGTTCCGGGCCGTGAGCCTCACCGTCGATGACGATGCCGCACATGCCGCAGATGCCCTCGCGGCAGTCCGAGTCGAAGGCGACCGGGTCCTCACCGCGCTCGGTGAGTTCCTCGTTGAGCACGTCGAGCATCTCCAGGAAGGACATGTCACCGCTGATGCCCATGAGTTCGTACTGGACCAGCCGAGGCTCGGCAGACGGCCCGGTCTGGCGCATGACCTTGAGCGTGATCTTCACTTGTAGCTCCGCTGCTTCATCTCGACGTATTCGTACTGCAGGTCCTCCTTGTGGAGCACCGGCGCCTCGCCCTCGCCGCCCCATTCCCAGGCTGCGACGTAGGCGAAGTTCTCGTCGTCACGCAGTGCCTCACCGTCCTCGGTCTGGGACTCCGAGCGGAAGTGCCCACCGCAGGATTCGCGGCGGTGCAGGGCATCGACGCACATGAGCTCGCCCAACTCGAGGAAGTCGGCCACGCGGCCGGCCCGCTCGAGAGCCTGGTTGAGCTCCTCGTTCTCACCGAGCACCCGCACATCGCGCCAGAACTCCTCCCGGAGCTCACGGATGCGCCCGATGGCGTACTTCAGGCCCTCCTCGGAGCGGTCCATCCCGCAGTACTCCCACATGATCGTGCCGAGTTCGCGGTGGAAGGAATCGACCGAGCGCGAACCGTTGACGGAGAGCAGCTTGTGCACGCGCTCGCTGACCGAGGCGTGCGCCTCAGCCACCGCCGGGTGGTCCTCGGGCAGCGCCTCGAAGGGAGCGTCCGCGAGGTAGTCGTTGATGGTGTTGGGGAGAACGAAGTAACCGTCCGAAAGTCCCTGCATCAGCGCCGAGGCGCCCAGGCGGTTCGCGCCGTGGTCGGAGAAGTTCGCCTCACCGGTCACGAAGAGCCCGGGGATGGTCGACTGCAGGTCGTAGTCCACCCACAGCCCGCCCATCGTGTAGTGCACGGCCGGGTAGATCCGCATCGGCACCTCGTAGGGGTCCTCCCCGGTGATGCGCTGATACATATCGAAGAGGTTGCCGTACTTGGCGGCGACGGTGGATTTGCCCATGCGCTTGATCGCATCGGCGAAGTCGAGGTACACGCCGCGGCGCACCTGCTTGGTGGAGCCGTCCGGCTGAACCTCGTCCACCGCCGGGCCCACCCCGCGACCGTCGTCGCACTGGTACTTGGCCGAGCGTGAAGCGATGTCGCGCGGGACTAGGTTGCCGAATGCCGGGTAGATCCGCTCCAGGTAGTAGTCGCGGGCGTCCTCAGGAATCTCGCGCGGGTCCTTGTCGCAGTCGGCCGGGTCCTTGGGCACCCAGATGCGGCCATCGTTGCGCAGCGACTCGCTCATCAGGGTCAGCTTGGACTGGTGGGACCCGGAGACCGGGATACAGGTGGGGTGAATCTGGGTGTAGCAGGGGTTACCGAAGTAGGCGCCCTTGCGGTGTGCACGCCAGGCCGCCGAGACGTTCGATCCCATGGCATTGGTGGAGAGGAAGAAGACGTTGCCGTAACCACCGGTGCCCAGCACCACCGCGTCGGCCAGGTGAGTCTCGATCTCCCCGGTGACCATGTCGCGCACGATGATGCCGCGGGCTCGGCCGTCAGCCACGATCAGCTCGAGCATCTCGTGCCGCGCATAGGAGGTGACGGTGCCGGCGGCCACCTGGCGCTGGAAGGCCTGGTAGGCGCCGATGAGGAGCTGCTGGCCGGTCTGGCCGCGGGCATAGAAGGTGCGGGAGACCTGCACGCCACCGAAGGAGCGGTTGTCCAGCAAGCCCCCGTACTCGCGGGCAAAGGGCACGCCCTGGGCCACAGCCTGGTCGATGATGGCGGCGGACACCTCAGCGAGGCGGTACACATTGGACTCGCGGGCGCGGTAGTCACCGCCCTTGACGGTGTCGTAGAACAGCCGGAAGGTCGAGTCGTTGTCGTTCTTATAGTTCTTGGCGGCGTTGATGCCGCCCTGAGCGGCGATGGAGTGCGCGCGCCGGGCGCTGTCCTGGTAGTAGAAGGCCTTGACGTTGTAGCCGGCCTCGCCGAGGGTGGCCGCGGCCGAGGCGCCGGCAAGCCCGGTGCCCACGATGATCACGCTCATCTTGCGGCGGTTGGCGGGGTTGACCAGGCGGGCGGAGAACTTGCGCTCCTCCCAGCGGTTCTGCAGCGGGCCGGAGGGAGCCTTGCTATCGGCGATGGGCTCGCCCTCGCGGTAGAGGCCGTTGACGAGGCCCTCGCTGACGGCGGGTGCGGGAGTGTCAGTGGTGGTCATGGATCCTCGTTAGCTGATGATGCCGAACAGCATGGCGGTCGGCGGCGTCATGAAACCGATGAACAGAGCCAAGGCCACCAGGAGCGCCAGGATGTTGATCAGCCGCTGCTTGCGGCGGTCGGAGATGCTCAGGGTCTGCAGCGCGGAGAAGACGCCGTGGCGCACGTGGAGTGCGAGCGCGAGGTTGGCGATGAAGTAGAAGGTGTAGACCCACCAGGCCTCGGGCTGGAAAGCGGCCACCAGGCGGTCGTACTCGCTGTCGAAGCTTCCGCCGACCTCGAAACTCACCGTGGTGAACTGCAGGATATGGAAGATGATGAACAGCAGCAGGATCACACCGCCCCAGCGCATGGTGCGCGCGGCGTAAGAGGTTCCGGCTGAGCGCTTCTTCACCACGTAGGCGCGCGGGCGGGCCTTGCTGGCGCGCCGCCACAGCATCACCGCGGAGACGACGTGCACCACGAGCGCCACGGTCAGCACCACACGCTGGATCCACAGGAAGCCGTAATAGGGCAGCACCGGCGTCCCGAGCGTGCGCAAGGACTCCGCGTAGGCGTCGAAGCTCTCCTGACCTTCGAAGGCCTTGAAGTTGCCGTACATGTGCAGCAGCACGAAGCCCACGAAGAGGAGCCCGGAGATTGCCATGGCCCACTTGAGGGCCACTGTGGTGTACCTGGCCCGGCGGGGCACCGTCGGCGCCGGGGGTGCGGAGGTCGTCGCCATGAGGTCGATCCTAGCGAGACAGCGGCGATCCGCTGTCCGGATCCGTCCGGCGCGAGTGGCGGAATTTCGCGCGTCTCCCCTGACGAAAGGGGTCGTTCACCGCCGCGACGCCCGTCATGACGCGCTGTCAGCTAGGCCGGGATGGACCGCCTGGCCACCGTGCCACGCCCCACCACGGGCAGCTAGGTGACCCATCTCACCGTCGCCGATGGAACGCTGAGCGCTTCTGCGCGGTTACGTGCGGACATGAGCCCTGCCGTCTCGCACACGTCCGCACCTGCATCCGCAGCTCTGCCCGCCGAGATCCGGGAGACACTCTTCTCCGGAGCCCACACCACCCACCGCTATACCGCTGATCCCGTGGACGCGGCCACCATCCAGCAGGTGTACGAGGACCTGCGGTGGGCCCCGACGGCGATGAACACCCAACCCCTGCGCCTGACGGTGCTTGCCGGCGAGACGGCGCGCGGGTCGGTGATCGACCATCTCAGCGAGTCCAACCGTGACAAGACGCGCGCCGCGCCGCTGACGGTGGTGGCTGCTTTCGATCCGGCCTGGCACGAGCACATGGAGACCTTAGCGCCCCATCGGGCGGGGATGCGGGAGTCCTTCGCCGACCCGGCCAGGTCCGAGGCACGACTCGAGCTGGGCCGCTTCAATGGGTTGCTCCAGCTCGGCTACCTCATCCTGGGCCTGCGTGCCCACGGGCTGCAGGTGGGTCCGATGACCGGGCTGGATGCCGACGGTGTCGACTCCGCCGTGCATTCCGAGACCGGGTGGAGGACCTTGGCGGTCCTCAATGTGGGTCACGCGCCCGACCCCGAGGATCCGCAGGCGCAGCGCCCGCGCGCCGGCCGCCTGGAGTTCAGCCAGGCCGCCCAGGTGCTCTGAGCGTCAACTAGGTGCCGGTGACCTCAGCGCCGATCGGCCCCGGTCCGGTGTGGCGAGGAGGCCGTAGCCGCGCCCGCATCACCACGGCGTCCGCTCCCCCGGGGTAGTACCTGCGGCGCAGCCCCAGAGGCGTGAATCCGGCACGCGCGTAGAGCCGTTGCGCCCCCTCGTCTGCGGCGCGCACCTCCAGGAGGCAGCTGCGAGCACCGGCCTCGCGGGCCGCATCCAGCAGCGCGTCCACCAGGCGGGCGCCAATGCCCCGGCCCTGATGCGACTGCGCCACCCCGACGGTCATGATCTGGGCTTCGTCGGCGATGACCACGCCCGCATAGCCCACGAGATCGTCCTCGTCCACGGCGGCCACGTAGACGCGATCCGGCGCCTCAGTGAGCTCCTCGATGTAGGTGCCCCTCGGCCATGCACCGGCGCCGAAGAGCTCGGCCTCCAGTTCCATCACCCGATCAAGGTCGGCCAGGACCAAGGGCCGCAGTGACACGGCGGCCTGCGGCGCACCGGCCTCGTTCCCGCCCTGGTCCATCCACCCAGTCTCCCCCGGTGTTCCGTCGCGCCTCACACGGTGGCCGAGCGTGCTGCCACGGCGTCGGGGCGGCGCAGATAGCGAGGTTCGAGGCTCAGGTCCACCGCGGCACCTTCGGCCTGGGCGCGCAGGCGCCCGGCCACGATCCGGGCGAGCACAGCGGCGTCGACGGCGTGCACCAGGTCCGTCGCGCCCTCAGGTAGCCGCGGGGGCAGCAGATCGGAGTACAGAGCCGCCCCGGCGCCCACCACGGCGCCGTCCTCGCTGGCCAAGACTCCTGCCTGATCGGCGGTAACCTCGGCCGGCGCGCCGACGCCAGGGCCGGCCAGCGCGGTGACGTCCTGCTTCCCGGCGGCGCGATATCGCGCCCAGTAGACCTCACGGCGGCGCGCATCCGTCGCCACGAGCACCTCGCCGGTGGCACCGGCATCGAAGGCCTGGCGAGCCAGCACATCGAGCGAGCACACCCCGTAGACGGGGATACCGCGGCCACGGGCGAAGACACGGGCGGTCATCAGACCAGCCCGCAACCCGGTGAAAGGCCCTGGCCCTGTCCCTGCGGCCACCACATCCACCTCGCTGCCACGGCTCTCGAGCAAGGCGCCGATCATCGGAGTCAGTGACTCCGCATGCTGACGGGGGTTCTCCGAGGCGGAGCACCCAAGGACCGTGGCCGAGCCGTCGAGCACCTCCACGAGCGCGACGGTCGAGCCACCCGAGCTGTCGATACTGAGAATGCGCACAGTCCTAGGTTATGTCTCGGGCACACCCAAGCCGTCCGATCACGCCCGCGCGTTCGCCTCGAGGTTGTGGCCGCAGGCCTGCGACTGCAGGCCTGCGGCCACGCTTCCGGTCAGGAGCGTCGGCGCTGCCCCGTGCCACGCACGACGATCGCTCCGGTGAGCAGGAAGGCTGCCGCGAGGCCGATCAACCCGAAGGGCTGAACACCGGTGGACGGGAGCTTCTTGTCGTCCGGAGGCGACACGGCCGTGGACGTCGACGACGGATCGCTGACCATCGGTCCACCCCGTGGTGGCGTGCCCGTCGCGGTCGCCGTATTCACCAGTGTGGCGGCCGTGAGGTCAGCCGTGGTCACGGTGTACTCCGCGGTGAAGGTCGCACTCTCACCGGGAGCGAGTGTCACACTCACCGGCACGATCTCCCCCAACTCACCCGTCCCGGAGAACTCACCCTCCACCGGGGCGACATCGGTGAGCGTCACGTTTCCGGTGTTGGAGACCACGAACGAATAGACGATCTCCTCACCAGATGCGGTGACCTCGTCCAGATCGGCAGTCTTCACGACCGTGAGGTCTGGCTCGTGGAGAGCAGGCACCTCGTACTCCGACGGCGGGACCGGCGGTAGTTCCACATCTCCGGGCGGTGTGCCCGTCGCGGTCGCCGTGTTCGTCACCCCGCCCGCGTCGATGTCCGCCTGGGTGAGGGTGTACTCCGCGGTGAAGGTCGCACTCTCACCCGGGATCAGCGTCACGCTCTCCGGCGTGATCTCCCCCAACTCACCTGTCCCGGTGAACTCACCCTCGACTGGAGCGGCGTCCGTGATCGTCACATTTCCCGTATTGGTCACCACGAAGGAGTAGAGAATCTCCTGCCCGGCGGATGCCACCTCGTGCACATCAGCGGTCTTGATGACCATGAGGCCCGGCTCCGGAAGAACCGGGAGCTCGTTCTCCGACGGCGGGACCGGCGGTAGTTCCACATCTCCGGGCGGTGTGCCCGTCGCGGTCGCCGTGTTCGTCACCCCGCCCGCGTCGACGTCCGCCTGGGTGAGGGTGTACTCCGCAGTGAAGGTCGCACTCTCACCCGGGATCAGCGTCACGCTCTCCGGCGTGATCTCCCCCAACTCACCTGTCCCGGTGAACTCACCCTCGACTGGAGCGGCGTCCGTGATCGTCACGTTTCCGGTGTTCGTCACCACGAAGGAGTAGACGATCTCTTGACCGACTACATAGGAGTCAGGGTCCGACGGGCTCGCCGACTTGACGACCGACAGGCCCGGGTCGGCTTCCGCGGGCACCGTCACCTCGGACGGCGGCACCGGCGGCAACTCGACATCGCCCGGCGGTGTGCCCGTCGCGGTCGCGGTATTCGTGATTCCCCCGGCGTCGATGTCTGCCTGGGTGAGGGTGTACTCCGCGGTGAAGGTCGCACTCTCACCGGGAGCCAAGCTCACGCTCTCGGGCGTGATCGCGCCCAGCTCACCCGAACCGGTGAACTCACCCTCGACTGGAGCGGCGTCCGTGATCGTCACATTCCCGGTGTTCGTCACCACGAAGGAGTAGACGATCTCGTCACCGGCCTCCGACACCTCTTCCGGTTCAGCAGACTTCACCACCGAGAGGCTCGGATCTGACTCCGCGGGCACCGTCACCTCCGACGGCGGCACCGGCGGCAACTCGACATCGCCCGGCGGTGTGCCCGTCGCGGTCGCGGTGTTCGTGATTCCGCCCGCGTCGATATCTGCCTGGGTGAGGGTGTAGTCCGCGGTAAAGGTCGCACTCTCACCCGGGATCAGCGTCACGCTCTCCGGCGTGATCTCACCCAACTCACCTGTCCCGGTGAAATCACCCTCCACCGGAGCCGCGTCCGTGATGGTGACATTCCCCGTATTGGTCACCACGAACGAGTAGACGATCTCGTCACCGGCCTCCGACACCTCTTCCGGTTCCGCGGACTTCACCACGGTCAGGCTCGGATCTGACTCCGCGGGCACCGTCACCTCCGACGGCGGCACTGGCGGCAACTCGACATCGCCCGGCGGTGTGCCCGTCGCGGTCGCGGTGTTCGTGATTCCGCCCGCGTCGATGTCCGCCTGGGTGAGGGTGTAGTCCGCGGTGAAGGTCGCACTCTCACCCGGGATCAGCGTCACGCTCTCCGGCGTGATCTCCCCCAACTCACCTGTCCCGGTGAAATCACCCTCCACCGGAGCGACATCCGTGATCGTCACGTTCCCGGCATTGGTCACCACGAAGGAGTAGACGATCTCGTCACCGGCCTCCGACACCTCTTCCGGTTCTGCGGACTTCACCACGGTCAGGCTTGGGTCGGAGACGACCGGGAATTCGTTCTCCGAGGGCGGGACGGGTGGCAGCTCCACATCTCCGGGCGGCGTGCCGGTCGCGGTGGCAGTGTTGGTCACGCCACCGGCGTCGACATCGGCTTGGGTGAGGGTGTATTCCGCGGTGAAGGTCGCGCTCTCACCGGGAGCGAGCGTCACGCTCTCGGGCGCAATCTCCCCCAACTCACCCGAACCACTGAACTCACCCTCCACCGGCGCAACATCCGTGAGCGTCGTGTTCCCGGTATTCGTCACCACGAAGGAGTAGACAACCTCCTGGCCGGCCAGATATGAGTCTGGGTCGGACGGAGTCGAAGACTTGACGACACCTAGTCCAGGTTCAAGAACCGCGGGCACGGTCACTTCCGAGGGAGGCACCGGCGGCAACTCCGCATCTCCAGGCGGTGTGCCGGTCGCGGTCGCGGTATTCGTGATTCCCCCGGCGTCGATGTCCGCCTGAGTCACCACATAGCTCGCCGTGAACGTCGCCTCCTCACCCGGGATCAGCGTCACGCTCTCCGGCGTGATCTCCCCCAACTCACCCGTCCCGGAGAACTCACCCTCCACCGGAGCGGCATCCGTGACCGTCACATTCCCGGTGTTTGTCACCACAAAGGAATAGACAATCTCCTGCTCAGCCTCGGTGACCTCCTCCAGATCAGCCGACTTCACCACGGTCAGGCTCGGATCGCCAAGGATCGGGAGCTCGTTCTCTGACGGCGGGACCGGTGGCAACTCCGCATCGCCGGGCGGTGTGCCCGTCGCGGACGCGGTGTTGGTGACATTGCCGGCGTCGACATCGGCTTGGGTGAGGGTGTATTCCGCGGTGAAGGTCGCACTCTCACCGGGAGCCAAGATCACGCTCTCGGGGGTGATCTCACCGAGATCTCCCGTCCCGGAGAAGTCGCCTTCGACGGGCGCGGCGTCCGTGATCGTCACGTTCCCGGTGTTCGTCACTACGAAGGAATAGAGGATCTCCTGACCGACCACATACGAGTCGGGGTCCGACGGGGTTGAGGACTTCACAACGGTGAGCCCGGGATCAGGCTCGGCAGGCACGGTCACTTCCGAGGGAGGCACCGGCGGCAGCTCGACCCCGCCGGGCGGAGTACCCGTCGCAGTGGCCGTGTTCGTGATTCCACCGGCGTCGATGTCCGCCTGCGTCACCACATAGCTCGCCGAGAACGTCGCCTCCTCACCCGGGGCGAGCGTCACACTCTCCGGGGTAATCTCCCCCAACTCACCCGAACCGGAGAACTCACCCTCCACCGGAGCGGCATCCGTGATCGTCACATTCCCGGTATTCGTCACCACAAAGGAATAGACAATCTCCTGCTCAGCCTCCGACACCTCTTCCGGCTCCGCAGACTTCACCACCGACAGACCCGGCTCAGAGGCCGCGGGCACCGTCACCTCCGACGGCGGCACCGGCGGCAACTCGACACCACCGGGCGGAGCACCCGTCGCGGTGGCCGTATTCGTGATTCCCCCGGCGTCAATGTCCGCCTGCGTCACCACATAGCTCGCCGTAAACGTCGCCTCCTCACCCGGAGCGAGCGTCACACTCTCCGGGGTGATCTCACCCAACTCACCCGTGCCGGAGAAGTCACCCTCCACCGGAGCGGCGTCGGTGATCGTCACGTTTCCGGTGTTGGTCACCACGAAGGAGTAGAGGATCTCCTGCTCAGCCTCCGTCACCTCTTCCGGCTCCGCAGACTTCACCACGGTCAGACTCGGGTCGGCTTCCGCGGGCACGGTCACCTCCGACGGCGGCACCGGCGGCAACTCGACACCACCGGGCGGAGTACCCGTCGCGGTCGCGGTATTCGTGATTCCCCCGGCGTCAATGTCCGCCTGGGTCACCACATAGCTCGCCGTAAACGTCGCCTCCTCACCCGGAGCCAGGGTCACACTCTCCGGGGTGATCTCACCCAACTCACCCGAACCACTGAAGTCACCCTCCACCGGAGCGGCGTCCGTGATTGTCACGTTTCCAGTGTTGGTCACCACGAAGGAATAGAGGATCTCCTGCTCAGCCTCCGACACCTCTTCCGGCTCCGCAGACTTCACCACCGACAGAGCTGGCTCCGCTTCCGCGGGCACGGTCACCTCCGACGGCGGCACCGGCGGCAACTCGACACCACCGGGCGGAGTACCCGTCGCGGTCGCGGTATTCGTGACTCCGCCCGCGTCAATGTCCGCCTGAGTCACCACATAGCTCGCCGTGAACGTCGCCTCCTCACCCGGGGCCAAGGCCACGCTCTCCGGCGTGATCTCACCCAACTCACCCGAACCACTGAAGTCACCCTCCACCGGAGCGGCGTCCGTGATTGTCACGTTTCCAGTGTTGGTCACCACGAAGGAATAGAGGATCTCCTGCTCAGCCTCCGACACCTCTTCCGGCTCCGCAGACTTCACCACCGACAGAGCTGGCTCCGCTTCCGCGGGCACGGTCACCTCCGACGGCGGCACCGGCGGCAACTCGACACCACCGGGCGGAGTACCCGTCGCGGTCGCGGTATTCGTGACTCCGCCCGCGTCAATGTCCGCCTGAGTCACCACATAGCTCGCCGTGAACGTCGCCTCCTCACCCGGGGCCAAGGCCACGCTCTCCGGCGTGATCTCACCCAACTCACCCGAACCACTGAAGTCACCCTCCACCGGAGCGGCGTCCGTGATTGTCACATTCCCGGTATTCGTCACCACAAAGGAATAGACAATCTCCTGCTCAGCCTCGGTGACCTCCTCCAGATCAGCGGACTTCACCACCGACAAGGACGGGTCGGAGGCCACTGGGATCTCGACCTCCGAGGGCGGCACCGGCGGCAACTCGACGTCGCCCGGAGGCGTTCCCGTCGCGGTCGCGGTGTTCGTGACTCCGCCCTCGTTGATGTCGTCCTGGGTGAGGGTGTATTCCGCGGTGAAGGTCGCGCTCTCACCGGGAGCCAGGATCGCACTCTCGGGCGTGATCTCACCCAACTCACCCGAACCACTGAAGTCACCCTCCACCGGAGCGGCGTCCGTGATTGTCACATTCCCGGTATTCGTCACCTCGAAGGAATAGACGATCTCCTGGCCGACCACATACGAGTCGGGGTCCGACGGACTCCCCGACTTGACCACCGACAGACCTGGCTCAGAGGCCGCGGGCACGGTGACCTCCGAGGGCGGCACCGGCGGCAACTCCGCATCGCCGGGGGGCGTTCCGGTCGCGGTGGCCGTATTCGTGATTCCCCCGGCATCGATGTCCGCCTGGGTCACCACATAGCTCGCCGTAAACGTCGCCTCCTCACCCGGAGCCAGGGTCACACTCTCGGGCGTGATCTCACCCAACTCACCCGAACCACTGAAGTCACCCTCCACCGGAGCGGCGTCGGTGATCGTCACGTTTCCAGTGTTGGTCACCACGAAGGAATAGAGGATCTCCTGCTCAGCCTCCGACACCTCTTCCGGCTCCGCAGACTTCACCACCGACAGAGCTGGCTCCGCTTCCGCGGGCACGGTCACCTCCGACGGCGGCACCGGCGGCAACTCGACACCACCGGGCGGAGTACCCGTCGCGGTCGCGGTATTCGTGACTCCGCCCGCGTCAATGTCCGCCTGAGTCACCACATAGCTCGCCGTGAACGTCGCCTCCTCACCCGGGGCCAAGGCCACGCTCTCCGGCGTGATCTCACCCAGCTCGCCCGTGCCCGTGAAGTCCGCCTCTTCGGGCGCGACGTCCGTGATCGTGACGTTCCCGGTATTCGTCACCTCGAAGGAGTACACGATGACTTGGCCAGCGACATAGGCATCGGGGTCCGAAGGGCTCGCCGACTTGAGCACCGACAGGCCCGGCTCCGAGGCCGCGGGCACGGTCACCTCCGACGGTGGCACCGGCGGCAACTCCGCATCACCGGGCGGTGTGCCCGTCGCGGTCGCGGTATTCGTGATTCCGCCCGCGTCGATGTCCTCTTGGGTCGCTTCGTAGGTCGCGTTGAACACGGCGCTCTCCCCCGGAGCGAGCGTCACGCTCTCCGGGCTGATCTCCCCCAACTCGCCCGAACCCGAGAAGTCACCCTCCACCGGCGCAACGTCCGAGAGCGCCACATTGCCGGTGTTCGTCACCTCGAAGGAATAGGTGATTTCTTGGCCAGCTGCAGTGATCTCCTCCACGTCAGCGGACTTCAGCACGGTCAAGCTGGGATCGGGCTCATCCTCGAGGGTGACAATCATCGACCAGCCCTCATCGGACGACACTGTCGTTGCGGCACCACTGTTATTGCCGCGCAGAGCGATATCGAAGGTCAACTCGGTGATCCCGGTACCGGCAACCTGGAGGCTGCCACACCCAGCGAGGCCGTCGTAGCCCGTGTTAATGGTGCTGCACGAAGGACTCGCTCTCATGGTGCCGGCCTGGAAGGTCGTGCCCCCATTGACCACCTCAAGATTCGTGGCATCGCCCACGACCGACATCGTGGCGCCGGCAGGAGCCGAGGTGAGCGTGCCCACCGCGTGGAACGCAGCATTCGCCTGACCCGCGCCCAGTCCCGCGATGTGCACGGTCGGGTTGTCGACCGGGCGGTCGAAGGTGATGGTCACGGTGCCGCGGCCCGGGCAATCGAAGTCCCCGCCCGGCGCCGGGCAGTCCGCCGATGTCAGCAACCACGCCACATCCGTCCCGGCCGGAATCGGCTCCGAGTAGTTGTCCACGCTCGAGCCACGGTCGGGGTGTTGCTGGGTTCCGCTCGCCACCGTTGCCCCGGAGAAGGAGTAGGTGGCCACCACCGGATCGACGTTCGGCTGGGTGAAGGTCTGTGTGTAGCCCGAGCCTTCTGGAACGACCGGGCTGATGCGGGCGGCCTGCGCCGCAGGCGCAGCCATCACAAAGCTCACGCCGACCAGCAGGGTTGCCAGGAGGGCCGCTACTGTGCGCGTGATCGTGGGTAGGGTGCGAGATTCTAGGGCGGCAGTCACGGGCACTCCATTATGTCCAGGCGAAGCTCGGGAGAGGATACTTGACCCTACATTTATGGGGCTTTCCTGTCAGGCTTCCCGGCAGTTCCCTGCTTCAGACCTCCGCCCAGCGAGATTGACCTGACCGGACGGTTTCGATCTTCTCGCCCCGGCGAGCGCACGGCCGGAGAAGCCGGCACCACGCCTCGCCTCCCGGCGGCTCAGTCACCCTTGCGGAGCCAGACGATGGCCGCCGTGAGCATGAGCAGACTGCCCAGGATGCCCGCCGTCCAGATCGCGGGTTCCGCGCTGGCAGCCTCGCCGCCCTCTGCGGTGGCGTCTCCATCCGCCGCGTACCGCTCCGCCACGAAGAACTGGTAATCCCGCAGCGAGATCGAGCCGGCCAGGCTCTCGCGGGCAACCGCATCTGCCGGCTGTACCTCGCCGTCGACAATCGCGAACCACGCATCGAGCACCTCGTCGAAGACCAGCATCGCCTCGCTGTCCAGGCTGGCGAGATCGCGTGCTGGTGCGGCACCCGGCACGAAACTCTGCAGGCGGATACCGCCATTGTCGATCCGCTCGGCATGGAGCATTCCGAGGTACTCGCCAGGGTTTGCTTCCTCCTCCTCGGTCGCCGGATCCGGACTCTCGGCCGGATCGGCAACCGTGCGCTCGTCGGCCAGCCCGGCTGCGCTCTCGGCATCGCCGCTGTCTTCCGGGCTGCCGGTCTGCTCGACCTCCGGTTCGTCATCGGCGTCACCGTCGTCCGACGCCGGGCTCATGACCGGGGCGATCCACCGCTCCGCCGGCACGACCGGCTCGACGAGTGAAGTGGCCTCGATGTAGGAGGGAGACCAGGTCATCACCGAGCGGATCAGGCCGAGTTCCGCGGCTGCGGCGGCCTCCGGGGACAATCCCAGCACTTGGATCGCCTGGTTGGTGACCACCTGGCTCCCGGCGTCCAGGAACCACTCGACCACATCCTCAGGGACATCGGCCGCCGCGACCGGTCGGGGAGGATCGGTCTCCGCGAGTTCCTGGGCCACGGCCGGCGCGGTCCACACCGCGAGCAGCACTGCTCCGGCCAGCGCCGCGCGCAGGCCTCGCCCACTCCAGCGTGCCCGTGCGGCAGTGAGGCGCGTGCCCGGGCGCTCGTTCATGACTGCAGGTCCGCCGCGTCGAGGTCGCGCCAGCGCGAACCCACCGCGCGCACCGTGGCCCGGCGCGCAGCCGGCGCGGCAAGATCCTCCAGATCGATCGGTGCGTCGACCACCTCGGCCTCTCCTCCCACACCCGGCGTCGCGGCACCCTCCGGGCGCTGCAGCTCGACCTCAAGCCGGTCCGCGGACAGTGCCTCGGCGGTGCCGGCCCCCCACTCCACGACGGTCACGGACTCCTCCAGCGAGCTGTCCAGATCGAGCGCGTCGAGCTCGTCCAGCGAGCTGAGCCGGTAGGCATCGACGTGCACCAGATCCGGCCCATCAACGAGGGAGTGATGGACGCGCGCGATGATGAAGGTGGGCGAGGCGACGTGGCCGCGCACGTTCAGGCCGGCGCCGATGCCCTGGGTCAGGGTGGTCTTGCCCGCCCCGAGCCCGCCGGAGAGCAGGACGAGGTCGCCGGGGCGCAGCACCGCGGCCAGCCGCGCGCCGAAGTCACGGGTGGCCTCGGCATCGGGGAGCTCGATCTCGATGGTGTTCACGCGGTGGCCTCCTGGGTGATGACGGGCGATCCGGCAGGCGCAGACTCGCGCACGGGCAGGTAGATGCGCGGCACTCGGGTGCCGATGCGGGACACCATCTCGTAGCTGATTGTGCCGGAGAGCCGAGCCCAGTCATCGGCCGTGGGGTGGCCCTGTGCGCCGTCACCGAAGAGGGTGACCACGGTGCCCTCGCTGATCGAGTGATCCCGGCCCTGGAGGTCGACCACCAGCTGGTCCATGCACACCCGGCCGGTGACCTGGCGGCGCAGGCCCCCGATCAGCACGGGGCCGAGGTCCGAGGCGACCCGGGGCAGGCCGTCGGCGTAGCCGAGCGGCACCACGGCCAAGCGTGTCTCGGTGCTGGTCTGGGCGGTGCCGCCGTAGGAGACGGGCGTGCCGGGCGGCACGTCCTTGACCAGCACCACGCGGGCCTGGAGGTGCATGGCCGGGCGCAGGCCCACCTCTGCCGGGTTCTGCCCCGCCACGGGGCTCAGGCCGTACGTGGCGATCCCGGGGCGCACCAGATCGAAGTGTGCCCCGGGGTGGAACAGTGCTCCGGCCGAGTTCGCGAGGTGACGCACCTGCGGATCGATGCCCGCCTGACCCGCCTGGGCGAGGGCGGAGGTGAAGACCTCGATCTGCTCGGCGGTGAAGGAGTGCTCCGGTTCATCGGAGCGTGCCAGGTGCGACCAGATGCCGGTGATCTCCACCGCCCCCTCCGCGCGCGCCTGCGCCGCGGCGTGGAGGAGATCGCCGAAGTCTTCAGCCCGGGCTCCCCCGCGCCCCATCCCGGTATCGACCTTGAGGTGGATCCGGGCGGTCCGGCCGGTGCGGTGGGCGGCGGCGCTCACCTGCTGCACGCCCGCCGGGGTGGAGACCGAGAGATCGATGTCGGCGAGCAACCCGTCGTCGAGCGCAGCCGAGGGCGAGTACAACCACGCCAGGATGGGAGGGTGGAGCCCGTCGGCGGCCAGTTCGGCGCGCAACGCCAGGGCCTCGGTGAGCTGGGCCGTGCCGAGCCAGCTGGCCCCGGCCTGCAGGGCGGTGCGCGCCACCGGGAGCTGGCCGTGCCCGTAAGCGTCGGCCTTGACCACGGCCATGACCTCGGCGGCGGGCGTGACCTCGTTCAGACGGCGGGTGTTCTCGGCGATGGCCTGCAGATCGACCAGGGCGCGTGCCGGGTGTGGCTCGGCCCAGCCCGGATCGGGGGCCTCCTCAGTCACGGGGCCGCGGGGCGCACTCGTCATGGCCCCAGTCTCCCACCCGAGCCCGCTGCGTGAGCGTGAGCAACGCGGACCGCGCGGCAGTGGCGCGCTATCCGAGCAGCTCTCCGATGACGGCGGGGAGTGCTGCGGCCACGTCCCCGGCGCGCAGGGGGTGACCCGCAGGTCCCCCGGCCGCCGCCGGGAGCGCGTGTGGCGGGAGCCCGGCGGCGCGGCGAGCCGCCCGGCCGTGAACGAAGACCGCCAGGGCGGCGACGTCGGCGAGTTCCCGGGCCGTGACGCGGCGATGGCCGGCCTCGGCGGTGCTCTGCGCGGCTGTGGCCAGGGTGCCGAGCACGCCGGCGAGGACATCCCCGGCGCCGGCGGTGGCCAACCAGCCGGTGGCCTCGGCCTGGACATACCGGGGCCCATCCGGCGCTGCGATCACCGTGGCGCTGCCTTTCAGAAGCACCACGGCACCGGTGAGCTGCGCTGCGCGCCGGGCGTGAGCGGCCGGAGCGGCGTCGACCTCCGCGCGGGCGACGTCGTTCCCCCGGGCGGTCAGGAGCGCCGCGAGCTCTCCGGCATGCGGGGTGATCACCGTAGGCCCCTCGGCCTTGACCTCGCGTTCGTGCAGCAGGCTCAGTCCGCCGGCATCGAAGATCACGGGCACGCCTGCCTCCGCAGCGGCGTCGCGGTACTCAGCAAGCTCCTCCAAGCGGATCTCGTCGTCGGGGTCCACACCAGGGCCGAGCACCCAAGCCTGCACCCGGCCGGAGCCGGCCACCACCTCCGGATAGGCCCCCAGGACGGCGGCGCTGACCGAGGGCGCGCCGAGGTAGCGCACCATGCCTGGCCCGGTGGCGAGCGCCCCGGCCACGGTGAGGACGGCGGCCCCCGGGTACGTGGCTGAACCGGCGGCCACCCCGAGGACGCCGCGGGTGTACTTGTGATCAGCAGTGCCGGGAACAGGCCAGCGCGCAGCCGCATCGCCCTCCTCCAGGCTCATGGCCTCCGCCTCGCCCAGCTCCAGCCCGAGATCCACCACCTCGATGCGCCCGGCCAGTGGCGCGGCGGGCGGCAACACCAGCCCGGCTTTCACCGCGCCCATGGTCACGGTGAGATCGGCCGGCAGCACCGGGCCGGGCAGGCTGCCGTCGTCGACCCCGATCCCCGAGGGGACGTCCACCGCCACGATCAACGGCGGCGAACCGACCCTGCGGAGTTCTGCGGCGCGATCAGTGAGGGCCTCCACCGCTTCGGCCAGCGGGGAACGAAGGCCGCCCGAGGCCCCAATCCCCGTGAGGCCGTCCACCCACACCGGGTGCGATGCGGCGAGCGAGACCAGCCCGTCCTCACCGGCGACCTGCTCGACCTGGACGCCGGCCCGCCGGGCAGCGCTGAGACCGGCCGGATGGACCCGCGCTTCGGGTGCGAGCAGAGCCGCCCGCACCGCGCAGCCGCGCCGGGCGAGGTAGGCGCCGGCGTGCAGGGCATCTCCGCCGTTGTTGCCCCCACCGACCAGCAGCAGCACCCGAGCTCCGCTCACGGGCTGCTCACGCGCCCGCAGCTCTCGCGCGATGGCAGTACTCAGGGCAAAGGAGGCGCGTTCCATCAGCGGCACGCCCGCGGCGAGAAGGGGCTCCTCGGCCTCGCGTACAGCCTCGGCGGTGTGAGCGGTGATCATGTCCCTATGGTGCCGCCCCTACCTTTCGGCCACCACCATGGCGATGGCAGCGCCGCCGTCGTGACTCAGGGAGAGGTGCCAATGGGTGATGCCCAGCTCCTCGGCGCGGGCAGCCACCGCGCCACGCAGGTGCACCTCCGGCGCACCGGAGGCCGCGCTCCGCACCTCACAGTCCTGCCAGCTCAGACCACCAGGGGAACCCAGAGCCTTGGCCACCGCCTCCTTGGCGGCGAAGCGGGCCGCCAAGGATTCCACCGGCAGGCCGCGCTCGCCCGCGGTGAACAGCCGCTCGGCCAGGCGCGGGGCGCGTTCGAGGCGCTCGGCGAGCCGCCGCACGGCGCACAGATCGACGCCGATGGCCACGATCACGGTTCCAGCCTCCTCGTGGCCACTACTCCACCGTCACGGACTTGGCGAGGTTGCGGGGCTGGTCCACGTCCAGGCCCTTGGCTGCGGCGAGTTCCGCGGCGAAGATCTGCAGCGGCACCACCGTGACCAGCGGCATCATCAGCGTGGGCGTGCGGGGCACGCGGAAGATCACCTCGGCGAACTCCTCCACCGACTCATCGCCCTCCTCGGCGATGACCAGGGTGCGGGCGCCGCGGGCGCGCACTTCCTGGATGTTGGAGACCACCTTCTGGTGCAGCAGCGGCCGGCGCGGGGTGGGGACGATGACGAAGACCGGCTGACCGGGCTCGATCAGCGCGATCGGGCCGTGCTTGAGCTCGCCGGCCGCGAATCCCTCGGCGTGGATGTAGGCCAGCTCCTTGAGCTTCAGGGCGCCCTCCATGGCCACAGGGAAGCCCACGTGGCGGCCCAGGAACAGCACCGAGGTGTTGCTCTGCATGGCCCGGGCCACCGCCTTGATGTCCTCCTCCTGCTCCAGGACCTGTTCGATCTTGCCCGGCAGCTTGCCGAGTTCCTCGAGATAGCCGGCCACCTCGTCGGGGTACTTGTAGCCACGCACCTGCGATAGGTAGAGCCCGAGCAGGTAGCAGGCGGTGATCTGCGCCAGGAAGGCCTTGGTGGAGGCCACCGCCACCTCAGGGCCGGCATGGGTGTAGAGCACGGCGTCGGCTTCGCGGGCGATGGTCGAGCCATGGGTATTCACGATGGCGAGGACCTTCGCTCCCTGCTCGCTGGCGTGGCGCACCGCCATCAGGGTGTCCATGGTCTCCCCGGACTGGGAGATCGCCACCACCAGGGTGCGGACGTTCACCACGGGATCGCGGTAGCGGAACTCGTGCGCGAGCTCGACCTCGACCGGGATGCGGCACCAGTGCTCGACGGCGTATTTGGCCACGTGGCCGGCGTAGGCCGCGGTGCCGCAGGCCACCACCACGATCTTGTCCACCCCGCGGAGCACGGACTCGTCCACGCGCAGCTCGTCGAGCACCAGGTTCCCGGCTTCGTCGTGCCGGCCCAGAAGCGTGTCGGCCACGGCCTTGGGCTGATCGTGGATCTCCTTCTCCATGAAGGTCTCGAAACCGCCCTTGACGGCCGCTGCGGCATCCCAGTCCACGGTGAATCGCTTGCCCTCGGCCGGCTGCCCGGCGGCGTCGACCACGGTGACCGCATCGGCGGTGAGGGTGACGACCTGGTCCTGGCCGATTTCCATGGCCTCTTTGGTCGCCGAGATGAAGGCGGCGACGTCGGAGCCGAGGAAGTTCTCGCCCTCCCCCAGCCCCACCACGAGCGGGGAGTTGCGGCGTGCGGCGACGACTGTTCCCGGCTGCTCGGCGTGCAGGGCCAGGAGGGTGAAGGCGCCCTCCAGCCGGGCGGTGACGGCCAGCATGGCGGCGCTCAGGTCGCCGGAGGCGGTGTAGGCGCGGGAGAGCAGATGCGCTACGGCCTCGGTGTCGGTCTCGGAGGAGAACGAGACTCCCTCGGCCTCCAGCTCCGCCTTGAGTGCGGCGAAGTTCTCGATGATGCCGTTGTGGATGACCGCCAGCCGGCCATCCTCGGAAAGGTGGGGGTGGGCATTGATGTCGGTCGGCCCACCGTGCGTGGCCCACCGGGTGTGGCCGATCGCAGCAGTGCCCTCGGGCAACGGGCTCTCCTCGAGCACACCGCGCAAGTTCGCGAGTTTTCCGGCCTTCTTGGCCGCTGCCAGGGCGCCGGCGCCGGCCACAGCCACGCCGGCGGAGTCATAGCCGCGGTACTCGAGGCGAGCCAGGCCCTCCAGAGTGAGGTCGAGGGGGCGAGAGCTGGGGGAAGAGGGGCCGACGTAGCCCACGATGCCGCACATGCGCGCCAGCATAGGCAGACGGCCACCGGCGCGATGGGACAATGGTGGGGTGACGGTCAGCCCGCAGAGCCCACCTACGCCCTTCGTCGAGTTCGGCCGCGAGGCCTGGTCGCGTCTGGCGGCGACCACTCCGCTCCCCCTGACCTCGGATGACGTCGCGCTGCTGCGCGGGCTCGGCGACCCCACCGACCTCACCGAGGTCGACGACGTCTACCGGCCGCTGTCCGCGCTGTTGCAGCTCTATGCCGGAGCCACCGGCGCCCTGCACGAGGCGACCTCCTCCTTCCTCGGCGAGCGCCCGCGACGCACCCCCTACGTGATTGGCATTGCGGGCTCAGTCGCGGTGGGCAAATCCTCCACGGCGCGGCTGATGCGCGAACTCATGCGCCGCTGGCCGCAGACCCCGCGGGTGGATCTGGTGACCACCGATGGCTTCCTGTACCCCAATGCCGAGTTGGAACGGCGAGGGCTGTTGCAGCGCAAGGGCTTCCCGGAGTCTTACGACCGTCGGGCACTGCTGCGCTTCGTGGCCGAGGTCAAGGGCGGGGCCGCCGAGGTCTCCGCACCGCTGTACGACCATGTCACCTACGACATCGTTCCGGAGCGTCGCCAGGTGGTGCGCCGGCCCGATGTGCTCATCGTCGAGGGCCTGAACGTGCTCCAGCCCGCCCGGATCACCGCTGACGGCACGACGTCGATCGCGGTGAGCGACTTCTTCGACTTCTCGATCTATGTGGACGCACGCCGCCGGGACATCAAGCGCTGGTACGTGGATCGATTCCTGAAGCTGCGATCCACGGCCTTCTCCGAGCCGGGCTCGTACTTCCGTCACTTCGCCGAACTGGACGATGCCGCGGCGGTGACCCGGGCCGAGCAGATTTGGACCTCGATCAACGAGAGGAACCTGCGGGAGAACATCGAACCCACCCGTGGCCGGGCCACCCTGGTGGTGACCAAGGACGCCGAGCACCGCGTGCACCGCATGCGTCTGCGCAAACTGTGAGCGCTGCGCTGCCGCTCAGCGGGTGATCTCCCAGCTGACCACCACCCGGCGCAGCGCCCGGACGCTGACGTTCAACAGGATGCCCAGGGCCGACAGGATGATCAGGAGCGCGAACACCGCAGCCGTCTCCATCCGCCCTTGAGCTTGGAGGATCAGCATTCCCAGGCCCTGTTGAGCGCCGACGAACTCCGCGACGATCGCCCCCACCATCGCGTTGGCGACCGCGAGTTCCAGGCCGCTGAAGATCTGGGGCAGCGCCGAGGGGATCATCAGTCGCAGCCGCATCTGCACCGGACCGGAGCCATTGACCCGGAACAGGTCGATATGGTCCCGCTCGACTGCCCGTAGCCCGTGAATCGTGTTCACCAACACCGGGAAGAAGGCGAGCATGACCACCACGATCACCTTCGAGGTCAAGCCAAAGCCGAACCAGATCACGAAGAGCGGAGCCACGGCCACTTTCGGGATCGACTCGATGGCAACCACGTAGGGGAAGACCACGGCGTAGACGCGGGGCATTTCCGAGAGCACGATGGCCAGGAGGAGGCCGAGTGAGACGCCGATGGCGAGACCGAGCATCACCTCCGTCATCGTCACGGCCGCGTTCGACACGTACCTCGGGAAGGCCGCCGGGTCGGTGAGCGCCCGGAGCACATCGCTGAACACCGGCATCACATAGGACGGGGTGTTCAGCCATGCCGGCAGGAACTGCCACGCCAGGAGCACCACCAGCAGGACCGCCGAGGTGGCGAGGTACTGGCCACCACGGCCGCCGAGCAGGCGGCCGGAGCGGCGCGAGCCGGAGCGGCCCGGCTTCTGTGTGGGGCGGGCGGTCTCGCGCAGGCCCGGCTGGGCGAGGTCGTGCTGGGAGTCCTTGGTCATGAGCCTCTCACCTCGAAGTGCTCGCGGATGTGGCCGCACAGGGCGCCGAACTCCGGTTCGCCCAGCAAGTCAGGAGTGCGCACCGGGCCAAAGGGGATGCGGACCTCGTCGATGATCCTTCCCGGTCTCGGGCTCATCACGATCACCCGCTCGGCGAGGAAGACCGCCTCGGGGATGGAGTGGGTGATCAGCACCGCCGTCTTGTGGGTTTCCCGCCAGATCCTGTTGACCTCGACGTTCAGCGTGTCGCGGGTCATCGCGTCCAAAGCGCCGAAGGGCTCGTCCAGCAGCAGCAGGGACGGCTCGTGCACAAGGGCACGGCAGATCGCGGCACGCTGCTGCATGCCACCGGAGAGCTCGCCGGGGCGTTTGCCCGCGAACTCCTCGATGCCGGCCATCTCCAGCAGACTGAGCGCCGTCTGCCGGTCGGCCTTGCTCGCCCGGCGCCGAAGAGTGATCGGCAGCATGACATTGGCGAGAATGTCCATCCAGGGCAGCAGGGTGGCCTTCTGAAAGACCATGCCAACATCGCTGGATTGATCACCGAGCGGGGCGCCATGCATGGAGGCGCCACCCTCACTGTGGGTCTCGAGCCCGGCCAGGATCTTCAGTAGCGTGGTCTTCCCGCAGCCCGACGGCCCGACGATGGCGAGGAACTCTCCTTCCTCGACCTGCAAGTCGACACCGCTGAGCGCGAGGACGTCCCCGGTACGGGTGCGATAGGACTTGCTCAGCCCGTCGAGCTCGACCAGCGCGGTCATAGTCCGACCTCGTAGACGTCGCAGAGGTTCCGGTGCAGCACACGTTCGGCCAGCCAGCAGGCCTGGGACGTCGACCAGAGCCGGGAGCCCACCCCCTCGGCCAGGACGCCATCGAGTGCTGCGCGCGCTCGTTCTGTCGCTGAGACGTGCAGCTCGGGCGAGCCGGTGTCGGTTCCGTACATCACCCGGTCCGCCGGGAGGAACTCCAACCATTCCTCGAGCACTCGGCCCACCACGTGGTGATGGAGATAGGGCATCCAGGAGAAATCGAGATGGACGTTGCCGTACGCGTGGGCAAGTGCCGTCAGGTGCGAGCTGTAGGGGAAACCGCCATGAATGAGGATGACCTTGAGCCGGTTCAGGGCCGGGTCAGCGAGCAGCGGCTCCAGCAGCAGCGGGTCGGCCGTGGCCACGCGCAGGCCAGGCTCGGCGTGACCGAAACCGGTGTGGATCTGCACCGGCATGCCTTCTGCCGTGGCCCACTCCAGGATCGCGAAGACGAGGTGGTCCGAGAGCACACGATGCGCCGCTTCGGGGACCTCGCGCGGACCTCCGGCCAGAGCAGCCCAGGCCGCTTCGGCCTCGGCACGGCCAACTCGCTGGAAGGACAGCGGGCGCACATAGGCGGAGGCAATCTTGAGCCCGACGAACCCCTCCGACCGCCGCCGCCGCAAAGAGCTGAGCACGAAGTCCTCGTACTCCCCCAGGGTGCCGGGGAGCGCGATGCCCGCTCGCTCGAGCTGACGGTCCAGCACGTGCGAGAAGATGCGGCGGAACCGCGGGGTATCGCTGCCACGGCCCTGCCACCTCGGATGCCCGAAGGGGTAGAGGTACGGGTCGATCCGGGCGATCGGCTTGTATCGCCGGTGCGGCCAGGCCTCGGAGTCGATCTCGGGGATGTCGGTCAGCACGCCCGCGGTGCCGGAGAGGTGCAGCGCCCGGTCGTACAGGCCGGGGAAGTCGTCGGCGCGGGCCTGACGGCTCATCTCCACCAGCTCCGCCTCGGGGTGGTCCCCGTAGAGCGCTCGCGCACCATCGCGGAGGGCACGCGCATGCACCGTGGTGGACTGGAACCGCAGGCTCGCAGCCACCAGGGCAGGTACTCCGATCGACTCGGCGAGGGCCTGCGCCTCCTCATCCTTGCCGGATTCCTCCAGAGCCATGTACCGCTGATAGTCGTCGTGGTGCACGTTGCCCTCGACATGGCCCAGGGCGTTCTCCCGCTCGTAGGCGTCCAGGCCGGCGATGCGCTGGCCCGGGCGGACATATCCGGCGTGGGAGTGGTGATCGACGGCGGGCACACCGTCGGTGTAGGTCAGGGAGGTCATTCGCCCCACCCTTCGGCCTCGGCGATGACGGCCTCGCCGTCGAAGTCGTTGTAGGCCTCGACCAGCGTGTTCTGCGCGTAGGCGGCGGCGTCGATGTCGGATCCGATGATCCCGGCCTCGAGGGCGAAGTCGGCCCAGGATTCGATCGCCGCGGGCGCGTACTCGCCCCACGTGCCCTGGCCCTGCGGGTCGCCCGCCACCAGGAGCGCCAGGCGGCGTTCGAGTGCGATGAGGTCGATCTCGAGCTGCTCGTCCTCGCTCATCCCGGCCAGGCGGGTGTCCGGGTACTCCTCGTACATGATCTGCAGGGCCGCTTCGGGGTTGGTGGCGGTGAAGAGCGTGGCCTTCGCCATGGCGCGGCCGAAGCCCGCGATCGCCTCAGGAGACTCCTCCAGGTAGTCGGGGGTGACGAAGTACGTGGTGGAGAACAGCGATTCGACCTCGGGGGTGGTGAAGTAGTTGAGCTCGGTGCCGGCCGCCTCGAAGGCGGCATACTCGGTGTCCCACAGCGACAGGCCTTGCACCTGGCCGCTGTCCAGGGCTTGTAGCGCGGCCGCGCCGACTCCGACGGCGATGTTCTGGAAGTCGCGGTCCTCCTCCAGGCCCACGGAGGCGAGGATGCCGTTGGACAGCAGCAGGTTGCTCGAGCCGAGCGATTGCTGGCCGATCAACGCGCCTTCGAAGTCCTCGAGGTCCTGGATGGGGCCGTCGGCCAGGGAGACGATGGAGCCGGTCTGTTCCCGGATGTAGTTGTAGACCAACTGGATGTCGTTGCCCTGTTCGATGGACTGCCAGAGAGGCTCGGGAGGGGTGGAGCCGATCTCGAGGTTCCCGGAGTTGACGCCTTGGACGGCGGCCACGGACTCATCGGTGTAGACGATCTGGAGGTCGACGCCCTCCTCGTCGAAATACCCGAGGTGCTCGGCGACGGCCATGGGAGAGTTGTTCGCGCCCATCTGGGTCGGCAGGCCGAAGCGCACGAGCGTGGGCTCCTCGGCGCTGGCCTCCCCGGCGCCAGGATCGCTGGCGCAGGCGGCCAGGAGGCTGACAGTGGTGGCCGTGACGAGGGTGGAGACAGCAAGCTTTCTGGACATGGTGAACTCCCATGAGGTTCCGGAGGGTGAGCGGAGTGCGGCAGCGTGGCCGCTGCCGTGGTGCCTGCCCGGTTATCGCCCAGGCAGGGGGACGTCCGTAGGGCGGAGGTGCCCTAAGACGGGCGGTCGATCTTGGGATGGCGCGCGACGGCCGGCGGGCTGACGACCCAGACGGCTTCTGCCACGTCATCGCCGGTATTCATGAGCGAGTGCGGGATCGAGGTGCGGTACTCGATGCTGTCGCCGGCTTCCAGGAGATAGGTTTCGTCCCCGATCGTGAACTGGAGCCGGCCACGAAGCACGAGGCAGATCTCCTGGGAGTCCCCGTGTGTGTAGGTCTCGTCGCCGACCCCCCGGCCCGGCGCGTATTCGCTGACGAGGACCTCCACGTGGCCGATCGGCGGCTGAGTGATCCCATGGTGGATGACGTCCCCATCGGAGAAGATCCGAGGCCGCTCCCCCTTGCGGAGCACCCTGCCGTGGGCCGGCGCGGGTTCGAAGAGCTCCAACCAGGTGATGCCGAAGGCATCGGCAAGGGAACGCAGCACGGTGATGCTGGCAGCGGCGTGACCGTTCTCGATCTGACTGATGTAGCCCGCGCTGACTCCCGCGCGCGCCGCCAGCTTCCGCGTGGAGAGTCCGGCCTGACGTCGGAGCTCGCACACGCGGGCTCCAAGAGCGACGAGATCGGGAGCCTGGCCCGCCGAGTGATCACTTTGCTTACTCATAGTGAACACACCGTATTCTTCCCGGCGTTCCCGGTGGGTGTCGGTGCTGTAACCATTGCGTAAAGTCCTCGCTCCGGGCGAGGACGAGCCTCGGAGTCAGCGAGACCTCGGCGTCATCATTGACGCACGCCGACCTGCCGTCCGCTGGAAGCAGCCCGCGGGGTGGGGCCTCGTATCACGCGAACGCGATTCGCCGGGGTGGCCCCGGCGCTCGTACCGCGCAGGCTATTCGGCGCTGGCGCCGGCGTGTTGGCGCGCTGTGCTGGCACCGTCCTCGTCGATCTCCATCTCCTCCTCCGGGTCGGGCAGCTGCGGGAAGAAACGGTCGAAGACGCGGTGCAGCAGCTTGTCCACGGCGAAGCCCACCACGACGCCGCCGGCGACCCCGATGGTCACCGCGAGCAGCGGGTAGTCGGCGATGATGTTCGCCGCGGCGATCCCCATCCCCACGAGGTAGGCGGCCCAGACGAAAGCCGCGATCGCGTCGACGATGAGGAAGCGGCGCCAGGGATAGGCCACGGCACCGGAGGTCATGTTCACCGCCACGCGGCCCCCGGGGATGAAGCGGCCGGTCATGATCAGCAGCGTGCCGCGCCGGGCCATCTGCCGGCGGATCTTCTTCAGTGCGCGCTCCCCGCGCCCGGCCCGGAAGATCCGGAGCCTCTCGATGGGAATCTTGGTGCCGATGCCATAGGAGATGTTGTCGCCGCAGATCGCCCCCATCGTGGAGGCCACCAGCAGGAGCACCAGGTAGATCATCGGCAGATCGCCGGCGACCGCCACCACGGTCACCGAGATGACGATGGATTCCGCCGGAAAGGGAGGGAAGACGCCATCGAGGAGACAGAGCGCGAAGACGGCCACGACCAGCCAGGGTGAGGCCCCGAGATCGAGCACTGCCGACTCGATGCTGCTGAGAGCCTGGCTGACGGTCGACAGCAGCTCCATAGGTCCCTCTCCGTGCGATCTGGCGCCCTCTGCGGCACCCTCTCGCCATCACGATAAGCGATCGTTCCCGGCCGTGGTATCCCACCTGAGGATGATCGGGCGACCCCGAAAGTCGGACACAGACCGGGCTAGAGGGAGAGGCGATCCTTGACCGTCTCGGCCAGTGCGTGAGCCACAGCTGCGGCTTCGTCCTGCGTGGCGGCCTCGACCATGACCCGCACCAGCGGCTCGGTGCCCGAGGGCCGCAAGAGCACCCGACCATGATCCCCCAGTCGCGCTTCGGCCTCGCGCACGGCCTCGGCCACTCCCCCGTCGGTACTGGAGCGGGTCTTGTCCACGCCGGGCACATTGACCAGCACCTGCGGCAGCCGGGTGACCACGGAGGCGAGCTCGGCCAGGGAGGAACCGGTGGCGACCACCCGCGCGGCGAGCAGCAGCGAGGTCAGCACACCGTCGCCGGTGGTGGCGTAGCTGGCGTTGATGATGTGGCCCGACTGCTCACCGCCCAGGCCGAAACCGCCCTCCCGCATCGCCTCGAGGACGTAGCGGTCACCCACGCCGGTCTGCACGGTGGCGATTCCGGCCTCACGCATGGCGATCAGCAGGCCGAGGTTCGACATGGTGGTCACGACCAGGGTGTCCTGCGGGAGCTCCCCCGCCTCTTTCATGGCGGTGGCGAGCAAGCCCATGATCTGGTCGCCGTCGACCAGGGCACCGGTGTGATCCACGGCCACACAGCGATCGGCGTCGCCGTCATAGGCCACTCCCAGAGCGGCCTCGGAGGCAACCGTGACGGCTTGTAGCTGCTCCGGGTGGGTGGATCCGCACTTCTCGTTGATGTTGCGGCCATCAGGCGAGGCGTTGATGACCACCACATCCGCCCCGGCCTCCCGCAGAGCCAGCGGCGCAACCTCCGAGGCGGCGCCGTTGGCGCAGTCCAGCGCGATCCGGAGCCCGGCCAGAGGCTGGTCGGTGGCGGAGACCAGGTGGTCGATGTAGCTGCGGTCGGCAATCGCAGCATCGGTGGCGATACTGCCCACCGCCGCGCCGGTGGGCCGCTCCCAGGGCGCACCCATGCCGGCAGCGATCTCGTCCTCGATGGCGTCGGCAAGCTTGAAGCCCCCGCGTGCGAAGAACTTGATGCCGTTGTCCGGCATGGCGTTGTGCGAGGCGGAGACCACGACGCCGAGGTCGACGTCGGTGCTTGCCGTCAGGTGCGCCACACCCGGGGTGGGCAGCACGCCCACATCGGTGACATCCACCCCGGCGCTGGCCAGGCCGGCACACACGGCCGCCGAGAGGAACTCCCCGGAGATCCGGGTGTCGCGGCCGACCACCGCACGAGGCCGGCGCTCGGCGACGCCGCCGTGCTGCCGGGCAGTCAGGGTGTGCGCCGCCGACGCGCCCAGGTCCAGTGCGAGCTCCGCGGTGATGTCGCGATTCGCAAGCCCGCGCACTCCGTCGGTGCCGAACAACCGTGCCATGTCTCCTCCAGGGTGATCCGCAGGCCATCGTGCCATGGAAGCTCGCGACACCACGCGGAACGGCCCCGCATCGAGGATGCGGGGCCGTTCGTGTGACGCGCTACTCAGGCGCGCCTACTGGGTAGCGGTGCTGCGTACGGAGAGCAGCGCGCCAGTGCCCGTGCCGATGAGCAGGATCCCGCCCAGGACATAGAGCAGAAGGCTGGAGTCCAGGCCTGTCTCGGGCAGGGCGCCGGTGCCCGGAGGGCCTCCGGCGTCCACGTCGTCCTCAGTGGGCGTCGGCGTGGGTTCGTCAGTCGGCGACGGCTCCTCTGCGGGCGGCGGGGGCTCCTCCTCGGCCGCCACCACGGAGAAGGTCACGACCGCAGAGGCGAGCTCGTTCGCCGGCGGCTGCTCGACGGCCAAGGGCTGGACCTCGGCGAGCGGCTGGGCTGCGAGCGGCTGGGCCGCAGCAGCGAACTCGTCCTGCCCCCGGTCCGTGGCCGGCGAGGTGCTGGCTGCACCCGACAGGGGAGTCGGACCCGGCGTGGGGCCGGGCTGTTCGTTTCGCGGCTCAAGTTCGTGCTCGATGGTGAGGGTGTAGTCGCCCACCTCGAGGGCATCCCCGAAGTCGGTCGTCCACTCGCCGTCGACGATGGCCACCTCCGTGGCGGTCTCCGTGGTGCCGTCGGAGAGGACCGCGCCGGTGGTGATGTTGATGCTCTCGACCTCCCCGAAGAACGTGCCGTAACCGTCAAGCTCGGGGTCTACTGTGCCTGCGGCTCCGGTGGGCGCGGCGTCGAGCTCGAACTCCTCACCCATGGTGATCGACGTGATCGTCGTTGCCTCGAAGACCTCGACGAAACCGACGCTCGCCTCCGACCGGACGTCGTCGCCGGCGATTTGCTCAACGAAGAGGTCCACGCTGCCGCGCGCGATCACCGGGTCGAGTTCCAGGATCCACGTGCCGTCCGCGGCCACCTCGGTGGGGCCGTACTCGAAGGCCCCCAAGTCATCGCCCATGATGAGCTCGTAGACGTTCGCCTCGACTGTCACCTCTGCCCCGGGCTCGCCGGTGCCGCTGAGGGTGGTGATTGGCCCGGTGTAGAGGGTGTAGTCGGTGAAGTGGTCGAGCGTGACGTCGGCGGGCTCCACGGGCTCTTCGGGCTCCACGACGGAGAAGCTCACCGAGACCGGGGCGATGGCATTCACGAACTCGACCTCGGCGGGGTCCTGCTGTTGCAGCACGGCGACGTCGGACGGGGGCACCGGAGGCAGTTCGTCGTCAAAGATCGCCCCCAGATCGAACTCGTGGTCGATGGTGAGCGTGTAGTCGCCTACCTCGAGCTGGCCGTCGAAGTCGACGGACCAGGAACCGTCGTCGATCACGACGTCGAGGAGTCCCTCAGCGTCCCCGGAAAGGCTGGCCTCGACCGTGAACGGCGCCTCGGGAGCGAGGGTCAGGCGCCCGAGGACCGGGTCGATGCCTCCGGAGGCCTCAGCTGGAGCCTCATCAACATCAAAGGTCTCACCCTCGGCCACTGAGGTGATGGAGGTGGGAGTGAAGACAACGATCTGCGCGAGAAGTCCGTCGACGACCTCACCCTCGAGGGATTGCTCGAGGACCACGAGCATGGCGCCACGGTCGATCTGCGCCTCGAGCTCCAGCTGCCAGGTGCCGGCCTCGGACACCGTGACCGGATCGAGCACCAGGGGCTCGACCTCCTCCGGATCCGCGCCACCCTCGGCCAGTTCGAGGTCCACGTAGCGCAACTCGCCAGCGATCTCGGCACCGGGCTCGCCGGTTCCGGAGAACTCTGAGACGGCGCTCGTGGTGAACGTGGCAGTGCCGAACTCGTTCAAAGTGAGAGCCTGCGGCTCCTGTGGTGCAGGCACCCCGAGAGCGGGGGCCGCGAGAAGCGCTCCCGCCATTCCCAGAGCCGCGGTCAATCCCCATGCCCGAGAGGTCCGAGCTGTCATCGTGGTACGCCCTTTGAGGTTCGCAGTGAATAGGACCGGGAGGGAGTTCTCGCCACCCATCGAGCACAGTAGCGGAAGGACCCCCGGCGTACTAGATGTGATGTTCAGGGAGGTTGGTCAGTCGGGTGACTGGTGGTCGTCCTCCGGTTGAGGAGTGGGGACGGTGGTGATTGTAGAAGTGCAACCACTGCGGCAGGGCGTCGCGGCGCTGGGTCTCTGAGGTGTAGAAGCGGGCGTAGGCCCATTCCTCGGCCAGAGTGCGGTGGAAGCGTTCGATTTTTCCGTTGGTCTGGGGCCGATATGGCCGGATTCTCTTGGCCTTGATGCCAAGCTCGGCGCAGGCGTGAGCCCACAGCCGCGAGCGGTAGGCAGAGCCGTTGTCGGAAAGGACCCGCTCGACGGCGATCCCGCGCTCGGCGAACCAGGCCACTGCCCGGCGCAGCACGGCTGTGGCGGTGGTGGCCTTCTCATCGGCGTGGATCTCGGCGTAGGCGATCCGGGAGTGGTCATCGATGACCGTGTGCACGTAGCCCCGGCCCAGGCGTGGTGAGCGGTGGAGGGTTCGCTGCCCGGTGCGCTGAGCGGTGGATCGGCGGTTCTTCCCTCCCTGTTCACGCCCGAGGTAGCGGTGTCCGCCGCCGTCGGGGATGTTGCCGAACTTGGTGACATCGACGTGGATCAACGAGCCGGGGTGGTCGTGTTCGTAGCGGCGGATCGCTTCCCCGGTGACCCGGTCGATTCGGGAGAGCCGGTTCAGCCGGCAGCGCACCAGCACAGCGTGAACGGTGCTGGCCGGCACGCCCAGACGCCCAGCGATCTGGACCGGTCCCAGGCGGTGACGCAGCCGCAGCGAGACGATCCGGCGCACCACCTTCTGCGGGGTCTTTGAAGGGCACTGACGCGGGCGCGAGGACCGGTCAGCCATCCCGGCCACCCCTTCGGCGCGGTAGCGCTCAGCCCACTTCCTCGCAGTGTTGGGCGAGACCATGAACATCCGCGCTGCCGTCGTGGGGCTCCAGCCATCGTCAACGATCAGACGCGCCAGGCGCGCCCGGGCACGAGGGGTCAGAGCAGCGTTAGCGTGGGACACGAAGGCCTCCTGGTTGTGAAGCGGTTACTCGACATCTCCACTTCACAACCGGAGGCCTTCACCTCTCAGCAGGCCACGCCGCCCCAGCCCGAACAACCTCCCTGAACATCACAACTAGATCCCACGCACGCAAAACGGCCCCGCATCCGAAGATGCGGGGCCATTTCGAGCAAGCGAGGGAATTACCGCTTGGAGTACTGCGGGGCCTTGCGAGCCTTCTTCAGACCAGCCTTCTTGCGCTCCACCGCACGGGCGTCACGGGTGAGGAAGCCGGCCTTCTTCAGCGCCGCGCGGTTCGACTCCTCGTCGATACCGTTCAGCGCGCGGGAGATGCCCAGGCGCAGCGCGCCGGCCTGCCCGGCGATGCCGCCTCCGTCGATCCGCGCAATGACGTCGAAGCGGCCGTCGATGTCGAGCAGGTCGAAGGGCGACCGAGCGATCTGCTGGTGGAGCTTGTTGGGGAAGTAGTCCTCCAGGGTGCGGCCGTTGATCGTCCACTGGCCGGAGCCAGGAACGAGGCGCACGCGAGCCACCGCCTCCTTGCGGCGGCCGAGGGCCTGCCCGGGGGCCGTCAGCGAGGTGCCCTGACCGGCAGCCGGCCCTTCGGACTCGCTGGTGTAACTGCTGGGGACGTTTTCGTCGTCGGTGACGACGTCGTCGATCTCGGTCGTGGTCTCAGCCACAGTTCTCCTCAGTTCGTGAGGGCCTCAGGCGCCAGAGGCGCTTACTGGGCCACCTGGGTGATCTCAAAGGTCTGCGGCTTCTGCGCGCGGTGCGGGTGCTCGGACCCGGTGTAGACCTTCAACTTCTTGATCTGGTCGCGACCCAGAGAGTTCTTGGGCAGCATGCCGCGAATAGCCTTCTCCACGGCCCGCTCCGGGAACTTCTCCAGGAGCTCGGCGTAGTTGGTGGCCTTCAGGCCCCCGGGGTAACCGGAGTGGCGGTAAGCGATCTTCTTCTCGCGCTTGGATCCGGTCAGAGCGACCTTGTCGGCGTTGACGACGATGACGAAGTCTCCGGAGTCCACGTGCGGGGCGAAGGTCGGCTTGTGCTTCCCACGGAGCAGGGCTGCGACCTGGGTCGCGAGCCGGCCGAGCACGACGTCGGTAGCGTCGATGACGTACCAATTCTTCGTGACGTCGCCGGCCTTCGGTGTATACGTGCGCACTGGCGTAGCCTTCGTTTCTTCAGCGTTCGCGATGCGGGTGACCGGAATCCGGCTCCGCACCCATGGGCAATGGTGCTTCTCGTAGCCTCCGCGGTGGCAGGCGCTCGAACCGGCGAGTGGGGGGCACCGGCAAGCGCGCGCAGACGCGCTACGGATTTCCAGACTACCGGCCAGATGGCCCCGCGGCAAAGGCGCCCGGATGAGCCCACGAGGTGAGAACGGTCACCCGGTGGTGCCTCGTCAGCGGCGCCGGGCCGTGCCGTCCTCCCACACGGGCTCCTCGGTCTCGAGAACGGCCCCGTCGGCGCGCACCTGGAGGAAGCGGTCGAAGGAGCGCGTGAACCAGCGGTCGTGTGTCACAGCGATCACAGTGCCCTCGAAGGCACCCAGGGCGCTCTCCAGGGCCTCGGCAGAGTGCAGGTCCAGGTTGTCCGTGGGCTCGTCAAGTAGCAGGAGCGTGGCGCCGGAGAGCTCGAGCAGCAGGATCTGGAACCGCGCGGCCTGCCCGCCGGAGAGGTCCTCGACCCGCTGTTCGGCCGCATAGGCCAGCTCGTAGCGGTCCAGGGCCCGGCCGGCTGCCTCGCGGCCCATCCCGGGACGCGAGCCTTCGCCGCGATGCAGGATCTCCAGCAGCGTCCGGCCACTGAGGTCGCTGCGGAGGTGCGACTGCGAGAACCAGCCGGGGCGCACCCGTGCCCCGAGCCGCACGACGCCCGAGTGCGGAACGCGTTCGACCGGCCGCCCGTCGGCCGGGGCGTGCTCCGGCTCCGGGTCAGTGCCCCCGCCGGCCAAGAGCCTCAGGAGATGGGACTTGCCGGTGCCGTTGGCGCCCAGGACCGCCACGCGCTCGCCGAACCAGATCTCGGCGTCGAAGGGCCGGGTGAGCCCGTCGAGGGCGAGTCGCTCGCAGATGACGGCGCGCTTCCCGGTGCGGCCGCCGCGCAGGCGCATGTCCACGTGCTGCTCGGCGGTGACCGCCTGGGGCGGCCCGGCGTCCTCGAATCGGGCCAGGCGGCTACGAGCAGCCTGCAGCTTCGGGGCCATATCGGAGTTGTAGGCCGCCTTCTCCCGGTACATGATCACCAGCCGGCGGAGCTTGGCGTGCTCCTCCTCCCAGCGGCGCAGTTGCTCGGCGAGCTTGCTCATTCGTTCCGCCCGCGCGGCGTGGAAGGTGGCGAAGGAGCCGGTGTGCACCCAGCTCACCGAGCCGGCAGCACCCGGTTCCAGGGAGACGATGTGGGTGGCCGTGCGCGCGAGTAGTTCGCGGTCGTGGCTGACGTAGAGCACGCCCTTGGCACTTGAGCGCAACTGATCCTCGAGCCACCGCTTGGTGGGCACGTCCAGGGAGTTGTCCGGCTCATCGAGGATCAGGATCTCGGCCGAGGAGCGCAACAGCGCGGAGAGCACGATCCGCTTGGCCTCCCCGCCGGAGAGCGTGGTGACACGTCGATGTTGGGCGCGATCGTAGGGCTGGGCGAGCACCTCGGCGGTGATCTCGTCCCACTCGGCCTCGGCGGCGTATCCACCGACCTCGGCCCAGTCGGCGAGCGCCTGGGCGTAGGCGAGCTGGGCGGGCTCATCGTCCTGGGTCATCATGGCGATCTCCGCCACCTCGAGGCGCTGAGCCACCTCGCGCAGGCGCGTGGGGGCGTGCTCGACCAGGAGATCACCCACGCTGCGCTCATCGGCCACCCGGCCGACCATCTGATCGAGCACCGCGAGGGTGCCCTGGCGGGTCACCACACCCCGGTGGGCGCCGAGTTCTCCGGTGATGATCCGCAGCAAGGTGGTCTTCCCCGCTCCGTTGGGGCCCACGAGCGCCACTCGCTGCCCCGCGCCAACCCGGAAGCCGACATCGGCCAGGAGACCCCGTCCGTCAGGGAGGTCATAGCCGACTCCGGCCAGTTCGAGGTGCGCCACGAAGCCAGCCTCACCCGACGGGCGCCCCCGAGTCCAGATCTTTAGCGCACCCACCGGATGCGAGCTCGCCGCCGCAATGGCAGCGTGACACGGTCTGCACCACGCACCCGAGGAGGCTTCCATGTCGACGGACAACGCTGACCCGAACCCGAACCCTTCCGTACCCGCTGGGGACCAGTACGTGCCCGATGAGTCGCGTCAGCCCGGCGAGGACGACATGCTGCTCGGCAGTGGTGATCCACTCGATGAGGGCCTGACCGCTCCCGACGAGGACCCCCTGGCTGGCCTGGACCTCACCCCGGCCGGCGAGCGCGAGGGCGAGGAACTGGACGACCGGCTCGCCCGGGAAGAGCCCGAGGTCTGGGAGGACGAGCCCGCCATGGACGATGACCCCGAGGCTTCACCCCAGGCCGCACGCGGCCTCGCCGGCGAGCCGGCGCCCAGTGGCGGGCAAGCACCAGAGGAGGCGGCGCTGCGCGTCGATGCCGACCCCGACGCCGAGATCGCGATCGACGACGGCAGCTCGGTCGACCCGGACTGAGACGGCACCGGTGCTGCGGCCTCTCCGGCAGGGCGCGGTGCGCACCGAGCCGTTCAGCGCGGGGGGAGCTCGCGCAGCGTTCTGGCCGCGGCGGCTCGAGCAGCGACTTCGGCATCGGGTGGGTAGCGGACCTCCTCCAGAGTGAGGCCGTGGGCGGGAGCGACCGTCACCGCGTGGTGGCGCTTGCCGCCCTGGAGCACCTGTGATGGCCAGGCGACGTCCCGGCGGCCCGCGCCCACCGCCAGGCTTGCGCCGACCAGTCCGCGCACCATGGAATGGCAGAAGGCGTCCGCGCGCACCTCAGCCACCACCAGCCCGGCGTCGGGTTCACCCGCAGGCACACGACGCCAGCGCAGGTCGAGCAGTTCCCGCACGGTGGTGGCCCCTTCGCGCGGCTTGCAGTACGCGGCGAAGTCGTGTTCGCCGAGGAGGCCGACCGCAGCGGCGTTCATCGCGGCCACGTCCAGGGGCTGCCGGTGGGTCAACACCGCACACCGGCGCACGGGGTCGAGGGCCTGGGGCGTGTCGGCGATGCGGTAGCGGTAGCGCCGCCAGAGGGCGGAGAAACGCGCGTCGAAACCGGCCGGCGCCTCGGTGGCCTGGTACACCACGACGTCGCTCGCCCCACGAGGCACCTGTGTCAGTCCCGGGGCCGCGGCGGTCGCCCCCGGCGCGACGCCCCCCACCATCGCGGAGTACTCCTGGGCCAAGACGCCGCTCAGTCGCGCGACAAGAGAATCACCCGGGGTGAGCGCTGACCGGCCGGGGACGCTCTGCCACGCGGCGCGCGGGATGTCGAGGTGGGTGACCTGACTGCGGGCGTGGACACCGGCGTCGGTCCGCCCGGCAACGGTGAGCCGGGCACTCTCAGGCAGGCGCAGGACCGTACTCAAGGACTGCTCCAGGACCGCCTGGACCGTGCGCCGGCCGGGCTGTGTGGCCCAGCCGGAGAAACCAGTGCCGTCGTAGGCGAGATCCAGGCGGATGCGGACCAGGTCGGCCGCAGCGTCGTCGACTCCGTTCACAACACGAGCGTAGGCCAGCGCGCCTCCTGAGCCGTCCTGCCCGCCGACGCCGCGAACGCCGATAGCGGCGGACCCCACGTGACCGGGCGACTACGCTCGGTTCATGACCTCTTCGGGCCCGCTGACCCTCGCCGTCGACTGCGGCGGTGGCGGGATCAAGGCCTCCGTGCTCGATGCCTCCGGCACCATGCACGCCCAGCCCGTGCGCACTCCGACCAGCTATCCGCTCCCCCCGCAGAAGCTCGTGAACACCATGAGATCCCTGGCGAGCCAGCTGCCGGTGGCCGATCGCGTGACGGTCGGGATGCCCGGGATGCTGCGTCACGGCGTCGTGGTGCACACCCCGCACTACATCACCAAAGCCGGCCCGCGTACCCGGCCCCTGCCGGAGCTGCGCAAGCAATGGTCCGGCTTCGACATGGTAGGCGCGGTAGCCGAGGCGCTCGACATGCCGGCCATGGTGCTCAATGACGCCGAGGTCCACGGGGCAGGGGCCGTGACCGGAGCGGGCCTGGAGATGATCGTGACGCTGGGGACAGGCCTGGGCAACGCGGTCTTCGACGGTGGGCGCCTCGCCCCCCACGTGGAGATCAGTGCCGGCCCGGTGAAGTGGGGCCTGACCTACGACGACTACATCGGCGAACACGAGCGCCTGCGCCTCGGAGATGCGATGTGGTCACGGCGCGTGCGGTCCGTGGTGGAGGCCCTCCGGCCCATGTACTGGTGGGACCGGCTCTACCTCGGTGGTGGCAACTCCCGCCGCATCACCCCGCAGGTGCTCCAGCGCCTCGGAGACGACGTCGTCGTGGTGCCCAACTCGGCCGGTATCACCGGCGGCGTCCGCGCCTGGGATCTGCGGGAGTAGTCGTCTCCACTCGTGGACCACGCGGCGGGAGTGCCCTCTTGACTGCTCACATCGTCTCGCTTGGGCCACAAGACTGAGCGCAGCCACGAACATGATGGCCAGGATGACCCGGCCAGGAAGCGCGGTCGCTGCGTGCACGGCAGTCGCAAGTGGTGCGGTGAGGTGTCCCGTGCTGACTCCGGTGACATCAGCCTGGGTGACCCATGCGGGGTCGGCGACAGTGTTTGCATCACCTCGGAGCCGCGCGCGGTGGCCGTCGGCCTCGGTCACGCGGTGGAGGTAGGCGGTAGGGGGTTCGCCGATGAGCACGACCTCGCCGAGGCGGAGGTCGTGACCGGAGGGCGGCGTGACGAGGACGATGTCGCCCGGCTGATAGGCGGGTGCCATGGAGCCTCCGGCCACGGTGACCAGACGGACGCCGGCGAGTCCGAGCAGGAGAGGACCCGTTAGCAAGAGGACGGCAATCGCGGCCACGAGGGCACTGAGCCACCGCGGAGGTGCGGTCACGGCGAAAGCGGTGCCGGGATGATCAGGGATTGCTCCGGCTGCCAGCCGCGCAGGATGTAGTCGACCTCGTAGGTCACAGGGACGGACGGTCCCGGTGCGCAGCGCTCGTCGGCGATCAGCGTCCAGTCACCCGGGCACGCATCCGGGCTCAGGGCTCCGCTGGTGTCAACAGCGACCGGGACCGGACTGGGGGTGGTCTCGTTGTTCCCGAGGCGGCCGGAGCCTCCGTTGCCCCAGCAGTAGGCGCCACCGTCGGCGATCGCACAGACGTGGGCGTCCAAGGAAGCGATCGCGGTCACGGCCTTTCCGCCCAGCGCCCCAGACGTATCGACCGCCACCGGAACCGCGCTCGTGGCCGTATCGCCGTTTCCGAGGCGGCCGGAGCCTCCGTTGCCCCAGCAGTAGGCGCCACCGTCGGCGACCGCACACGAAGTGGTTTCCGAGGCGCCGATCGCGGTCACGGCCTTTCCGCCCAGCGCCCCAGACGTATCGACCGCCACCGGAACCGCGCTCGTGGCCGTATCGCCGTTTCCGAGCCGGCCGAAGCCTCCAGAGCCCCAGCAGTAGGCGCCACCGTCGGCGACCGCACAGGTATGGTGGGACGCGGTGGTGATCGCGGTGACAGTCTTGCCCGCCAGCACCCCGGACGTGTCGACCGCCACCGGGACGTAGCTGACACCCGTCTGACCGGTGCCCAACATCCCGTGAAGGCTGCTACCCCAGCAATAGGCGCCGCCATCGGCAATCACACAGGCATGGTTGGGCGCGGCGCTGATCGCGGTGACAGTCTTGCCCGCCAGCACCCCGGACGTGTCAACGGCGACCGGGACGGCGCTGTACACCGTGTCGCCGGTGCCCAGACGGCCATCGGCGTTCATTCCCCAGCAGTACGCACCACCGTCGGCAATGAGACACTGGCGCACAAAGCCAACCGTGATCGCCGTGACGGTCTTCCCCGCCAGCACCCCGGAGGTATCGACCGCCACCGGAACAGCGCTGGTGGTGGTCTGGCCGTCACCAAGCTCCCCGAGCCCCCAGCAGTACGCACCACCGTCTGCGACCGCACACGAAAGGAAGCTCCCGGTGCTGATCGCCGTGATGGTCTTCCCCGCCAGCACCCCGGAGGTATCGACCGCCACCGGAACAGCGCTGCCGGTGTTCTGACCATCACCCAGTTGCCCCTCTGCCCCGAGCCCCCAGCAGTAGGCCTCACCGTCGGCGACCGCACACGAATGGCTGGTACCGGTACTGATCGCGGTCACGGTCTTGCCGAGGAAGAAGGTGGGCAGGGTGAGGTCGTCGGCGAAGCCGGTGATGTCATCATGCGCGCTGGGTTCGACGGTGAGGGTCGTCGTCGTCCCGCCAACGCTGCGTTCGACCCGGTAGGCGGGTGGGACGTCCTGGGGCAGGGCCGGGGTGGGCCAGCTGACCTCGGCGCCGCCGTCGGCGTCTCGCTGCCCGGTCCCTCCATCGAGGGATGGTAGCTGCGCGGCGGTGGCCGAAGCGAAGTCAGGTACGGCGCTGGCGCCGGTGAAGGAGGCTCCGGCGGATGTCGTCTCGGTGGGCAAGAAGAGGAGCGTGGCTGCGGCGATTCCGGCGAGAGCGGTCCGGGGGATTCGGCTCATACTTGGGCTCCTGTGATCGTCAGTACCAGGGGGGCGCCTGCCTCTTGGACTTCATTGCCCGCACCGGTGGGGAAGGTGAGTGCCACCGAAACGGTGGTTACCTGACCGGGAGCCAGAAGCAGGGGCTGAGCGTGGTGCCCGACGAGAGTGCTGAGAGCGAACGGCGCGGTCTCGTCAGCGCTCTCCGGGAGAATCGCCACGGCGGAGACTTCGATTGTCTCCTCGAATAGGTTGGTGACCTCTGCGGTCAAGACGGTGGTGGTGTCCCCGGGGAGCAGGTCGGTCGCCGGGGGCATGTCGATGCCATCGACCGTGATCAGAGTGCAGCCTTCGTCGTAGTCCAAAACCGGTGCCGCAGCGGTGGCGGACGGTGCGACCATAGCCTGCATCCCGAGCCCGAGACCGACCACGAGGACCAGGACTGTGAGCGCCCGCGGCACGTCCCCCGTCGCTTCGGCGCTGCCGCGTTGCCGGGCACGCCGGACGGCGAGCAGGAAGAGCACACCGCCAGCGATCAGCACCACGGCGGCTGCCAGCAGTCCCCCTGGCACTGACGCACCCGTCACCGGGAGGGCCTCTGGCCACGGAGACCCGCCTATCGTGACCGTGCACACCTCCGGTGTCATGCGTCGCCTCGGTTCCGCCTGGCTCGCACGTCAGTCATCGCTGGTCCAGCCGGCAGTCGGGGCCGGCGTGTTGCGTTCCTGGATCGCGACGATCTCCGCCGAGAACTCCGTCGACGCGCCCTGCAAGGCGTTGCCGGCCGTCTCGGGCAGCGAAATGGTGAGGTCCGCGGTGGCAGTGTCCTCGGCGTCCAGGGGCTCACCGATCTGGAGGAGGCCACCCTGCCAGGCCGACAGCGACCTCGTCTCCGTGACGGAGCCAACTGTGACGGTGACGTCCAGACTGTCGTCGAGATCGGAGCCGGCGCCGGTGAGTGGCAGTGCGATCGAGTAGTAGACGGCGGCGGTGCCGGTGTTGTCGATGTCGATACTCGCCGCTGCGTTGTCACCGGGGAGCAGGTCGGTGACCTCGATCGGCGAGGAGGCCTCGCTGACACCGGCCGCGATCTGGACGGTTGCCGCGCCCACGGTCTGGCCCGTGACCGTGGCTTCGGAGGTGAAGAACGCGCTGGTCGCACCAAGACCGCCCCACACGACAGCAGCTGCGGCCGCCGGGATCGCGATGGCGACGACCGCACGACGGCGGCGTGGCGAGCCGTGCACAGGGGGCTCTAATTCCTGGATGTGAGCGGGCATGTTTCGGGATCCTGTCTGTCGCACACGGGAGAAGTGGGCCACGAAACCCGGCCCTGCCAGCGAATCTAGAAGCCGCGCCCGCACGGCCAACAGCGTGCTACACACCTGATTTTCCGCCGGTGAACGGAGCGCGCTGAGGTCCCTCAGCGGCGACGCGCCGGGGCGCGGCGGGTGAGTCCGTTCTTGCGGTAGAGCCGGCCGATGTGGCCCTCTACCGTGCGCCGGGAGAGCCCGAGGCGCAAGGCGATGTCCTCGTTGGACAAGCCCGAGGCGATGAGGGTGGCGATCTCCTGTTCCCGCCTGGTCAGTGTCCCGGACAGCGAGGACGCCATGAGCGGTCTGAGCAACGGATGAGTGCTCAGGTCCAGCGCGCTGACCTCACGCTGCACCTCGAGGTGAGCGCGACGGCGAACGGCGTCGGGCGCCTCCTCGAGGTGCGCCGCCAGGGCCCAGCTCTCCAGGGCGAGCAGTCGCAGGCCTGCCGACTCAAAACCGCTGGCAACCTCGAGGAGGCCGAGGCCGTCGCTGTCCAGTACCGCCTGCGCGTGCGCGGTGCGCAGTCCGTGCAGGGTGCCGTCCAAGCCCGGACCGATCTTCAGCAACGCCGCTGCCGCGCGGCGCCGGCCAAAGCGGACGCCTGAGTGGAGCACCTCGGCCGCGAGGCCCGCGTGCCCCTGGCGGGTGAACTCGCGTGCAGTCTCCATCAGGAGGGTGGCGCGAGAGTCGTTTCCGGTCAGCAGACGCGCCGCCGCCAGGTGAGCCTGGACGGCACCCTCGACGACAGCGCTGGAACGCACCGGCACGGTGATGGCGCGGGCGAAATGCTCGCTACTCGCCCCACGGCGCCCGAGCAGCGCGGAGGTCTGTGCTAGGAGAGCGAGAAGCGCTCGCGCCATGCCCGTGGCGTCAGCGTCGCGGGCTGCCGTTTCTGCCATCTCCGCAATTTGGTGCGCTTCCGCGATCCTCCCCTCGTGCACAGCGGCTGTAGCTCGGATGAGATGGAAGATCACGCTGTCCGGGCGCGCCTCGCCGTCCGCAGCTTGGTCGAGGTAGCGCATGAGCTGCGGATGCGCGGCGGGGCCATCACTGGCCCACGCGCACGCCACGTAGGTACTGCGCAACTCTTCGTCGGCCCAGGGGTCGTCGTGTCTCAAGATCTTCGCGAACGCGCCGGCGCGCGCCATGCCCCTGAGAGCCTGCAATGGGCGGCCGGCCGCGACGAGGTGATGGGATTCGGCGATCCGCAGACGGAGGCGAAGCCCTCGCGGCATGGACTGCAGCTCGTCTCGGACCTCGTCCAGGACTGCCGTGGCGTGCGCGTGCCGCCCTGCGAAGGTCAGGTTCAAGATCCGGTGCGCCACCAGTTCGGCACGCGACGCTGGGCTCAGGTGTCCGGCCGCGGCCTCCTCGAGGACATCCAGCGCGGCGTCGGGATCGCTGTGTTGAGCATGCAGCAGCTCCGCGCGGGCGATGGCCACTTGCACGGACGCCCACTCCGCATCAGCGGGCGCGAGCCCGGAGGTCAGCGCTGCCGCCGCGTGGAGGTGGGCCTGCGCCTCCTCAGTATCGGAAAGGAAGCGCCAGGCGAGAACCGCACGGAGATGAAGGCTGACCGCGCGGCACGGCTCGGGGACAGTGGCGAGCGCATGCTCGATGAGCTCGACGACCGTGGCCCACTGGTGGGCCTCGAGCGCACCCGTCACGGCGGCGTCCACCACATGATCGGGAAGCTCCTCACCGTGACGCAGCGCCCAGCAGACGGCCGGTGGCGTTGCCCGACCTGCGGCAAGTGCAGCGCGATGGGTCTGGGCGGTCAGCTCCTCCGGGGCCAGCGCACGCAGAGCAGCCGCGAGGGCGGGGGCGCGGAAGGCGAAACGGCCGTCCTCCCGTCGGCGGGCCATGGCGGTCTCGAGCAACCAGTCCAGTACTTTCTGCTCCCCGGCTGCGAAGGCCTGGGGTGGGGAGGGCTCCGTCAGGGCGAGACGGTGGAGCGTGCCTGCCGTGGCTGGATCGATGCCGGAGAGGAAGGCGCGCGCCCGGCCTCTGACGACATCCTCGAGCGGGGACACGAGCCGCCAGGAGGTACCGACCAACGCCAGTGCCCCGGCCCGCCGTGCCTCGTCGAGCAACCAGGCGAGCGTGCCTGGGACGAAACCAGCGGCGCTCCCGAACTGATGCGCGGCGGACAGGTCGATCGGGCCGCCGAGGCGGGCGGCGCAGAAATCGTGGAGCTCGGCCAGGGACAGGGCACCCACCGCCAAGACCTCCATCCGCAGACGTCCACTGGAGCGCAGCCAGACCGGAAGCTCGTCCAGGCGCCGGCAAGCCACGACCAGCGCTGTCAAAGGCCTCCCCGCCGGCGGCGGGTGACCGGGCAGATCCTCGGGTCCGCCAGCCACCTGGACTGCAGCGCTCGGATGCCAGGCCCCCCTCACCAGGCGGGCGCCCGGGAGTACAGCGGGTACGCGCACAGTCGCTATGCTCCGTGCGCCATGGCCCGGTTCGGCCAGAAGCACAACGGCTCGAGGCGGGCCACCTTCTTCGAGCAACGGATGGAGGAGATCCTCTATCTGACGCCGACCAGCGCGCACTGAGGTCACGGGCACAGCGGGGGGCATAACGAGGGGTTCGGACCTGGAGGTCATCGGTGCTCTCCGGAGATCAACGGAGCGTCGCATCTCGTACGTGGCCTGGAGAAGCCTGTGTGAGTGGCCTCCACGTCGGCCATGACGTGGCCATCACCTTACCCTCCTCATGCATTGTCAGGTCTCGCCGACCAGCAGAGCGCACGGACTTGCCGGCGTGTCAGGACGCCGCGGCGCGCGGGGGCGCCAGGCGCTCAACCTCGTCCAGGAAGCGCAGCATGATCCGGCCGAAGGCCACCGGTCGCACCAGCGAGACCAGGTGCTCCAGCGCCTCGGAGATGACGTCGTCGTGGTGCCCAACTCAGCCGGCATCACCGGTGGCGTGCGCGCCTGGGATCTGCGGGAGTAACGCCGGCCGAAAAAGTCTTGTCGCACTGCGCACGCACCGGCGAAGCTGCAGCGATGAGCATCCCCGAGGTCACGCTGCGCACCTACACCACCGAGGATGAGCCGAGCTGGCTGCGGTGCCGGGCGCTGGCCTTCCTCGGCACCCAGTACTACGACGACGTCCGCCCGAGCCGGCAGGACCTGGTTGAGCCGGCCATCGCGCTGGTGGCGGTGCGCGCCGGTGAGGTGCTCGGGATTCTCGACGTCGAGATCGAGGGCGAGTTGGCCACGATCGACACGGTCGCGGTCCATCCCGACCATCACGGCCGTGGCATCGCCACCGCACTGCTTGCCCGCGCCCTCGGTCACCTCGAGGCGCACCAGGTCACCGCCATCGATGCCTGGACCCGCGAGGACGTCGCGAGCAACCGGTGGTACGCGACGCAGGGGTTCACGGCGGAGCAGCACTATCTGCACGTGCACAAGGAGCACGACGACGATTCCGCGGGCTTCACCTCACCGGCGGGCCTCAGCGCTCCCGTGCGGGCCTTCGCCCACGCCAACCTGGATCAGGAAGCCGAGCTCCGGCGTCGCTACCGGAGGGTCTACGTCTGCCGGAGGTACGTGCGCCGGCTCGCCTGAGCTGGGGGCTTCGCCTCGGTCTCCCGGCGCGCACGGGGCGGCCGACGTCTCAAGATCCCCGGCCGCCAGACGCATCCTGGCGCTCGACCTCGTCGAGGAAGCGCAGCATGATCCGGCTGAAGGCCACCGGTCGCACCAGCGAGACCAGGTGGTGAGCGCCCGGCACGATGACGAGATGCCCGTCGTGCGCGGCGAGGAGGAAGCGGCGCTCGTGGATCCGGAAGTGGTCCCAGCGGCCGTTCACGAACCAGATGGGCACGTCGATGCTCGCGACGTCGGCGTGAGTGTCCACGGTGCCCATCTGCTCGAGCGCCGGCTCCATCACCTCCACCGCCACACCGCCCTGGAGAAGTGCCTCCTGACCGGATCTCGGGAGGAACACCCTCGCCATGGCATTCGAGACGGCCTCACCGCCGCTGCGCCGCCGGGACAGGACGCGTGCGACCCTGCGGTAGAGCTCGAGGCCGGAGCCCTGAGGTTGCGTACCGCACCCGGCCGCCAGCACCGCAGCGGGTGGATACTCGGTCCAGGCGGCCCAGTTCAGGGTGAGGTAGCCGCCCATCGACATCCCGACGACGGCGATGGGCGCACCCGGGTGTTCTGCGCGCAATGCGGACACGGCGTCCTCGATGGCCTGGCGGGCAGCGGCGATCGTGAAGGGCTCCCCGCGCCTTCTGCCGTGGCCGGGAAGGTCCGGCGCACGGTGCGGAATGCCCGCCCGGCGCAAGACCTCACGCTGGGGCGCCCACTGCGTCGCAGAGATCCGGATTCCGTGAACGAGAACGACCGCTGGGCGCACCCCCGCAGTCTAGGTGTACCCGGTCATGAGGTTGGTAGCAGCGTGGTGGTTTGAACGATGGAGAACCTCCGGGTGGGATGTGGCTTGTCGAAGGCCCACTCCAACCCAGAGGTTCTCGTGTCCCACCGTAGTGCCCGTCTCACCGTCCACGGCCGCCTGCTGATCGTCCAGCGCTACCAGGCCGGCTGGAAGCAAGCCCACATCGCCGCCGCCATGGGCGTCTCACGCAAATGCGTCAAGACCTGGATCGACCGGTACGCCACCGAGGGCGAGCCAGGGCTTCAGACCCGCTCCTCGCGGCCGCACACGATGCCGACCAAGACGCCGCAAGAGGTCGAGCAGACGGTGCTCACCGCTCGGGCCGAGCATCGCCAGGGCCCTGACGTGCTGAGCCCCAAAGTCGGCGTCGCGCCACGGACGGTGTCACGCATCCTGCGCCGCCACCGCGTGCCCTACCTGCGTGAGTGCGACCCCATGACCGGCGAGGTGATCCGCTCCTCGAAACACACCGCAACCCGCTACGAGCGCCAGCGCCCCGGCGAGCTGGTCCACATGGACGTCAAGAAGCTCGGCAGGATCCCCGACGGCGGCGGCTGGCGCGCCAACGGCCGCGCCGCGACCCAGGCGGCGAAGATGAGACGCGGCAAGATCGGCTACGACTACGTCCACTCACTGGTGGACGATCACTCCCGGCTGGCCTACTGCGAGATCCTGCCCGACGAGAAGGGCGCCACCTGCGCCGGATTCCTCAGACGGGCTGCGGCCTACTTCGCCGCAAAGGGCATCACCAGGATCGAGCGCGTCATGACGGACAACGCGTTCGCCTACCGGCACTCCAACGACGTCAAGCAGGCCTGCGCCGAGCTAGGAGCCACGCAGAAGTTCATCAAGCCTCACTGCCCCTGGCAGAACGGGAAGGTAGAACGACTCAACCGCACCCTCGCCACCGAGTGGGCCTACCGGCAGAACTTCACCACCAGCACCTCCCGATCCGCCGCCCTTGCACCCTGGCTCGAGCACTACAACACTGAACGCCGCCATAGCTCACTCGGAGGCAAGCCCCCGATCAGCCGCCTGTCACCAACGTGATGACCGGGTACACCTAGAGGGCAGTCGTGGTGCCGCCAGGCAGGGGTCAACGGCTGAGGTTCTGGAACTGCCGGACTGCCAGCGGCACGAAGACTGCCATGATCACCAGTGGCCAGATGAGTGCGCCGGCGATGGGGTGACCATCAATCCAGTAGCTGGGCTCGCCCAGGCCGGCACCGGGAGTGGCGAAGAGTTCGCGGATCGCATTGGCAGTGGAGGAGACCGGGTTCCAGGCCGCCACGGCACCGAGCCACCCCGGCATCATTTCCGGCGGGGCGAACACCGAGGAGATGAAGCCCAGCGGGAAGGCCACGGCGAAGAGCGAACCGGCCACCTCCGTGGTCCTGATCAGCAGCCCGAGGTAGATGCCGACGAAAATCAGCGCGAGGCGCAGCCACAGCAACAAGCCGAAGGCGGCCAGGGTCTCCATGAGGCCACCGCCGGATCTCCAGCCGATGGCCAGGGCGAGCCCGGCGATGATCGCCAGGTCGACGGCCGCGTGGATCACATCGGCCACGCCACGGCCGGTGACCACCGCCGAGGAGGCCATCGGCATGGAACGGAAGCGGTCCATGAAGCCTTTCTCCTTCTTCAACACCACCTCGAAGGCGGTGTTCATGAAGCCGAAGGCCATCGTCATGGCGAACATGCCGGGCATGGCGTAGTCGACGTAGCCCTCACCGGCGCCCTGACCGGTGACGTCCATGGCCGAGCCGAAAACGTAGACGAACATCAGCACCATCACCACCGGCATGCCGAGCTGCCAGGCAAAGGTGCCCGGTTGGCGATAAATGTGTGTGAACTCCTGCAGCACGATCGTGCGGCAGTCTCGCAGCGCCCAGATCATGCGGGAGCCAGGTGTGTCCGCAATCCCCTCGAGCGCGGAGCTGGTTGTGGCGGTCATCGGGCAACCTCCGTATCGCTGGTCAGGTGCAGGAAGGCCTCGTCGAGCGTGGGTCGGCGCAAACCGATGTCGGCCACCACCAGATCTCGCGTGCGGAGCTCGGCGGCCACCGAGGTCAGCGCTGCGACGCCGTCGGGCACGGGGGCGGTGACAGTTGCCGCCGGCTCGTCGACGCTCGCCGCGGCACCGGTCACCCGGCGGACGAGGTCGGATACCTCCGTCAGGCTCTGTGCGTCGGCGACCGTGACCTCCAAACGCTCATCACCGATCCTTCGCTTCAGCCCGCTGGGGGTGTCCTCGATGAAGTTCTTGCCGTGATTGATCACGCTGATCCGATCGCACAGCTGATCGGCCTCGTCCAGGTAATGAGTGGTGAGCAGCACCGTGGTGCCCTGCGCGGCGAGATCACGAACCGTCTGCCAAACCTCGCGGCGGCCGGCCGGATCCAGGCCCGTGGTGGGCTCATCGAGGAAGAGCACCTGGGGGGCGAGGATCATGCTGGCTGCCAGATCGAGGCGGCGCCGCATCCCACCGGAGAACTTCTTCGGTGTGCGGTCGGCCGCATCGCTGAGGCTGAAGATCTCCAGGAGCTCGTCGGCCCGGCGGCGGGCGGTGGCCTTGTCGAGCCGGAAGAGCCGGCCGAACATCGTGAGATTCTGCCGCGCTGAGAGCAGGTCGTCCACGGCCGTCTGTTGCCCCGTCAGCCCGATGGTGCGGCGGACCTGGCGGGCTTGGGTGACGACGTCGTACCCGGCGACCCGCGCGGTGCCACCGTCGGGACGAGTCAGGGTGGTCAGGATCCGGACGGCAGTGGTCTTCCCGGCCCCATTCGGTCCGAGCAGCCCGTGCACGCTGCCCCGGGGCACGGAGAGGTCGACGCCATTCAGGGCGAGGGTGTCTTTGTACTGCTTGGTCAGGCTGCTCGCTTCGACCGCGAGCTCAAGTGCTGCCACGGGCTCCTCCTATACTGAGTACGCTGCACGCAGCAACCTAGCGCACGCCGTACGCAATAGGCAAGTAGGCTGGTGGAGATGCCACAGGAACCACCCGAAACTCAGGGGACACCGGAATCCGAGAGCGGGTTGCCCTTTCTCGACCAGAGCCTCGAACTGCTCTGGCGTGGACTCCCTGACACGCGCCGCGGGCCACGCCGGACTCTGACCCTCGATCAGATCGCTGAGCAGGCCATCGACTTGGCGAGCACCGAAGGATTGGAGGCGGTCTCGATGCGTCGCCTCGCACGTGAGCTCGGTGTGGGGACCATGTCGCTCTACCGCTACGTACCCGACAAGAGCGTGCTTCACGACCTGATGCTGGACCGCGTCACCGCCCCCTCCGAGGCCAAGCTGAGCAACGCTGGCCGCCATTGGCGCGAGGTGCTGGAGATTGAGGCGCGCGAGTCCCGCGCGCTCTACCTGCGCCACCCCTGGGTCATGCAGATCAACTGGATCCGGCCGGTGCTGGGGCCTGGGAGCGTCTCCTCCATGGAGTTGGTCGTGGCAGGTCTGCAGAACCTGGAGATGAGCGACCGGGAAAAGATGATGCTGGTCTCGATCATCGACGGCTACGTGGTGGGAACTGTACGCCAGGAGATCCAGTACGAGGCCGCGGTGGGTGCGTCCGGAGTCTCCGACCAGAAGTTCTGGGAAGCTCAGCTCCCCCACCTCGAGCGAGCCATGGCCTCGGGCGACTATCCCGCCATGGCCGCCATGGACGAAGACAGCTACGACGCCGGCTGGGAGGAGACCTTCGAGTTCGGCCTCACGATGCTGCTGGATGGCATCGAAAGGGAGATCGATCGCCGGGCCCCTGGTCGCCCCGAGTGACGACGGCAGCACTGCCGCCCCGCTCCCCCGCGCGCCCCGCCCCCGGACACGCCACAGGCCCGCACCGTCGTGTGACGGCACGGGCCTGTGCGATGCGGGGGGGGATTCCCGCTGGCGACGCTGTGGTACTCGGCGGCGATAGATCAGGCCTTGTCGGCCTGAGCCTCTTCCGCTCGGTCATCGGCCGCAGCCGCGGACTCGGCGGCAGCGTCCTGCTGCGCCTCGACCGTCTCGGACGCCTCGACCGACTCGGTCTCGGAGCCCTGGTCACCGGGAGCTGCGGCGTCCTCCGTGGTCTCCTCGACCGTGGTCTCCTCCGGCTCAGCGGCGCGCTCGGTGGCCTTCTCTGCCTCGCGCACGGTGGCCTGCTTGGGGCTCACCGGCTCGAGCACCAGCTCGATGACGGCCATGGGGGCGTTGTCGCCCTTACGGGGAGCAACCTTGGTGATGCGGGTGTATCCACCGTTGCGCTCAGCGAACTTCGGCGCAGTCTCTTCGAAGAGCTCGGCGACGACGTCCTTGCTGCGGATGGACCTGAGCACCTTGCGGCGTGCGGCGAGGTCGCCGCGCTTCGCCTGGGTGATCAGCTTCTCCGCCACAGGCTGCAGACGCTTGGCGCGGTGCTCGGTGGTGGTGATCTGCTTGTGCTCGAACAGTGACGTGGCCAGGTTGGCCAGCATCAGGCGCTCGTGCGCCGGGCTGCCGCCCAGACGGGGGCCCTTAGCGGGGGTGGGCATGATCTCTCCTGATATCTCTGACGAAGCTGCGGGTCAGCCGCGGTCGTCGCTGAACTGAATGTCGCCGTAGGCCTCATCGTCGATCTCCTCGCCGGCGGCGGCGCTGAGGTCGAAGTCGGCCGGGCTGTCCTTGAGGCTCAGACCGATACCGGCGAGCTTCTCCTTGATCTCACCGATGGACTTCGCACCGAAGTTGCGGATGTCCAGCAGGTCGGCCTCGGAACGAGCGGTGAGCTCACCCACGGAGTGAATGCCTTCACGCTTGAGGCAGTTGTACGAGCGCGAGAGCAGCCCCAGCTCCTCGATGGGCAGTGCGAGATCCTGCGCAAGCGCGGCGTCGGTGGGCGAGGGGCCGATCTCGATACCCTCTGCCTCGACGTTGAGCTCACGGGCCAGGCCGAAGAGCTCCACGAGGGTCTTGCCGGCAGAAGCCAGCGCGTCGCGCGGGCTGATGGCGGACTTGGTCTCGACGTCGACGATGAGCTTGTCGAAGTCGGTGCGCTGCTCCACACGAGTGGCCTCGACCTTGTAGCTCACCTTCAGCACCGGGGAGTAGATCGAGTCGACCGGGATGCGTCCGATCTCGGCGTCCTCGGACTTGTTCTGCACAGCCGACACGTAGCCACGGCCGCGCTCGACGGTCAGCTCGACCTCGAGCTTGCCCTTGTCGTTCAGAGTGGCCAGGTGCAGGTCGGGGTTGTGCAGCTCGACACCGGTGGGGGGCGCGATGTCCGCAGCGGTGACGGTGCCGGGGCCCTGCTTGCGCAGGTACATCACGACGGGCTCGTCGTTCTCCGAGGAGACGACGATGTTCTTGATGTTCAGGATGAGCTCGGTGACGTCTTCCTTCACGCCCTCGATGGTGGAGAACTCGTGGAGCACTCCGTCGATGCGGATGGAGGTGACGGCAGCACCGGGGATGGAGGAAAGCAGGGTGCGGCGCAGGGAGTTACCGAGGGTGTAACCGAAGCCGGGCTCCAGCGGTTCAAGAGTGAACCGGGAGCGCGCATCGGAGATGACCTCTTCAGTCAGGGCGGGGCGCTGAGCGATAAGCACGTGCGGTGTCCTTTCCGTCGGCTGCCCGCTATATGACAGCCGTGATCGGGATAGAGCCCTCGCCGCGCCATGCGGCCGGCGAGGAAGTGGTGCTGCGCGGGGACGGGCCCTCGCGCAGCACCAGAGCCGTCAGACGCGGCGGCGCTTCGGGGGACGGCAGCCGTTGTGGGCCTGGGGCGTGACGTCCTGGATCGAACCGACCTCGAGGCCGGCGGCCTGAAGGGAGCGGATCGCGGTCTCGCGGCCGGAGCCGGGACCCTTGACGAAGACCTCGACCTTCTTCATCCCGTGCTCCTGAGCGCGGCGTGCCGCAGCCTCGGCAGCGAGCTGGGCAGCAAAGGGCGTGGACTTCCGCGAACCCTTGAAACCCACCTGGCCGGAGGAGGCCCAGGAGAGCACCGCACCCGAGGGGTCGGTGATCGAGATGATGGTGTTGTTGAAGGTCGACTTGATGTAGGCGTGGCCGTGCGAAACGTTCTTGCGTTCCTTGCGGCGGGGGCGGCGAGCCGCTGAAGCGGCGCGAGTCTTGGGGGGCATTGCCGTGTACTCCTAGGTCGTCGGACCGTGCGCGGCATGGTGCCGCGCGCCGGCTGCTATTACTTGGTGGCCTTCTTCTTGCCGGCCACGGTGCGCTTGGGGCCCTTGCGGGTACGCGCGTTGGTCTTGGTGCGCTGTCCGTGCACCGGGAGGCCGCGACGGTGGCGCAGGCCCTGATAGCTACCGATCTCGACCTTGCGGCGGATGTCGGCGGCGACCTCGCGGCGCAGGTCACCCTCGACGCGCAGGTTGGTGTCGATGTAGTCGCGCAGCTTGACGAGGTCTTCCTCGGCGGCGTCCTTGACGCGGGTGTTCGGGTCCACGCCGGTGGCCGCGAGGGCCTCCTTGGCGCGCGTGCTGCCGACGCCATAGATGTACGTGAGTGCGATCTCCAAGCGCTTCTCGCGCGGGATGTCGACTCCGGAAATACGTGCCACGTTCACTCCTGTGGATGGGTCGAAGGTCCTCCGCACCGTCCTCCCGCTCATGCGGGCCCCGGCCTTCGATCCGGGGGTGGCGGCACCTCAGGTTCATGAGGTACCGCTGGCGGTACGAGTGGCCGGCCCGAGGGCCGGCCGGTTCAGTTGTGCGAGATCAGTACGGAACTGAGCTCAGCCCTGGCGCTGCTTGTGGCGCAGGTTCGAGCAGATCACCATCACGCGACCGTGACGGCGGATCACCTTGCAGTTGTCGCAGATCTTCTTGACGCTCGGCTTGACCTTCATGATTCCTCCGCCGCCGCGTAGCCCTAGCGGGCGGCGGCGTCTCGCTGTGTGCGCTCGTGGTGCCGAACAGGTTCGTGGCCTGCCCGGCGGGATTACTTGTAGCGGTAGACGATCCGACCGCGAGTGAGGTCGTAGGGGCTCAGCTCCACCACCACACGGTCCTCGGGGAGGATCCGGATGTAGTGCTGTCGCATCTTGCCCGAGATGTGGGCAAGCACCTGGTGACCATTGGTCAGCTCCACGCGGAACATCGCGTTCGGCAGAGCCTCGGTCACGGTGCCTTCGATCTCGATGACGCCGTCCTTCTTCGCCATTACTCCCGCTCAGTAGTCGGTTCCGATCCAACGGTCTAGCTTAGGCCACACCGGCGCTGCGCGAAAGCCGATGCTCCGGTGATGGCCGTCACCGGGCCGCTAGACCACCGGGACGGGCGCAATGCCGTATGCGGCCAAGCCTGCCGCACCACCGTCATGGGCCGTCAACACCCAGATGCCGCCGTCATGGCGCGCCACAGAGTGCTCCACGTGCGCTGCACGCGAACCGTCAGCGGTGACCACCGTCCAGTCGTCGCCGAGCACCGCGGTGTCCTCGGTACCGGCGGTCAGCATCGGCTCGATGGCCAGGCACAGGCCTGGGCGCACACGGGGCGTGCGATCTCGGCTGGCGAAGTTCACCACGTCCGGGGGCAGGTGCATGGCGGAGCCGATCCCGTGCCCGGTGTACTCACGCACGATGCCGAAGCTGGGGTGGTGGGGGTCTTCCTCACGCTCCGCCAGCAGATGCTCGATGGCGAAGCCGATCTCCCCCACCCGGTCAGCGGTGGCGAAGGCGGCGATGCCTGCCCACAGGGCCGCCTCGGTGGCGTCGATCAGCAACTGGTCCTGGGCGCGCTGCGCGTCATCGCCGCCCTCGACCAGCACGGAGAAGGCGGCATCGCCATGGCGGCCCTCGACGACGGCCCCGCAATCGACGGAGACCAAGTCGCCCGGCTCGAGTACCCGATCGCCGGGGATGCCGTGCACGATCTCTTCGTTGACCGAGACGCAGATGGTGGCCGGGAAGCCGTGGTAGCCGAGGAAGTTCGACGTCGCCCCAGCCTCCTCCAGCACCCCACGGGCCATCTGGTCGAGTTCGGAGGTCCGCACACCGGGGCCGATGGCCTCCCGCAGGGCGGTGTGCATGTCGGCGACCACGCCGCCGGCCCGGTGCATCAGGCGCAACTGCGCCGGGCCCTGCAGTTCGAGTCGTTCGCGTCCGAGGATCATGGTTGCTCCAGCTCAGCATGCGCCGCCGAGACGGCGCAGCGGGGTGTCGCTCGGCTCAGAGCTTGGGCTCGAGCGCGGCGAGCAGTCGCTCGGTGACCTCATCCATCTCCCCGACGCCGTCGACCTGGACGAGCAGGTCCTTCTCGGCGTAGAGAGCGGCCAGGGGCGCGGTCTGCTCGGCGTAGACGGCCAGGCGACGGCGGATCACCGGCTCGGTGTCATCGGCACGGCCTTGTTCCTCGGCCCGCTTGAGCAGGCGCTCGACGACCTCATCGGTGTCCGCGGTGAGTTCGATCGCCGCATTCAGGGCGATGCCGGACTCCGCGAGGATGCTCTCGAGCACCTGCGCCTGAGCGGCGTTGCGCGGGTAGCCGTCGAGGATGAAACCCTCCGCGGCGTCCGGCTGCGCCAGACGCTCGCGCACCATGGCATCGGTGATCTCGTCGGGTACCAGCTCACCGGCATCCATGTAGCGCTGTGCGCGCTGGCCGAGCTCGGAACGTTCGGCGAGGTGCGACCGGAACATGTCGCCGGTGGAGATGGTGGGGACACCGAGGCGGTCGGCCAGGCGGGCCGCCTGGGTGCCCTTACCCGCCCCCTGGGGGCCCATGATGATCAAGCGTGCGCTCATCCGAGGAATCCTTCGTAGTGACGCTGCTGGAGCTGGGAGTCGATCTCCTTGACGGTCTGCAGACCGACGCCCACGACGATCAGCACCGAGGTGCCGCCGAAGACCATCATCCCCTGATCGATGCCCATCTGGGCGAAGACCACGGTCGGGATCAGCGCCACCAGGGTCAGGTAGATCGCACCCACGGTGGTGATCCGGCTACTGACGAACTGCAGGTAATCCGCCGTGGGCCGGCCGGCGCGAATGCCCGGGATGAATCCGCCGTAACGCTTCATGTTGTCGGCGACGTCATCGGGATTGAAGGTGATCGAGACGTAGAAGAACGTGAAGAAGAGAATCAGGAACGCGAACAGCGCCAGATACAGCGGGTCATCCGGCGAGGCGAAGTTCGAGCTGAGCCATTGGACCCAGGGCTCCTCCGCATCTCCGAACTGAGCTGCCAGGTTCGGGAGCATCAGCAGTGAGGACGCGAAGATCACCGGGATCACGTTCGCCATGTTGATCTTGATCGGAATGTAGGTGGAGGAACCGCCGTACATCCGGCGCCCCACCATACGCTTGGCGTACTGCACCGGGATGCGGCGCTGGGACTGCTCTACGAACACGATGAGCAGCGTGATGAGCAGGATCAGGCCGATCACCGCAGCGAAGCGGCCCACTCCCCCATCGGACTCAAGAATGGTGCCGAAGGCCGGCGGGAACGATGCTGCGATCGAGGTGAAGATCATCAGCGACATGCCGTTGCCGACACCGCGCTCGGTGATCATCTCGCCCATCCACATCACCAGAGCGGTTCCGGCGGTCATGGACAGAATCGCCATAGCCATGATGTACCAGCTGTCATCGGGGATGACTGCGGGGCTACCCGGGAAGAGCTGGGTGTTGGCCACCGTGACAAAGACCGAGGCCTGCAGCAGTGCGAGGCCCAGGGTCAGGTAGCGGGTGTACTGCGTGATCTTGGCAGTCCCCGACTGTCCTTCCTTGTGCAGCTCGGCCAGGCGCGGGATGACCACGCGCATGAGCTGCATGATGATGCTGGCGGTGATGTAGGGCATGACCCCGAGTGCGAAGATGCTCAGCTGCAGCAGCGCGCCACCGGAGAAGAGGTCGACGACGCCGAGCAGATCCGGCGTGGAGTCGGTGCGCGCCCGGATGTTCGCGGCGGAGACCCCCGGAGCGGGAATGTAGGTCCCCAGCCGGAACAGGGCCATGATGCCCAGCGTAAAGAGCAGCTTGCGCCGCAGGTCAGGCGTGCGGAACGCCTGGACGAATGCGCCGAGCACACTTCCTCCTGCAAATCGATAGATCGTGCGGCCATAGGAGAGCCGCCGGTCAGCCTACGCGATAGGAGCACCTGGCCGGTTCAGTACCGGGTATAACGCAACGTCGCGGAGAGACAACAACGCGGACGCCGGCGGCTGAGCCTCCGACGTCCGCGTGCTGAGTGGTGCCTGTACTCAGGCCTCGACGGCGGAGATGGATCCGCCGGCGGCCTCGATCTTCTGCTTGGCGGACGCCGACCAGGCGTCCACCGTGACGTCAAGCTTGACGTCGATCTCGCCGGAGCCCAGCACCTTCACGGGCTCACCGGAGCGCACCGCTCCCTTGGTGGCGAGGTCCGCGCGGGTGACGGTGCCGCCCTCGGGGAACAGGGCGCCGAGCTTGTCCAGGTTGACCACCTGGTACTCGGTGCGGAACGGATTCTTGAAGCCACGAAGCTTGGGCAGCCGCATGTGCAGCGGCATCTGCCCACCTTCGAAAGCTGCGGGAACCTGTCCACGTGCCTTGGTGCCCTTGGTGCCGCGACCAGCAGTCTTGCCGCGCTTACCGCCTTCACCACGACCCACGCGGATCTTGGCCTTCTTGGCGCCGGGCGCCGGGCGGAGGTGGTGGACCCGCAGTGCGGGGCCCACTTCCTCCTTCTTCTCGGTGGAGTCAGCCATTGTCGACCTCCTCGACGGTCACGAGGTGCGCAACCGTCATGATCTGGCCGCGCAACTCCGGGCGGTCCTCACGCACGACGGACTGGCCGATGCGCTTGAGTCCCAAGCTACGCAGCGTCTCGCGCTGGTTCTTCTTGCCACCGATGGTGGACTTGACCTGGGTCACCTTGTACTGAGCCATCACGCACCCGTCCCGACAGCCTGACCGGCCTCGTTCTCAGTGTTCTCGCGCTCCTTGGCTTCGCCCTCGGCGCGCTGGCGCAACAGCGAAGCCGGCGTCACGTGCTCCAGGGGCAGGCCACGACGTGCGGCCACGGCCTCGGGCGGCTCAAGCATCTTCAGTGCGGCCACCGTGGCGTGCACGATGTTGATCGCGTTCGACGATCCCAGCGACTTGCTGAGGATGTCGTGGATACCGGCGCACTCCAGTACGGCGCGCACCGGACCGCCGGCGATCACACCGGTACCCGGAGATGCCGGGCGCAGGAAGACCACGCCGGCCGCCTCTTCACCCTGCACGATGTGCGGAATGGTGCGGGCAATGAGGGGCACCTTGAAGAAGTTCTTCTTCGCGGACTCCACGCCCTTGGCGATCGCCGCGGGCACCTCCTTGGCCTTGCCGTAGCCAACGCCCACGGTTCCCGCGCCGTCGCCCACGACGACCAGCGCGGTGAAGGAGAAGCGCCGGCCACCCTGAACAACCTTGGACACGCGGTTGATCGTGACGACGCGCTCAATGTACTGGTTGCGGTCATCGCCGCGGCGGCCCTGGTCGCGACGACCCTGGCGGCCGCCCTCGCGGCGCTCGCGATTGTCGCCGGAGCTGGGGGCTTCCCCGCTCCTGCCTCGCTGCGGTGCAGCCATCAGATGTTCCTCTGCTCTCGTACGTGTCGTGTCACAGGGTCAGACCGCCCTCGCGGGCGCCTTCTGCCACAGCAGCGACCCGTCCGTGGTACTTGTTGCCGCCGCGGTCGAAAACGGCGGCCTCGATACCGGCGCTCTTGGCGCGCTCGGCGACGAGTTCGCCCACCTTGCGGGCCTTGTCGGTCTTGTCGCCCTCGGCGCTGCGCAGGTCGGCCTCGAGGGTCGAGGCGGAGACGAGCGTGCGGCCAGCATCGTCATCGACGAGCTGGGCCACCATGTGGCGCGAGGAGCGGGTGACCACCAGGCGCGGACGCTCGGCGGATCCGTTGATGCGCTTGCGCACCCGAATGTGGCGACGCTTGCGCGCGATCTGCTTGCCCTGGCTGTTGCCACGGCGCTTAATGGAGACGGCCATCGCTTACTTACCAGCCTTTCCGACCTTGCGGCGGACCTGCTCGCCGGCGTAGCGCACGCCCTTGCCCTTATAAGGCTCAGGCTTGCGGATCTTGCGGATGTTCGCCGCCGTCTCACCGACGAGCTGCTTGTCGATGCCGGAGACGGAGAACTTGGTGGGGCCCTCGACCGCGAAGGTGATGCCCTCAGGCGCCTTGACGGAGACCGGGTGCGAGAAGCCGAGCGCCAGTTCGAGATCCTGGCCCTTGGCCTGGACGCGGTAGCCGGTGCCGACGATCTCGAGGCCCTTGGAGTAACCCTCGGTCACGCCGGTGACGCAGTTGGCGATCAGGGTGCGAGTCAGGCCGTGCAGGGCACGCGACTCACGCTCGTCGTCGGGACGGCTGACCACAATCGCGCCATCGTCGTTCTTGGCGACCTCGATGGGCTCGGGAACCGAGTGGGACAGGGTGCCCTTGGGGCCCTTGACCGTGACCTCGCGACCGTCGATAGTGATCTCGACGCCCGAGGGGACAGTGACGGGGAGCTTGCCGATACGGGACATAGTGTGATCCTCCTTCCGTCACCAGACGTAGGCGAGAACTTCTCCGCCTACACCCTTGCTCTTGGCCTCACGGTCGGTCAGCAGGCCGGAGGAGGTGGACAGAATGGCCACCCCGAGACCGCCGAGGACCTTGGGCAGGTTCGTGGACTTGGCGTACACGCGCAGACCGGGCTTCGACACCCGGCGCACTCCAGCGAGGGAGCGCTCCCGGCTGGGGCCGAACTTCAGCTCCAGCACCAGCGTCTTGCCCACCTCGGCGTCCTCGACGGACGATCCGGCGATGTAGCCCTCGGCCTTGAGGATGTCGGCGATGTTCGCCTTGAGCTTGGAGTACGGCATGGAAACCGTCTCGTGGTACGCCGAGTTGGCGTTACGCAGACGCGTGAGCATGTCTGCGATGGGGTCAGTCATCGTCATTGGGCCTCAGCCCTTCCTCGTCGCGGTTTCCCTACGGACCTTCGACGTAGTGGTGTTACCAGCTGGACTTGGTCACGCCGGGGAGCTGGCCGGCAAGGGCCATCTCACGCAGGCAGATACGGCACAGGCCGAACTTGCGGTACACAGAGTGCGGGCGTCCGCAACGCTGGCAACGGGTGTAGGCACGCACCGCAAACTTGGGCTTGCGGTTGGCCTTCTGGACTAGTGCGGTCTTCGCCATCAGTTCTCCTTGAACGGGAAACCCAGGCGGCGCAGCAGGGCGCGGCCCTCGTCATCGTTGCTCGCGGTGGTGACCACGGTGATGTCCATGCCGCGGACCCGGTCGATCTTGTCCTGGTCGATCTCATGGAACATCGACTGCTCGGTGAGACCGAAGGTGTAGTTGCCGTTGCCGTCGAACTGCTTCGGGCTCAGGCCGCGGAAGTCACGGATACGGGGCAGCGCCAGGGAGAGCAACCGGTCCAAGAACTCCCACATGCGGTCACCACGCAGGGTGGTGTGCGCGCCGATGGGCTGTCCCTCGCGGAGCTTGAACTGGGCGATGGACTTCTTGGCCCGGGTCACCGACGGCTTCTGGCCGGTGATCGTCATCAGGTCGCGCACGGCGCCCTCGATGAGCTTGGAGTCGCGCGCTGCGTCTCCCACACCCATGTTGACCACGATCTTGGTCAGGCCGGGGACCTGGTGCACATTGGAGAAGTCAAACTCCTCGCGCAGCGCCGGGAGGATCTCCTCGCGGTAGCGCTGCTTGAGGCGCGGGATCTGCGTCTCGGTGGAGGTGGTGGTCATATCAGATGTCCTTACCGGAGCGCTTCGCCACGCGGACCCGCATGTTCCTGGTCCGGCCGTCGCGCTCGACCTGCTCGGTGCGGTAGCCCACCCGGGTGCCCTTCTTGGTCTCCGGGTCGACCACCATCACGTTGCTGACGTGAATGGGGGCTTCGACGGTCTCGATGCCGCCGGTCTGCGCACCGCGGGAGGACTGGCCCACCTTGGTGTGCTTGGTGATGCGCTGCACGCCCTCAACGATGACGCGGTCGGCGTCCTTGAAGACCTCGAGCACACGTCCCTGCTTGCCCTTGTCCTTGCCGGCGACGACGACCACGAGGTCGCCCTTCTTGATCTTCGCCATTCTCAGAGCACCTCCGGAGCCAGGGAGACGATGCGCATGAACTTCTTGTCGCGCAGCTCGCGGCCGACAGGGCCGAAGATGCGGGTTCCGCGCGGGTCGCCGTCATTCTTGAGAATGACGGCAGCGTTCTCGTCGAACTTGATGTAGGAACCGTCTGGACGGCGGCGCTCCTTGGCGGTGCGCACGACAACAGCCTTGACGACATCGCCCTTCTTGACGTTGCCGCCAGGGATGGCGTCCTTGACGGTGGCGACAATCGTGTCGCCGATTCCGGCGTAGCGCCGACCAGAGCCACCGAGCACACGGATGGTCAGGATTTCCTTCGCACCGGTGTTGTCGGCGACCTTGAGCCGCGACTCCTGCTGGATCATTGGGTGTTCTCCTTCGTCGTGCCGGTTCTCGGCCGATCTGGTGCCGACCGAGCCTGGCCGAACGGATATGCGGGCCTGGAGGCCTTACTTGGCCTTCTCGATGACCTCGACCACGCGGTTGCGCTTGGTGGCCGAGAGCGGTCGGGTCTCCATGATGCGAACGAGGTCACCAACGCCGACCTCGTTGTTCTCATCGTGCGCCTTGACCTTGGTGGTGCGGCGGATGACCTTGCCGTACAGAGCGTGGGTCACGCGGTCTTCGACCTCGACGACAACGGTCTTGTCCATCTTGGCCGAGACCACGTAGCCACGACGCACCTTGCGGGCGTTGCGCTCGTCGGTGCCGGTCTCAGTCACGGTCTCGCTAGTGGCGTTCTCGCTCACTGGTTCCTCACTCCTCAGTGCTCGGCGCGGTGCGGATACCGAGCTCGCGCTCGCGCACGATGGTGTAGATGCGGGAGATGTCGCGCTTGACCGCCTTGAGCCGACCGTGGTCCTCGAGCTGGCCGGTGGCCGCCGAGAAACGGAGGTTGAACAGCTCGGCCTTGGCCTTCTCCAGCTCCTGGGCGAGACGGGAATCGTCCATCGCGTCCAGGTCGGCCGGCATGAGGCCCTTGGTCCCGATGGCCATCAGCCCTCACCACCTTCACGGGTCACAAAACGGGTCTTCATCGGCAGCTTGTGCTGCGCGCGAGAGAGGGCTTCACGTGCCAGGGACTCGTCGACGCCGGCGAGCTCAAAGAGCACACGACCGGGCTTGACGTTGGCGATCCACCACTCGGGGGAACCCTTACCGGAGCCCATACGGACTTCGGCGGGCTTCTTGGTCAGGGGGCGGTCCGGGAAGATGTTGATCCAGACCTTGCCGCCACGCTTGATGTGGCGCGTCATGGCAATACGCGCGGCCTCGATCTGCCGGTTGGTGACGTAGGCGGGCTCGAGAGCCTGGATGCCGAAGTCACCGAAGCTGATCTCGGTGCCGCCCTTGGCCACGCCACGGCGTGCGGGACGGTGCTGCTTGCGGTGCTTGGTCCGCCGGGGGATGAGCATGAGACTCAGGCCTCCGTTCCGGTGGTAGCCGGGGCCTCAGCGGGAGCTGAACCCTCGGGAGTGGTTCGACGCGGGCCGCGGGGGCGCTCAGCGGGGCCGCCGTCGCGACGGGGGCCACGACCACGCGGGCCACGACCACGGGCGGGGGCCTCAGCCTGCTCGCGGGCGTATTCCTTCTCGGTGACATCGCCCTTGTAGATCCAGACCTTCACGCCGATGCGACCGAAGGTGGTCTTGGCCTCGAAGAAGCCGTAGTCAATGTTCGCCCGCAGCGTGTGCAGGGGCACGCGGCCCTCGCGGTAGAACTCCGAGCGCGACATCTCGGCGCCACCGAGGCGGCCGGCGCACTGCACGCGGATGCCCTTGGCGCCGGCCCGCTGCGCGGACTGCATGCCCTTGCGCATCGCGCGACGGAAGGACACACGAGAAGCGAGCTGTTCAGCGATGCCCTGGGCGACGAGCTGCGCGTCGGCCTCGGGGTTCTTCACCTCGAGGATGTTGAGCTGGACCTGCTTGCCGGTCAGCTTCTCGAGCTGGCCACGCAGACGGTCCGCCTCCGCACCACGCCGACCGATCACGATGCCCGGGCGGGCGGTGTGCAGATCCACGCGGACACGATCGCGGGTGCGCTCGATGTCTACCTTGGCAATGCCGGCGCGCTCGAGGCCCTCGGACATCAGGGCGCGGATCGCGACGTCCTCGCGGACGTAGTCGCGATAGCGCTGCCCCTCCTTGGTGGAGTCGGCGAACCAGCGAGAGCGGTGGTCGGTGGTGATGCCGAGTCGGAACCCGGTCGGGTTGACCTTCTGACCCATCAGCGGGCCCTCCCCTTCTTCTCTCCGGTGTTGGACTCGCCCACGACCACGGTGATGTGGCTAGTGCGCTTGTTGATTCGACTGGCCCGGCCCTGGGCACGTGGACGGAACCGCTTGAGAGTCGGCCCTTCGTCTACATATGCCTCGAGCACGACGAGATCGGATTCCACAAAGGCTTCGCCGGCCTGATCGGCCTTCACCCGCGCATTGGCGAGCGCGGACTCGACGACCTTGCGTACCGGCTCGGCGGCCGACTGCGGAGCGAACTGCAGCGTGGTCACGGCGTCCCCGACTCGCCGACCGCGGACAACGTCCACGATGCGGCGTGCCTTCATGGGCGTGACGCGCACAAATCGCGCCTGCGCCTTGGCTTCCATGTTCCTGCCTTACCTAGATCGGGGCGCGCGCCTCAGCGGCGGCGAGCCTTGCGGTCGTCCTTGTCGTGCCCACGGAAGGTGCGGGTCGGGGCGAACTCCCCGAGCTTGTGACCAACCATCGACTCGGTGACGAACACCGGGACGTGCTTGCGACCGTCGTGGACCGCAAAGGTGTGGCCCAGGAAGTCGGGGGTGATCAACGAGCGACGTGACCAGGTCTTGATGACGTTCTTGGAGCCCGATTCGTTCTGGACGTCCACCTTCTTCTGCAGGTGGTCGTCAACGAAGGGGCCCTTCTTGAGGCTACGCGGCATGGCTTCGAATCTCCTCAGCGCTTCTTGCCGGTCCGGCGACGACGCACGATGAGCTTGTCGCTGGGCTTGTTCGGACGTCGGGTACGGCCCTCGGGCTTACCCCAGGGGCTCACCGGGTGGCGACCACCGGAGGTCTTACCCTCACCGCCACCGTGGGGGTGGTCGACCGGGTTCATGACGACACCACGCACGGTCGGGCGCTTGCCCTTCCAGCGCATGCGGCCGGCCTTGCCCCAGTTGATGTTGGACTGCTCGGCGTTGCCCACCTCGCCGACCGAGGCGCGGCAGCGCACGTCGACGTTGCGGATCTCGCCCGAGGGCATGCGCAGCTGCGCGTACTTGCCCTCACGAGCGACCAGCTGCACCGAGGTGCCGGCGGAGCGGGCGATCTTGGCGCCGCCACCGGGGCGAAGCTCGATCGCGTGCAGCACGGTACCGACCGGGATGTTGCGCAGCGGCAGGTTGTTGCCGGGCTTGATGTCAGCGCCGGCGCCGTTCTCGATCTGGTCGCCCTGCTTGAGCTTGTTCGGCGCGAGGATGTAACGCTTCTCGCCGTCGGCGTAGTGCAGCAGTGCGATACGGGCGGTCCGGTTGGGGTCGTACTCGATGTGAGCGACCTTGGCCGGAATGCCGTCCTTGTCGTGACGACGGAAGTCGATGACGCGGTAGGCACGCTTGTGGCCACCACCCTTGTGCCGGGTGGTGATCTTGCCGGAGGCGTTGCGTCCGCCGGTCTTGCTCAGCGGGCGAAGCAGCGACTTCTCCGGCTCCGAGCGCGTGAGTTCCACGAAGTCGGCCACGGACGAGCCACGTCGGCCCGGCGTCGTCGGCTTGTACTTACGGATTCCCATGGATCAGATCCTTATCGAATCGGCGCCGGCCTCAGCCGGCGACCTCGCCGAAGATGTCGATTGAGCCCTCACGCAGCGTGATGATCGCGCGCTTGGTGTCCTTCCGCTTACCCAGGCCGTAGCGGGTGCGGCGGGACTTGCCCATGCGGTTGGCGGTGTTCACCGCGGCGACCTTCACGTCGAAGATCTTCTCCACGGCGTTCTTGATCTCCGTCTTGTTCGAGCGCGGGTCCACCTCGAAGGTGTACTTACCCTCGTCGATGAGCGTGTAGCTCTTCTCGGAGACGATCGGCTTGATGATGATGTCGCGGGGGTTTTTCGAGACCTCGATGCTCACTTCTCCTCCTCCGCCTTGGTCCGGCCCTGCAGGAACTCCTGCAGTGCGCCGGAGGTGAACACGACGTCGTCGTGAACGAGCACGTCGTAGGTGTTGAGCTGATCGGCCCAGAGCACGTGCACCTCGGGGGCGTTGCGCAGGCTGAGCTCGGTGACGCGATCGGTGCGCTCGACCACCACGACGGCGGTACGCTCGGCCACCACAAGACGCAGCGCGGCGAGCGCGTCCTTGGTGCGGGGCACATCGCCGGTGATCAGTTCGCTGACCACGTGCACGCGGCCGGCACGCGCCCGGTCGGAGAGGGCGCCACGCAGAGCGGCAGCCTTCATCTTCTTGGGGGTGCGCTGGCTGTAGTCACGCGGCTGCGGGCCGTGGACGATGCCACCACCGGCGTACTGCGGTGCGCGGATCGAACCCTGACGGGCGCGACCGGTGCCCTTCTGGCGGTAAGGCTTGCGCCCACCACCGCGCACGTTGCCGCGCGTCTTGGTGGCGTGCGTGCCCTGGCGTGCTGCCGCCTGCTGGGCGACAACCACCTGGTGGATCAGCGGGATGTTGGTCTGGACATCGAAGATCGCGGCGGGAAGTTCGGCCGAGCCGGCCTTCTTCCCCGCGGCGTCGAGGACGTCCACGGACTTCGCGGTGTTTTCCGTCATGTCCTTCAGGCCCCCTTCACGGCGGTCTTGACGACGAGGAGTCCACCCTTGGGGCCCGGGACGGCGCCCTTGACCAGGAGCAGACCCTTCTCCGCGTCGACGGCGTGGATCGTCAGGTTCTGGGTGGTCTGGCGGGCGTGGCCCATCCGTCCGGCCATCCGCATGCCCTTGAAGACACGGCCGGGGGTGGAGGCGCCGCCGATGGAACCAGGCTTGCGGTGGTTGCGGTGCGCACCGTGCGAGGCGCCGACGCCGGCGAAGCCGTGGCGCTTCATCACACCGGCGGTGCCCTTGCCCTTGGTGGTACCGACGATGTCGACCTGCTGGCCGGCCTCGAAGACCTCAGCAGTCAGCTCCTGGCCCGCTGCGTAGTCAGCGGCATCCGCGGTGCGGACCTCGACGAGGTGGCGGCGCGGGGTGACCTCGGCCTTGGCGAAGTGGCCCTTGAGCGGCTGACCGACCCGGCGAGGGTCGATCTGACCAACGGCGAGCTGGACGGCGCTGTAGCCGTCGGTCTCGGCGGAACGCACCTGAGCGACGACGTTGGTGCCCACCTCGACAACGGTCACGGGGACCAGGCGGCCGGCGTCGTCCCATACCTGGGTCATGCCGAGCTTGGTACCGAGCAGCGCCTTCACGGCGCGCTGGGAAGTCGTGGTCATGGTGGCGATCCTCAGAGCTTGATCTCGATGTTGACGTCGGCCGGCAGGTCGAGTCGCATCAGCGAGTCGACAGCCTTCGGCGTCGGGTCCACGATGTCGATGAGGCGCTTGTGGGTGCGCATCTCAAAGTGCTCGCGGCTGTCCTTGTACTTGTGGGGCGACCGAATCACGGTGAAGACGTTCTTTTCGGTCGGCAGCGGCACCGGCCCCACGACCTGCGCACCAGCGCGGCTCACCGTCTCGACGATCTTGCGCGCCGAGCTGTCGATGACCTCGTGGTCGTAGGACTTAAGCCGGATGCGGATCTTCTGTCCCGCCATGGCGTCGTGTTACCTCTCTCGTACCGCTACCTTGTCCGACCCCCGCGCTCGGGCGTGTCGCTTGGAATGACACGCCTGCCGGGTAGTCGATAACGGGGTGGTCGTAGTGTCGCAGGCCGGGATCATGAGCGGATGTGCTCTCGTTCCTCAGCCGGGTGCCAGCCGGCACGTTCGCTGAACGCGTGAGTTCGCTCAGCAAGCCCTACCGCAGGCAACCGCTCCAGTCTGCCAGAAGCGGCAGGCATATGGCCAGCCCTGTAGCTCATCCCTGGGTGAGGCCTCAGTCACGCGGACGAGGTCATCCGCTCGCATCTGCACGCTAGCAAGCCCCGGCATGCGACGCGACCGCAGGTCCGGGAGCGACGAAAGGCCCCTGGCGATTGCCAGGGGCCTTTCGTGCGCTGTGTCAGCGAGAGGTCAGATCAGGCGAGGATCTTGGTGACCCGGCCTGAACCCACGGTGCGTCCACCCTCACGGATGGCGAAGCCGAGGCCCTCCTCCATGGCGATCGGCTGGATCAGCTCGACCGTCATTTCGGTGTTGTCTCCGGGCATGACCATCTCGGTGCCCTCGGGCAGCTCGATGACGCCGGTGACGTCGGTGGTGCGGAAGTAGAACTGCGGGCGGTAGTTCGAGTAGAACGGGTTGTGGCGGCCGCCCTCATCCTTGTTGAGGATGTAGACCTGGCCCTCGAACTTGGTGTGCGGGGTGATCGAGCCCGGCTGCACGACGACCTGACCGCGCTCGACGTCCTCGCGCTTGGTGCCACGCAGCAGCAGGCCGACGTTCTCACCCGCGTCAGCGGTGTCGAGCAGCTTGCGGAACATCTCGATGCCCGTGACCGTGGTGGTCTGCTTGTGCTCCTTGATACCCAGGATCTCGACCTCGGCGTTGACCTTGAGCTGACCGCGCTCCACACGACCGGTGACCACGGTGCCGCGGCCGGTGATGGTGAAGACATCCTCGATCGGCATGAGGAACGGCTTGTCGATGTCGCGCTTGGGCTCCGGGACGTTCTCGTCCACAGCGTCCATGAGCTCGGCAACGGTGGCGGTCCACTTCTCGTCGCCCTCGAGAGCCTTCAGGCCCGAAGTGCGCACGACCGGAACGTCGTCGCCGGGGAAGTCCTGCGAGGACAGCAGCTCGCGAACCTCCATCTCGACGAGCTCGAGGATTTCCTCGTCCTCGACCATGTCGGACTTGTTCAGCGCGACCAGCAGGTAGGGCACGCCCACCTGGCGGGCGAGCAGCACGTGCTCGCGCGTCTGGGCCATCGGGCCGTCGGTCGCAGCGACCACCAGGATCGCGCCGTCCATCTGGGCGGCACCGGTGATCATGTTCTTGATGTAGTCAGCGTGACCGGGCGCGTCAACGTGCGCGTAGTGCCGCTTCTCCGTCTGGTACTCAACGTGCGAGACGTTGATGGTGATGCCGCGCTGGCGCTCCTCAGGAGCGTTGTCGACCTGGTCGAACGGGGTGTACTCGTTCAGATCCGGGTACTTTTCCGCCAGCACCTTGGAGATCGCGGCGGTCAGCGTCGTCTTTCCGTGGTCGACGTGACCGATGGTGCCGATGTTGACGTGCGGCTTGGTCCGCTCGAACTTGGCCTTCGCCACTGGGGTCCTCCTGGGACTCGGGTAGTTTCTCAGCTCGCAGGGTCTTGCCCTGCGGGGACTGTCGTGATCCTACGGGGTCGGATTACTGGGTGTCGTGCGATCGACCTGTGGGACTCACTCGCCCCGGGTCTTCTTGATGATCTCCTCGGCGACGGCGCGAGGAACCTCCGCATAGCTGTGGAACTGCATGGAGTACATCGCTCGACCCTGGGTCTTCGACCGCAGGTCACCAACGTATCCGAACATTTCCGACAGCGGCACCAGGGCGCGGACGACCTTCACGCCGCTCGCGTCCTCCATGGACTGGATCATGCCACGGCGGGAGTTGATGTCGCCGATGACGTCGCCCATGTACTCCTCAGGCGTACGTACCTCGACGTCCATCGTCGGCTCGAGCAGGGCAGGATCCGCGCGGCGGATCCCTTCCTTGACCACCATCGAGCCGGCAATCTTGAAGGCCATCTCCGAAGAGTCGACGTCGTGGTAGGCGCCGTCGAGCAGAATGGCCTTGACGCCCACCATCGGGTAGCCCGCGAGGACACCGTTCTGGAGTGCGTCCTGAATGCCGGCATCCACGCTGGGAATGTACTCGCGTGGAATGCGGCCACCGGTGACCTCGTTGGCGAACTCGTAGAACTCGCCTTCCGAGGTGTCGAGCGGCTCGAAAGTGACCTGCACCTTCGCGAACTGCCCGGAGCCACCGGTCTGCTTCTTGTGCGTGTAGTCCACCTTCACGGCCTCGCGGCGGATGGTTTCGCGGTAGGCGACCATCGGGGCGCCGACGTTGGCCTCGACCTTGAACTCACGCTTCATGCGGTCGACCAGGATGTCGAGGTGGAGCTCACCCATACCGCCGATGACGGTCTGGCCGGTCTCGTCGTCCAGGCGCACGGAGAAGGTGGGATCCTCCTCGGCGAGCTTCTGGATCGCGGTGGACAGCTTCTCCTGGTCGCCCTTGGTCTTGGGCTCGATCGCCACGTGGATGACCGGCTCGGGGAAGGACATCGACTCCAGGATGACCGGCGCGTTCGGGTCGCACAGCGTGTCACCCGTGGTGGTGTCCTTGAGGCCGATGAAGGCGTAGATGTGACCCGCGTGGGCTTCCTCGACCGGGTTCTCCTTGTTGGAGTGCATCTGGAAGAGCTTCCCGACACGCTCCTTCTTGCCCTTGGTCGAGTTGATGATCTGAGCGCCCTGCGCCACCTTGCCGGAGTAGACACGCACATAGGTGAGCTTGCCGAAGAAGGGGTGCACGGCGACCTTGAAAGCCAGCGCAGAGAAGGGGTCGGTCTCGTTGGCGTGACGCTCCACGACCTTCTCCTCATCGCCGACGGCGTGGCCCTCGACAGAGGGCACGTCCAGCGGGGAGGGGAGGTAGTCGATGACCGCGTCGAGCATGGGCTGGACGCCCTTGTTCTTGAAGGCCGAGCCACAGAAGACCGGGTAGGCCTCGCCGGCGACGGCCAGAGCCCGCACGCCACGCTTGATCTCGGCTTCGGTCAGCTCTTCTCCACCGAGGTACTTCTCGAGCAGCTCCTCGTCCGCTTCGGCGATCTTCTCGACCAGCGCGAGGCGGTACTCCTGAGCCTTCTCCTGGAGGTCGGCCGGGATGTCCTCGAGCGAGTAGTCCTCACCGATGGCCACCTCGCCACGCCAGTACAGGGCCTTCATCCGGACGAGGTCGACCACGCCTTCGAACTCGTTCTCAGCGCCGATGGGCAGCTGCATGACCAACGGCACGGCCTTGAGGCGGTCCTCGATGGTCTTGACGGTGAAGTAGAAGTCAGCGCCCAGCTTGTCCATCTTGTTGACGAAGCAGATGCGGGGCACGCCGTACTTGTCGGCCTGACGCCAGACGGTCTCGGACTGGGGCTCGACGCCTTCCTTACCGTCGAAGACGGCCACCGCACCATCGAGCACGCGCAGGGAGCGCTCCACCTCAACGGTGAAGTCGACGTGCCCGGGGGTGTCGATGATGTTGATCTGGTTGTCTTTCCAGTAACAGGTCGTCGCGGCGGACGTGATCGTGATGCCGCGCTCCTGCTCCTGGGCCATCCAGTCCATCGTCGAGGCACCGTCGTGGGTCTCGCCGATCTTGTAGTTGATGCCCGTGTAGAACAGGATCCGCTCGGTGGTGGTCGTCTTACCGGCATCGATGTGCGCCATGATGCCGATGTTGCGGACCTTGGTGAGGTCGGTCAGCACGTCAAGTGCCACGTCAGGCTCTCTTCACTCGTCGTCAGTTGCGAAAGTCCGGGCCGCCGCAGGGGCGGACACGGAGTCAGGCCGGAAGGATCACCAGCGGTAGTGGGCGAAGGCGCGGTTGGCCTCGGCCATGCGGTGCGTGTCCTCGCGGCGCTTCACAGCGGCACCCAGGCCGTTGGAGGCGTCAAGGATCTCGTTCATGAGGCGCTCGGTCATGGTCTTCTCACGACGGGCACGCGCGTAGTCGACCAGCCAGCGCAGGGCCAGCGTGGTCTGACGCGAGGTGCGCACCTCGACGGGGACCTGGTAGGTAGCGCCACCGACACGACGCGAACGCACCTCAAGGGAGGGGCGGACGTTCTCCAGCGCGCGCTTGAGCACCACGGCCGGATCCTGGTCGGTCTTGCCACGCACGCCCTCAAGCGCTCCGTAGACGATGCGCTCTGCGGTGGACTTCTTGCCGTCCTGCAGCACGCGGTTCACCAGCTGGGTGACCATCGGCGAGGCGTAGACCGGGTCGTTGACCAGCGGCCGCTTCTTGACGGGGCCTTTACGAGGCATTACTTCTTCTCCTTCTTGGCGCCGTAGCGGCTACGGGCCTGCTGGCGGCCGCGCACGCCCTGGGTGTCCAGAGCTCCGCGCACGATCTTGTAGCGCACACCGGGAAGGTCCTTCACACGACCCCCACGCACGAGCACAATGGAGTGCTCCTGGAGGTTATGGCCGACACCCGGGATGTAGGCGGTGACCTCAATGCCGGAGGACAGGCGGACACGCGCGACCTTCCGCAGAGCCGAGTTCGGCTTCTTCGGGGTCGTGGTGTAGACGCGGGTGCAGACGCCGCGCCGCTGCGGGCTGCCCTTAAGGGCCGGCGTCTTCGACGCACCCGGCTTGACGCTGCGGCCCTTGCGGACGAGCTGCTGGATCGTGGGCACTACTACTCCGTCTCAGGTTCTGACGCTTGCATTCTGATGAGCTTTCCTGCCCGGCCGGTCTCGGCCGCGAGGTTCGAGACCGCGGTTTCTTCGCCCCCGGTGTCGGGCGTGTCGCCCGGCCGAATCTCGGCGCAGTCTTGAGGTCTCAGGAGGATCCTGACCGGATCCATTGAGGCTGTGCGACGCGCACACACGAGGGCCCGACGTCCGGGCACCGTCGTCCAGAGTACTCTGCCGCGGAATCTCGCGTCAAAGGATGGAAGAACGGCATCCGCGTGGCATGCGACACCATTGGTCCTGCGCACCTGGCGAGGAGCGCAGCGCAGCTGAGCCACTCCCCCGGCACGGCCGACGGGGCCGGCCACAGCACCCAGATGGTGCCGGACCGGCCCCGCCGGACTACCTGGAGTTCTCAGCGGAACTCAAGGCCGTAGTTGTTCTGCCCGAGGTCGAAGTCCAGCAGCATCGAATCGTCGCGGCCGCCGGCCGGGGCGAAGTCGATGTCGCTGTAGCCCAGCTGCGCGAAGGCGTGCTGCTTGGCTTCCTCGGTGGGCTCGACGACCACGTCGCGGTACCGCGGCAGGCCGGTCCCGGCGGGGATCAGCTTACCGAGGATGACGTTCTCCTTCAGGCCGAGCAGCGGGTCACGCTTGCCCTCCATCGCGGCCTCGGTGAGCACCTTGGTGGTCTCCTGGAAGGAAGCCGCCGAGAGCCAGGACTCCGTAGCCAATGAGGCCTTGGTGATGCCCATGAGCTCGGAGCGACCGGCCGCCGGCGTTGCTCCTTCGGAGACCACACGGCGGTTCTCCTTCTCGAAGCGCGAGCGCTCGACCAGCTGGCCGGGCAGCAGCCGCGATTCGCCGGAGTCGAGGATCGTGACCCGGCGGAGCATCTGCCGGACGATGACCTCGATGTGCTTGTCGTGGATGTCCACACCCTGCGAGCGGTAGACCTTCTGGACCTCGTCCACCAGGTGCTTCTGCGTCTCGCGGCCACCGAGGATGCGCAGCACCTTCTTGGGATCGACCGCACCGGCGATGAGCTGCGTGCCCACGGCCACATGCTCGCCGTCCTGGACGAGCAGACGCGACCGCTTGGTGACCGGGTAGACGGCATCTTCCTGGCCGTCATCGCGGGTGATGATGATCCGCCGCGAGCGGTCGGCGTCCTCGATGGTGACGCGTCCGGTCGCCTCGGCGATCGGTGCCTCACCCTTGGGGGTACGGGCCTCGAAGAGCTCCTGCACACGGGGCAGACCCTGAGTGATGTCCTCCGTGGAGACAGCACCACCGGTGTGGAAGGTACGCATGGTCAGCTGCGTGCCCGGCTCACCGATGGACTGCGCGGCGATGATGCCGACGGCCTCACCGATGTCCACGAGCTTGCCGGTGGCCAGGGAGCGGCCGTAGCACTTCGCGCAGGTACCCACCGCCGACTGGCAGGTCAGCACGGAGCGGATCTTGACCTCGGTGACCCCGGCGGCGACCAGACGGCCAATCACCACGTCACCGGCGTCCTCGCCCGCCTGTGCCAGCACGGTGCCCTCGGCGTCGGAGACGTCCTGGGCGAGCGTGCGCGAGTACACGCTGGTCTCGACCGTCTCAGCGCGCTGCAGCGTGCCGTCGGGGCCTTCCTCGGCGATCGGCATGGTCAGGCCGGCGCGGGTGCCGCAGTCCTCCTCGCGGATGATGACGTCCTGGGAGACGTCCACCAGACGACGGGTGAGGTAGCCGGAGTCCGCGGTGCGCAGCGCCGTGTCCGCCAGGCCCTTACGAGCACCGTGGGTGGCGATGAAGTACTCCAGCACCGACAGGCCCTCGCGGTAGTTCGAGGTGATCGGGCGGGGCACGATCTCACCCTTGGGGTCGGCGACCAGACCGCGCATACCGGCGATCTGACGCACCTGCATCCAGTTACCTCGCGCACCCGAGGAGACCATCCGGTTGACCGTGTTGTGCTCGGGGAAGTTCTCCCGCATCGCGACGTCGACCTCGTTGGTCGCACGGGTCCACAGGTCGATGAGCTCCTGACGTCGCTCGTCGTCCGTGGTCAGACCCAGGTCGTACTGCTCCTGGATCTTGGCGGCCTCATCCTCGTAACGCGAGAGGATCTCGGTCTTCGACGGCGGGGCGACGACGTCGGAGATCGCGATGGTCATCCCCGACCAGGTGGCCCAGCGGTAGCCGGCCTCCTTCAGAGCATCCAGCGAGGCACCGACGTCGACCTTGGGGTAGCGCTCGGCCAGATCGTTGACGATCGCGCCGAGGACCTTCTTGTCGGCCACATGGTTGATGTAGGGGTAGTCGTGCGGGAGCGCCTCGTTGAAGATCGCCCGGCCCAGGGTGGTCTCGAGGATGATCGAGTCGTCCTCGTCCTTGCCCTCGGCGGGGGTCCACCCGGTCGGCGGCACCAGACCCTCGATCCGCAGGCGGATCGGAGCGTTGATGTCCAGCTCGTTCAGGTCGTAGGCCATCTCCGCCTCAGCCGGCGAGGAGAAGAAGCGCCCCGCGCCCTTGGCGTCGGCCTTCTCCACCGTCAGGTGGTGCAGGCCCACGATCATGTCCTGGCTGGGCATGGTCACCGGGCGGCCGTCGGAGGGCTTGAGGATGTTGTTCGAGGACAGCATCAGGATGCGGGCCTCGGCCTGCGCCTCCGCGGACAGCGGAAGGTGCACGGCCATCTGGTCGCCGTCGAAGTCGGCGTTGAAGGCGCCACACACGAGCGGGTGCAACTGGATCGCCTTGCCCTCGACCAGCTGCGGCTCGAAGGCCTGGATGCCCAGGCGGTGCAGCGTGGGGGCACGGTTCAACAGCACCGGGTGCTCGCGGATGACCTCGTCGAGCACGTCCCACACCTGGGGGCGGGAGCGCTCGACCATGCGCTTGGCGGCCTTGATGTTCTGCGCGTGGTGCAGATCCACCAGGCGCTTCATCACGAAGGGCTTGAAGAGCTCCAGCGCCATCTGCTTGGGCAGACCACACTGGTGGAGCTTGAGCTGCGGGCCGACCACGATGACCGAACGGCCCGAGTAGTCCACGCGCTTACCGAGCAGGTTCTGACGGAAACGACCCTGCTTGCCCTTGAGCATGTCCGAGATCGACTTCAGCGCGCGGTTGCCGGGCCCGGTGACCGGGCGGCCACGGCGGCCGTTGTCGAAGAGCGCGTCCACAGACTCCTGCAGCATGCGCTTCTCGTTGTTGACGATGATCTCGGGCGCACCGAGGTCGAGCAGCCGCTTGAGGCGGTTGTTGCGGTTGATCACCCGGCGGTAGAGGTCGTTCAGGTCCGAGGTGGCGAAACGGCCACCGTCGAGCTGAACCATCGGGCGCAGGTCCGGCGGAATCACCGGGACGGCGTCGAGCACCATGCCCTGCGGGGAGTTCCCCGTGGTCAGGAAGGCGTTGACGACCTTGAGGCGCTTGAGCGCACGGGTCTTGCGCTGACCGGAGCCGGTGGCGATGAGCTCACGCAGCTTGACGGCTTCGGCGTCGAGGTCGAAGCTCTCCAGGCGGCGCTGGATGGCCGCGGCGCCCATCGAGCCCTGGAAGTAGATGCCGTAGCGCGAGTTGAGCTCGCGGTAGAGCATCTCATCGCCCTCGAGGTCGCCGACGGCGAGGTTCTTGAAGCGGTCCCAGACCTTCTCGAGGCGGTCGAGGTCCTGGTCGGCGCGCTTGCGGAGCTGGTTCATCTCCTTCTCGCCGGCCTTGCGGACCTTCTCGCGCGCGTCGGCCTTGGCGCCGTCCGCCTCGAGCTGCTCGAGGTCAGCCTCGAGCTTCTGGGCGCGGGCCTCGATGTCGACGTCGCGCTGGGTCTCGACCCGCTTCTTCTCGGCGTCCATCTCGTTCTGCAGCGAGGGCAGATCCTCGTGGCGGCCCTCTTCGTCCACCTCGGTGATCATGTAGGCCGCGAAGTAGATGACCTTCTCGAGGTCCTTCGGCGCGAGGTCAAGCAGGTAGCCCAGGCGCGAGGGCACGCCCTTGAAGTACCAGATGTGGGTGACGGGGGCGGCGAGCTCGATGTGGCCCATCCGCTCACGACGCACCTTCGAGCGGGTGACCTCAACACCACAGCGCTCGCAGACGATGCCCTTGTAGCGCACGCGCTTGTACTTGCCGCAGGCGCACTCCCAGTCACGGGTAGGGCCGAAGATCTGCTCCCCGAAGAGCCCGTCCTTTTCCGGCTTCAGGGTGCGGTAGTTGATGGTCTCAGGCTTCTTGACCTCACCGTGTGACCAGTCACGGACGTGGCCCGCCGTGGCGAGCGAGATGTGAAGCTGATCGAAGAGATTTACGTCGAGCAAGGGTTCCTACTTCCGATCGGTAGAACCGTTCAGTGTGTTTCTGGTGGGCGGCGGGCGGGTCGCCGGATCCCTCCGGCCCCGCCCGCCGGCCCGTTAGAGCTCGTCGACGCTGGTGGAGGCGTCGGGGCGGCGGGAGAGGTCGATGCCAAGTTCCTCGGCAGCGCGGTACACCTCGTCATCGGAGTCGCGGAGCTCGATGGCGTTGCCATCGGCGTCCAGGGCCTCGACGTTCAGGCACAGCGAGCGCATCTCCTGGATGAGCACCTTGAAGGATTCCGGGATACCGGGCTCGGGGATGTTCTCTCCCTTGACCACAGCCTCGTAGACCTTCACACGACCGGTGACATCGTCGGACTTGATGGTCAGCAGTTCCTGCAGGGCGTAGGCGGCGCCGTAGGCCTCCAGGGCCCAGACCTCCATCTCGCCGAAGCGCTGGCCACCGAACTGGGCCTTACCACCCAGCGGCTGCTGCGTGATCATCGAGTACGGGCCGGTCGAGCGGGCGTGGATCTTGTCGTCCACCAGGTGGTGGAGCTTCAAGATGTACATGTAGCCCACGGCGATCGGGTCCGGGAAGGGCTCGCCGGAGCGTCCGTCGAACAGCTGGGCCTTGCCGTCGGGGCCCACCATGCGCTCGCCATCGCGGTTCGGGAGGGTGTTGGCCAGCAGGCCCTCCAGCTCCTCCTGATCGGCGCCGTCGAAGACCGGGGTGCCCACCGGACTGCGCGGGTCGGCCTTGTGCGCGACCTCCGGCAGCTTCTTGGTCCACTCCTCGGCGGCCTTGACCGCCTCGGTGACGTCCCAGCCCTGGGCTGCGATCCAGCCCAAGTGCAGTTCCAGCACCTGGCCCACGTTCATCCGGCCGGGCACACCCAGCGGGTTGAGCACGACGTCGACCGGGGTGCCGTCGGGCAGGAAGGGCATGTCCTCAACCGGGAGGATCTTGGAGATGACGCCCTTGTTGCCGTGGCGGCCGGCCAGCTTGTCGCCGTCGGTGATCTTGCGGCGCTGCGCGATGTAGACGCGAACCATCTGGTTCACGCCCGGGGGCAGTTCGTCGCCCTCCTCCTCGGAGAACTCCCGCACACCGATGACGATGCCGCCCTCGCCGTGGGGAACCTTCAGGGAGGTGTCGCGCACTTCGCGGGCCTTCTCACCGAAGATGGCGCGCAGCAGGCGCTCCTCGGAGGTCAGCTCGGTCTCGCCCTTGGGGGTGACCTTGCCGACCAGGATGTCGCCGGAGACGACCTCGGCACCGATGCGGATGATGCCGCGCTCGTCGAGGTCGGCCAGGGTCTCCTCGGAGACGTTCGGGATGTCCCGCGTGATCTCCTCGGCGCCCAGCTTGGTCTCGCGGGCGTCGACCTCGTGCTCCTCGATGTGGATCGAGGTCAGGACGTCGTCCTGCACCAGACGCTGGGACAGGATGATCGCGTCCTCGAAGTTGTAACCCTCCCAGGACATGAAGGCGACCATCAGGTTCCGGCCGAGGGCGAGCTCGCCCTCGTCCGTGGCCGGACCGTCGGCGAGGACGGAGCCGACCTCGACGCGCTGGCCGTCGTCGACCAGCACGCGCTGGTTGTAGGAGTTGCCCTGGTTCGAGCGGCGGAACTTCGCGACCCGGTAGGTCTGGTGCGAGCCGTCGTCCGCGGCGACGTGGATGGTGTCGGCCGAGACCTCGGTGACCACACCGGCCTTCGAGGCGACGATGACGTCACCGGCGTCGACTGCTGCGCGGCGCTCCATACCGGTACCCACGAGCGGGGCCTCGCTGCGCAGCAGCGGCACCGCCTGACGCTGCATGTTGGCACCCATGAGCGCACGGTTGGCGTCGTCGTGCTCGAGGAAGGGAATCATCGCGGTGGCGACCGAGACCATCTGGCGAGCCGAGACGTCCATGTAGTCGATCTCGTTCACCGCCACCAGCGCCGGCTCACCACCGGAGAGGCGGCACAGGGCCTGGTCCTCCACGAAGGTGCCGTCCTCGTTCAAGGGCGCATTGGCCTGAGCGATGGTGTGGCGGTCCTCGTCGTCGGCCGTGAGGTAGACGACGTCATCGGTGACCCGGCCACCGGAGACCACGCGGTACGGGGTCTCCACGAAGCCGAAGGGGTTGATCCGCGCGAAGGACGCCAGCGAGCCGATCAGACCGATGTTCGGCCCTTCCGGGGTCTCGATGGGGCACATGCGGCCGTAGTGCGAGGGGTGGACGTCACGGACCTCCATGCCGGCGCGGTCACGGGAGAGACCACCCGGGCCCAGCGCGGACAGACGCCGCTTGTGCGTCAGGCCCGCGAGGGGGTTGTTCTGGTCCATGAACTGCGAGAGCTGCGAGGTGCCGAAGAACTCCTTGATCGAGGCCACCACAGGGCGGATGTTGATCAGGGACTGCGGGGTGATCGCCTCGACGTCCTGGGTGGTCATCCGCTCACGGACCACGCGCTCCATCCGCGACAGGCCCGTGCGGACCTGGTTCTGGATGAGCTCGCCCACCGCACGGATGCGGCGGTTGCCGAAGTGGTCGATGTCGTCGGTCTCGGCCTGGATCTCGGCGGGCTCGCCGTTGCGCACGCCCGGGACGGTCTCCTGACCCTTGTGCAGGGCGAGGAGGTACTTCAGCGTGGCGGTGACGTCCTCCAGGCGCAGCACTGACTCGCTGAGCTCGGTGTCCAGGCCGAGCTTCTTGTTGATCTTGTAGCGACCCACCTTGGCGAGGTCGTACCGCTTGGAGCTGAAGTAGTAGTTCTCCAGCAGGTTACGGCCGGCCTCGACCGTGGGGGGCTCGCCGGGGCGGACCTTGCGGTAGATGTCGAGCAGTGCCTCGTCCTGCGTGGCGACCGAGTCCTTCTCGAGGGTCTCGAGCAAGACGGGGAAGTCGGCGAACTCCTCGCGGATCTCGCCCTCAGTCATGCCGAGCGCGCGCAGGAAGTGCGTCACGGACTGCTTGCGCTTGCGGTCCACGCGCACGGCCACGAAGTCACGCTTGTCGATCTCGAACTCGAGCCACGCACCACGCGAGGGGATGACCTTGGTGGAGAAGACGTCCTTGTCGGAGGTCTTGTCCACGGACTTCTCGAAGTACACACCGGGCGAACGCACGAGCTGCGAGACGACCACGCGCTCAGTGCCATTGATGATGAAGGTGCCGCGCTCAGTCATGAGCGGGAAGTCGCCCATGAACACGGTCTGCGACTTGATCTCACCGGTGGTGTAGTTCACGAACTCCGCCGTCACGAACAACGGTGCGGCGTAGGTGAAGTCCTTCTCCTTGCACTCCTCCGGGGTGTACTTGGCCGGCTCGAAGCGATGGTCGCGGAACGACAGCGACATCGATTGGCCGAAGTCCTCGATCGGGGAGATCTCCTCGAAGATCTCCTCCAGGCCGGAGGTGGTGTGCTGGTTCTTGTCGCCGCGCTTGAGTGCGGCCTCAACCCGCTCACGCCAGACGTCGTTACCGAGCAGCCAATCGAAGCTCTCGGTCTGGAGGTTGAGCAGATCCGGCGCCTGCAGCGGCTCGTGGATCTTCCCGAAGGAGATCCGGCGCGAGGCGGTACGGTTGGCGATGGCTTCAGCGGTGGGTGCGGAAGAGGTGCGCGAGGCAGCCAAAGGGGGTCCTTCCCTGCGAGTGGGGTGCACACTGCGCTGTGACCTACCGGTCCTCCGCCTAGTACCTGCGAGAATGCCGGGCCAGGCATCCGAATCGCGGTGGGTCCTCAGGCCCGACCGCGCGCGAGGTCTGCAGGATGGCAGGCAGAGTCAGCGCAAAGCGTCAGCATACCGGTGTGCTATGGCAGAAGCAACCGGCATGTGGTCGTACTACCGAGTGGTAGTCGTCTCATGGCACGAGGCCCGCACCTGCATGGTGCGGGCCTCGTGCTGAGGTGAGACCCGGAGCGGCCGCTAGGAGCGGACTCCCCGGGAGGGGCTCACTTGAGGGTGACGGTGGCGCCGGCGCCCTCGAGGGCTTCCTTGGCCTTCTCCGCAGCGTCCTTGTCGACGCCTTCGACAACGGCCTTGGGAGCGCCGTCGACCAGGTCCTTGGCCTCCTTGAGGCCGAGAGAGGTCAGACCGCGCACCTCCTTGATGACCTGGATCTTCTTGTCGCCCACGGATTCGAGGATGACGTCGAACTCCGTCTGCTCCTCGGCGGCGGCGGCTTCGCCTCCGCCAGCGGCCGGAGCGGCGCCGGCAACGGCGACCGGTGCGGCGGCGGTGACCTCAAAGGTCTCCTCGAACTGCTTCACGAACTCCGAGAGCTCAATGAGAGTGAGCTCCTTGAAGGCTTCGATGAGCTCTTCGGTGCTGAGCTTCGCCATGGTGGCGTTCCTTCCTGCTGGATCTTGCTCGGGCCAGCTACGTGCGGCCGAGTCCTGGATGGTGAGATGCCTGCCCCGGTGGGGTCAGGCCTCCTCGGCCTGCTTGGCACGCAGGGCCTCGATGGTGCGCGCCGCCTCGGTGGCCGGTGCGTTGAAAACGTAGGCGGCCTGGAAGAGCGCCGCCTTCATGGCGCCGGCTGCCTTACCCAGCAGCACGTCGCGGGACTCGAGGTCGGCGAGGGACTTGACGTCCTGCTCGGAGAGCTTGTTGCCCTCCAGGACGCCGCCCTTGACCACGAGCTTGTCATTGGCCTTCGCGAAGTCGCGCAGCGCCTTGGCAGCCAGCACCGGTTCCCCGGTGACGAAAGCAATCGCGGTGGGGCCATGGAGGTCCTCGTCGAGGCCCTCGATGCCCGCCTCCTTGGCGGCAATAGTCGCAAGCGTGTTCTTCACGACGGCGTAGTCGGCGTTCTCGGCGAGCGAGCGACGCAGCTCCTGGAGCTGGCCGACGCTCAGGCCGCGGTACTCGGTGAGCAGCACGGCACTGGACGTACGGAAGCGCTCCGTCAGCTCGGCAACAGCGGCCACCTTTTCAGGGTTCGCCATGGCCCTCCTTCCGGTCGTGTCGCCGATCGTGGGCCCGGACCACGAAAAAGAGCCCCATGCGCAGGGCACGGGGCTCATCAGGCGGCGATCGCGGCGCACGGGGCGGCATGAACGTCGTCGAGCTTGTGGCACCTACGCAGGCCCTGCATCGTGATGCGGGTTTGTTCCCACCCTGGCGGGCAGGAGACCGGCGGTCTTTGGTAAGTACCACACTATCGGCACCGGAGGCCGACGGACAGAGGGATGGGCCGCGCGGGCCCGTGCCCTTGGTCACGTTGTCCAGGGCGCTCGGCCGGCGCCCTCATCCGGGGCCCTCTGCCGAGGTCCTCGACCGGGGCCTGCGCTCGCCCGCACCACGCGATTGTGCTCACTACTTGTCGGAATGGTGCCCGGCAACCGGGCCTGGAGCGACGGTCAGTGAGCACAAACGCTCCTCGTACCTCCCCCGTCCCGCGCGCCACTGTGCCGTGGGTGGGAACGGCATCTCCCGCACGGACGGGACCGGCAGCACCGGCAGCACCGGCAGCACCGGCAGCACCGGCAGCACCGGCAGCACCGGCAGCACCGGCAGCACGGCAGCACGGCAGCACGGCAGCACCGGCCAACCCTCCCGCGTCCCCTATCGTCGTCCGGGACGCCGAAGCCCGGCCCCCCGCATCGGGGAGGGCCGGGCTTCAGCAGCGAGCAGCCAAGGCTCAGGACTGACTGGGACTCAGGAGGCGTTCTCCGAGGTCAGGTTCCGCGTCTTGGACGAGTCCAGCGGAATGCCGGGGCCCATGGTGGTGGTCATGGTCGCCTTGGTGATGTAGCGGCCCTTCGAGCTGGAGGGCTTCAGGCGCAGGATCTCCTCGAGTGCGGCGGCGTAGTTCTCCACCAGCTGGGTCTCCGAGAAGCTCACCTTGCCCACCACGAAGTGCAGGTTGGCGTGCTTGTCCACGCGGAACTCCACACGACCACCCTTGATGTCCGTCACCGCCTTGGTGACGTCCATGGTGACGGTGCCGGTCTTCGGGTTCGGCATGAGGCCACGCGGGCCGAGCACACGGCCCAGGCGACCGACCTTGCCCATGAGGTCCGGCGTGGCGACAGCGGCGTCGAAGTCGGTCCAACCACCCTGAACGCGCTCGATCAGGTCGTCGGCGCCCACCTCATCCGCTCCGGCGGCGCGAGCCTGCTCCGCACGGTCGCCCTGAGCGAAGACGATCACCCGGGCGGTCTTGCCGGTGCCGTGCGGCAAGTTCACCGTGCCGCGAACCATCTGGTCGGCCTTACGAGGGTCCACACCCAGTCGGAAGACGACCTCGACGGTCTGGTCGAACTTGCCGCCCTCTGCGCCCGCCTTGGCGAGGCGCACGGCCTCCAGGGGGGCGTAGATCTCGTTGGCGAGGATCTTCTCCGCTGCCTTGCGGTAGGTCTTGCTGCGTGTACTCATCTGCTTCTCATTTCTCGCAGTCGTGGTGCGGGCCCGCAGGTGCAGCCCTCCCACTGTTCGGTGCGGGCGACGGGGAGGTCGCCCGCTAGCCGGCACCGGGTGGCGCCGGCCGGGGTGATCAGGATTCGACGGTGATGCCCATGGAGCGGGCGGTGCCGGCGATGATCTTCGCGGCGGCGTCGATGCTGTTGGCGTTCAGGTCTTCCTGCTTGGTGCGAGCGATCTCCTCGACCTGCTCGCGGGTCAGCGAGGCGACCTTCACGGTGTGCGGGGTGCCCGAGCCCTTGGTGACGCCGGCAGCCTTCTTGATGAGCTCAGCGGCTGGCGGGGTCTTGGTGATGAAGGTGAAGGAACGGTCTTCGTAGACCGTGATCTCCACCGGGATCACGTTGCCGCGCTGGGACTCCGTGGCCGCGTTGTAGGCCTTGCAGAACTCCATGATGTTGACGCCGTGCTGACCGAGTGCCGGGCCGATGGGCGGGGCGGGGGTCGCGGCGCCAGCCTGGATCTGGAGCTTGATCAGGCCGGAGACCTTCTTCTTGGGAGGCATAGTTCCCTGCTTTCTCTTCGTGGGCCGACGCCATGGGCGATGACCCGGTTGCATGCGACAGCGCAGGTGCGCTGCCGCCTTGGTGCGACCGGGCTCCAGGCCCGGCGGTGTGCTGGGCCCGAGAGCCCAGCACCGCTGCACTCGATCAGATCTTGGCGACCTGGTTGAAGGACAGCTCGACCGGGGTTTCCCGGCCGAAAACAGTGACGAACACGGTGAGCTTCTGGTGCTCGGCGTCGATCTCGGAGATGGAGGCGGGCACGCCCTCGAAGGGCCCGTCGGTGACGGTGACGGACTCGCCGATCTCGAAATCGACCTTGATCGCCGCGCGTGCACCCGAGCCGCTGGAGGCCTGACCGGCGTCGCCGCTGTCGGTGCCTGCTGGGGCCGGGGCGCTCACCATCGAGGGGGCGAGCATGGAGTAGACCTCGTCCAGGCTCAGCGGAACGGGCTGGTGGGTGTTGCCCACGAAACCGGTGACACCGGGGGTGTGGCGCACCGCACCCCAGGACTCATCGGTCAGATCCATCCGCACCAGGGTGTAGCCGGGGATTCGTACCCGGTTGACCACCTTGCGCTGCGAGTTCTTGATCTCGACGACCTCTTCCATCGGGACCTCGACCTGGAAGATGTGGTCTTCCATGTTCAGGGACTCGGTGCGGTGCTCGAGGTTGGTCTTGACCCGCTTCTCGTAGCCGGCGTAGGTGTGCACGACGTACCAGTCGCCGGGCAGCATGCGCAGTTCACGGCGGAAGGCCTCGGCGGGGTCCTCCTCAACGGCGGGGGTGCCATCGGTGGCCACCTCGGTGTCGGCCAACTCCTGGGGCTCCTCGGACACTGCGGACCTGCTTTCCACTACTCGTTGCTGATGCGGGCTTGCTGACAAGGGCGGCGTACTAGCCGAAGACCCAGAAGGCCAATCGGGTAAAGGCCAAGTCGAGCAGGCCGACGTACGTCATGATCACGGCGACGAAGACCAGGACGACGAGGAAGAAGGTCCACAGCTCGTTACGAGTGGGCTGGACGACCTTCTTGAGTTCGCCGATGACCTGTCGCACGAAGAGGATGATGCGGCCGAAGAAGCCAGGCTTCTTGGCGTCCGCGGCACCGGTGGCGTCGCCGGGGCGCCCGGGGGTCGCGCTAGCGGACTCGCTCACGGATGACCGTCCTCTTCTTGATCGACGTTAACTACCAAGCCGCACGGCGCGACCCGCACGGGGCGAGCACGCACACCGGCCTGGAGCCGGAGCGACCTTGCAGGGCAGGCGGGACTCGAACCCGCAACCGCCGGTTTTGGAGACCGGTGCGCTACCAATTGCGCCACTACCCTTCGCGGACCGTTACCGCACCCGGTGCTGCGCCATCCCATGAGCACGACGGCCGCCGGGCACGCTTCAGCGAGGTGGAAGATCCACGGGGGTCAACTGTACGCGGTCATCGGCATCCAGGTCGAACCTTGCCCGAGGGGAGCCTGCTCACACCGGCGCGCCCCTGCGCGCGGGGGCTTCCCCTGGGATGGATTCTGCCCGCGACGAGCATCCGTGGAATCATGAAGGCGTGAGCACCCCCACTCCGGCATCGAACGCCAAGCCCCGAGTCTCTGCCCGTCTGGCCGCGATCGCTGAGTCGGCCACTCTCGCCGTCGACGCGAAGGCGAAAGCCCTCAAGGCCGCCGGCCGCCCGGTGATCGGTTTCGGCGCTGGGGAGCCCGACTTCCCCACGCCCGACTACATCGTCCAGGCTGCTGTCGAGGCCGCGCAGGACCCGGCCACGCACCGCTACTCCCCCGCCAAGGGACTGCCCGCACTGCGCGAGGCCATTGCAGCCAAGACCCTGCGCGACTCCGGTTACGAGGTCTCCGCCGACAACATCCTGGTGACCAACGGCGGGAAGCAGGCGGTCTACCAGGCCTTCGCCGCCATCGTGGACCCGGGTGACGAGGTCCTCCTTCCCGCGCCGTACTGGACCACCTACCCCGAGGCCATTGCCCTGGCCGGAGGCCGCACCGTCGAGGTCTTCGCCGGCGCCGATCAGGACTACCTGGTCACGGTCGACCAGCTCGAGGCTGCGCGAACCGAGCGCACCAAGGTGCTGCTGTTCTGCTCTCCGTCGAATCCGACCGGCGCGGTCTACTCTCCCGAGCAGACTGCGGAGATCGGACGCTGGGCACTCGAGCACGGCATCTGGGTCATCACCGACGAGATCTACGAGCACCTTGTCTACGACGACGCCGCCTTCACCCCGGTCGTGCGGGCGGTGCCGGAGCTGGCCGAGACCTCGATCGTGCTCAACGGCGTAGCGAAGACCTTCGCGATGACCGGATGGCGCGTTGGCTGGATGATCGGCCCCAGTGACGTCATCAAGGCCGCGACCAACCTGCAGTCGCACCTGACCTCGAATGTCGCGAACGTGTCGCAGCGGGCAGCGCTTGCTGCGGTCAGCGGCGATCTCAGCGCCGTCAGCGACATGCGCGCCGCCTTCGACCGGCGCCGGCGGACCATGATCGAGATGCTCGAAGCCATCGACGGCGTGCAGGTGCCCACCCCCAAGGGCGCCTTCTACGCCTACCCCTCCGTGGAGGGCGTGCTGGCGCGCACCATCGCGGGGCGGACCCCGACGACGTCGGCGGAGCTGGCCGAGATCATCCTCGAGGAGGCCGAGGTGGCCGTCGTGCCGGGTGAGGCCTTCGGCCCTTCGGGGTTCCTGCGCCTCTCCTACGCGCTGAGCGATGAGGACCTGGCCGAAGGTGTGGGCCGCATCCAGAAGCTCCTCGCCCGCTAGTCCCACTCACCTCCGGCCGTGTGGTCGCTGGCAGCGCGCCGGCGGCCACACGGCCGTTGTCGTACGCGAGCACGGGGGCGATTTACCCCGGGAATGGTGCGTGGTTCAGCGCGGGCTGGTGCGTGGTTCAGCGCGGGCTGGTGCGCATCGCGAGCAGCTCACGGCCCCGGGCGAGCCACGCTTCGGCCCGCGCCAGGCGACCTTCGGCGTCGGAGCGCCAGTGGCCGCCGTCGGTGCGCCGGGCGCCCGCCACCAGGGAGAGCACGACCGCGGCGCAGCGAGCGTGCAGCGCTACCTCGTCCACCATGGCCGAGCAGGCCTGGGTCCAGGTCTCCAGCGCCTCGGGCACGTGCGGATAGGCCTGCGGCGCCAGATGCGGGAGCACCGAGACGTGGCCGAGCATGCACGCCAGATCGTCCACCCGGTGCCCGGGCCCCACCGAATCGACGTCGAGCAGGGTGGACACGGCCAGCGCTCCCGGCCGTGGGTCCATCAGCACATTTGCCTCGTAGTAGTCGCCGTGCGCGGGCACCACCGGGCCCGGGTCGGAGCTGGCCATCAGTTCGTTCACGCCCTGGGCGAGCAGGCTGGTGCGGTCAGCGTGTTCGGGAAGCACGGTGGCAGCGGCATGTGCGTAGTGGTCCACCCGTTCCGCCCACGCCGGATGCCGTGGCAGGTCCATCACCGCGGCGGGCAGCGCATCCAAGGTGGACACCAGCGAATCCAACACGCGCGCCGCCTGGTCGCCGAGGCCCTGCGCCAGCAGGTTGGCCAGGGGCACACCCCGCCCGGACTCCAGCATCACCAACCCGTCGGGGTCGGTGCGTAGCACGCGCGGCGCCGGAACACCGGCCTCCGTGAGCGTGGTGTGCCGTTCGATGAGATCGGCAGCGGCCTCCGGGCGGACCACCTTGAGGTAGGCCTCTCCCTCCACCGTGGAGGTCACGCGCACCACCGCTCGGCGGGTCGGACGGTAGGCCAGGAGTTCGACCCCGACGGGCGAACCGATCCAGGCGCTCAGGCGCGCCGGGTCACAGGCCGTCGCCAACCCCGGAAGCTCGGGATCTGCCGGATGAAGCCAGACGTGGACGACGCGCTCGCGGGTGGCCACCGGGATCAGACCGGGGGCCGTGGGGTTCAAGAGCCTGGCGGTGGTCGCGCAGATGTACTCCTCGCTCGGCGCGTGGCCGGGGCGCTCCACGGTGGCCGCGTAGCCCACGGTCACCCCGGCGCCTGGCCGGTGGTGGACCGAGTGCACCTGCCAGTCGACCACATGCGCTCGCTGGCCCGCGAGAGCCTGGGCGATCAGCTCGCGGGCGCCGTCGCCGGTGAGCAGGGCGACGTCGGCCGGTTCACGCTGCGCCGCAGCCGGGACGGTGCTGGTCACTGTCTGGCCTCCTCGGGCTCACCTGGTCACCACTATCTGACCATGTCAGCGCGCAAGCCGGCATTCCGGGTGCGTGTCACACGAGTCACGGCGGCAACAGCGCTCCGCGCCTGGCAGACTGCAGGGTCATGCGTGATCTCGACGCCTTGCCCAAGGCCCACCTCCATCTGCACTTCACGGGATCGATGCGGGTATCGACGATGCGCGAACTCGGCGAGGAAGAGGGCATCCGCCTGCCATCCTCCCTGACCGACGCCGATCCGCTGCGCGTCCCGGCCTCCGAGCGCGGTTGGTTCCGCTTCCAGCGCTCCTACGACACCGCGCGCGCCGTCGTCCGTTCGGAGGCGGCCATGCGCCGGATCGTGCGCGAAGCCGCGGAGGACGACGCCGCCGAAGGCTCGCGCCGTCTGGAGATCCAGGTGGACCCGACCTCCTACGGCGCCTTCGTCGGCGGGATCACACCGGCGCTGGAGATCGTGCTCGACGAGGCGCGCTCGGCCCAGCAGGCCACCGGCGTAGAGGTGGGCGTGATCGTGGCGGCCTCGCGCACGCGCCATCCGCTCGATGCCCGCATCCTCGCCCGTTTGGCGGCCCGCTTCGCCGGGGACGGGCCCGGTGAGGTCATCGGCTTCGGGCTGAGCAACGACGAGCGGCGGGGCACAACCTCCGAGTTCGCCCCTGCCTTCGGTATCGCGCGGCGGGCGGGCCTGGCCGGGGTGCCACACGGCGGCGAGCTCCTCGGCCCCGACCATATTCGCGACGTCGTCGCCCACCTCAAGCCCACCCGGATCGGCCACGGCGTTCGCGCAGCCGAAGACCCGGCACTGCTGGAGCGCCTCGCCGAGGACGGTATCGGCCTGGAGATCTGCCCGACGTCGAACGTCTCGCTCGGGGTGTACCAGGAGCCCGCCGACGTGCCCCTGCGGGTGCTGACCGAGGCCGGCGCCCACGTGGCGCTCGGCGCGGACGACCCGCTGCTCTTCCTCTCCCGGCTCACCGACCAGTACCAGGTGGCGCGCGAGCTCGGCTTCGACGACGCCGAGCTCGCCGAACTGGCCCGCGGCTCGATCCGAGCCTCACTGGCGAGCGAGTCCTCGCGACGGCGCATGCTCGCCGAGGTCGACGAGTGGCTCGCCACGCCGGCTTGAGCTGACAGGTCGGAGGAACCGGGCCTGCGGCGCCGGCAGATCCAGACGCAGCCGCATCTCAGCGCCACCACATCCAGGCGATTGTGCGCAAGAAACGTCGCTCTCGAGGCATCTCGGGCGCGAAGTTCCGACCTGTAGTGAGCACGATCGCCGCGGGAGCGCCGGAAGGACATTAATGTGTCACCCTCTTGACACATTGCTGAACCCGTCGCACACTCAATGTGTCAACACATCGACTCATTGGAGGCCAATCGTGGCTCTCGTCGTCCTGGCAGTTCTGGCAACAGCTCTGCTCACGCTTGCCTTCATCGTGACGGCGGTGGTGGCCTTGGTGCACAGTTCCCGCACCCGGCCAGCCAACGTCCCCAGCGAGGTCCGAGCCGCCGCTCTGCGGCACGGCATCATCACTCCCCTGGCAGCCACGGCGCTCGCCGTGCCCGCGATGATCGCCGTCAGCGCGTACTCACCTGGCAGCCTGGCAGGTTGGGGCGCTGTCCCGGGGCTGGGGCTGACGCTGGCCCCGGCGATCGGCGGGCTCATTTGGGTAGGGGTCCACGCCGTCGGCGAGCGCACGTGGCCCCGCCCGTCCGGAGCAGTCCGCACCGCGAGTCTGCGCCCGCGAAACCGGGGAAGACTCCTCAAAACCAAGCCGATCGCGCTCGCAGCTCTCCTCATCGTCCACGCGGTCACGCTGCCGGTCTACGCAGCCACAGCCTCCGGAGACGGCCGCCAGGTCCAGCGCGTCACGAGCACGGCCGACGGCACGTTCCTCACGAACATCACGGGCCCCTACCCCGGCCCGCCCTACGTCGTCGCGCTCAGTATCGCCATCGTCCTGCTCCTCGTGTCCGGAGCCTTGGTCATCGGCCGCACTGTGGGTCACCGTCCCGCCGTGCCGGGCCTGAACGACCAGGACGACGAGCTCCTGCGGACGATGTCGGTGCAACGAGTCACCGGCGGCGTGCAACTGGCTCTTGGCGCCACCGCCTTGGGGGTCAACGGTTTCGCCGCGAACGCCCTCCATGGCGCGGGATACGCCGTGGCGTCCGGGGCGGCGCTGGCTGCAGCGTTCACCGGAGTCGTCGCCATGGTTCTCGCAGCGGTGAGCATCGCCTCGGCTGCTCAGGGCCTTCGCCGGAGCGCCACCCCGGGAGCACGCACCACACAGCCGATCACCGTGGCCCGATGATCATGCAGATCACCATTGCGCTGGACTCCGGCTCCCCGCCCTTCGAGCAGATTCGTGAACAGATCGCCGGACTGGTCGCAGCTGGGCACCTCTGCCCTGGAGACCGGCTACCCACCGTGCGAGATCTGGCGGCTGACCTCGGGGTAGCCGTGGGAACCGTCCGCCGCGCCTACTCCGAGCTGGAGGGCCAGGGCGTAGTGTCCTCCCGCCCTCGGCACGGCACGGTGGTCACCGCTGAGAGCCACGAGTCCCGCGTAGCGATCCGGCGGGCGGTGCGAGATCTCGTGCGCCAGGCGCGGGAGGCCGGACTGAGCGACAACGAGATCCTCGACGTCGTCCGCGGCAGCCTCACCTGAGGCTCTCTCTCCCCGAGACGTTTGTGCTCGATTGACGTCGCTCTGGGGGCAGGAAGACGCTGGGACGACGACGAAAAGTGAGCACAATCGGCCGAAAAATGGGGGCGGTGACGGTGAGGGGCGGCCTGGGGGAGCCCGAGCTCCCGCGCCCCGGCTTAGAGTTCGACGCCGATCAGGACGGGCTCGGGTTCGAGGTCGACGCCGAAGCGCTGCCGGACGCCGTCGCGGATCTCGCGGGCCAGGGCCACCATGTCCGCTGCGGTAGCGCCGCCGCGGTTGGTCAGAGCAAGCACGTGCTTGCTCGACAGCGCGGCCGGGCCTGAAGCTGCCGAACCACCCGATGCACCGCCGCCCCGGTGTCCCTTGCTGAAGCCGGCGTGGTCGATCAGCCAGGCCGCCGAGGTCTTCACCAGGCCATCGACTGCCGGCGCGGCACAGGCGTTCCAACCGACCAGGGAGTGGTCGGCGACCGGGTAGCGCGGGGCGTCGGCCGGCAGCAGCCGGTCGGCGTCCTCAATCGGCAGCACCGGGTTGGTGAAGAAGGAGCCGGCCGACCAGGTGTCGTGATCGGCCGCGTCGAGCACCATGCCCTTGGAGCCGCGCAGCTCGAGCACCGCGGCGCGCACCTCGGAGGAGGGCACCCGGGCCTCGACGTCGACGCCGAGGCGCCGGGCAAGCTCGGCGTAGCGCACCGGCGCGGAGAGCGAGGCGAGGCGCAGCTGGAAGGAGACCTCGAGGACGACGTACCGCCCGGTGGGGTGCCAGCGCGCCTCGTCCTCGAGCCGGGAGCGCTTGAGGATCGAGGTGCGGTATCCCAGGCCTAGCTCGCTGGCGGCCAGGGTGCGAATGCGGGAGGTGGCGCGGTCGTAGACCCGTACCGAGGCCAAGGTCTGGGAGACCTCCTGGCCGTAGGCACCCACGTTCTGCACCGGGGTAGCTCCGGTACCCCCCGGGATACCCGAGAGCGCTTCGATGCCGGACCACTCTTCGGCCACCGCAGTGGCCACCAGTTCGTCCCAGTCCTGACCGGCTGGGACGGTGAGGTTGCCTCCGGAGCAGGCGGAGCTGGCGTCGGCGTCGATGCCGGAGCGGATATCGCGCAGCACCAAGCCGTCGAACCCCTCGTCGGCGACCAGCAGGTTCGAGCCACCGCCGATCACCAGCAGCGGGGTGCCCTCGGCATCGGCCTGGCGTACCGCGTCGATCAGCTCCGCCTCGGTGGTGGCCTCGAGATAGCTCGCCGCGGGCCCGCCCACGCGCATGGTCGTGAGGTCAGCCAGGCGTGGCGGCACGGAGGGGGCATGAGTCTCGCCGGCGCCGGCGGCTCCCGGGGCCGGACCAGGTCGCGATGCCGGCACAGTCACCGGATCAGCCCAGCCGCACCGTGGCGCGAGCCTTGGCCAGTACCGTCACGCCGGCGGAGGTCACGGTGAGATCGACCCGCACGGTGCCGGCAGCACTGTCGACCGGCCCGGCCGTGCCGGCGATCTGAACCTCCGCAGATCCCGGGGTGGGCGGAACCTGTACCGGGCGAGTGAAGCGCACGCCGTAGTCGATGACCGCACCCGGGTCGCCAGCCCATTCGGCGACCGCGCTGGCACCCAAGCCCATGGTGAGCATGCCGTGGGCGATGACGCCGGGCAGGCCCACTGACTCGGCGAAGGCGGCGTCGTAGTGGATGGGGTTGCGGTCCCCCGAGGCGCCGGCGTAGCGCACGAGGCGCTCACGATCGACCTCGACGGTGCGGGAGAAGAGCTCCTGGCCGGTCTCCAGGCTGCTGAGTGCGGGGGCGCTCATGCGGCATCCTCCTCGGGGCCGCGAACGGCCAGGGTCGAGACCACAGTGGCCACGGGATCGGCGCCATCGGAGATCTCGGCGCGGGTGGTCACCAGGGTGATCGGCCCGCGCTCGAGGATCTTGTCCACGTGCACCACGGTGCGCAGCCGATCGCCGGCCACGATGGGGCGGTGGTGGGTGAACTGCTCTTCGGCGTGGACCACCCGGGAGAAGTCGATGCCCGATTCCGGCGAGGCGACGTAGACCTGCTCGGCCCGCTGGGCAAGGAGCACGGCGAAGGTGGGCGGGGCCACGACGTCGGTGTGGCCGAGCGCCCGCGCCGCGGCGAGGTCGGTGTGTGCCGGGTGAGTGGCCGCCGTGGCGGCCGCGAACTCGGCGATGCGCTCGCGGGTGACCTCGTAGGTTTCGGTCGGCAAATACGTGCGCCCCACGAGCGTCTGATCGACGCTGGTGGGGCGGGTGCTGTCCTGGCTCACCGGGACAGCCTAGCTGGGACCTGCGCCAGCAGCCGAAGCCGGAGGGCTCACCGCTGCGTGCGCAGGGCCGGGCTCAGCGCGTCTCGCGGTGCGCCGTCTTGGAGTTGCAGCGCGGGCAGTACTTGGGGAGCTCGAGCCGGTCGGGGTTGTTCCGACGGTTCTTCTTGGTGATGTAGTTGCGCTCCTTGCACGCCTCGCACGCGAGGGTGATCTTGGGGCGAACATCAGAGGACTTGCTGGCCACGGTGGTTCCTCACAGTTGTCGTGTCTTGGCAGCTCCTGGGCCGCCTCGCATCCATGGAACTGGTGCTCGGTAGCGGGAGCGGGGATCGAACCCGCGACCCCACGGACACGAGCCGTGAGTCCTGCCGATCAGGTATTCCGCTTGGGCCGGAACCCACCAGCCGACTCTAGTCCCCGCGCACGCAGCCAGCAAACAGCGATGTACGTGCAACTGACCACACAGCGGTCCCATCGAAAGGGCTGGAGCGTGACCCCAGATCACGTGCAACCATTTCGCAGCTTCCACCGACCCACGTACGACACTGCTCGCCGATCCTGGAGTGATGGACCCCATGAGACGTTCGATCCGACCCCTGGCCCCGCTGGCCGGAGTGCTGCTCGCTTCGACCGCGCTGACAGCCTGCGGGAACGACGGCCAACAGGACGCCGACTTCGAAGACGCCCCGGCGCAGGAGGAGTCCACTGCTCCCGATCCTGAGCCCACTGCGGACCCCGAGGACCAGGACAACGAAGACGACGACGCGGACAACCGGGACGACACGGACGACCGGGACGACGCGGGCGAGGCGATCGGCCCCCTGGATCCGCAGGACGCGATCGAGACCATCTCCTACGAGCTTCCCGGGGACTCCAGCACCACCGTGGACGTGGGCTTGCACGGTCTGCGCGTGGAGGGCGAGGTGATGCTCCTGGAGCTGTCCTTCACCGGGCAGTTCTACGGGAACAACCCGATGAACATCTACGCCATGATGGGCGGCTCGGTGTACCCGGAACTCAATGACCGGGAGCACCTGAAGCAGTACACCGTCATCGGCACCGGTCACGACCGCTGGTCAACGCCTTCCACGAATGCCGGCCACCGCTACGAGAGCGGTCAGACGGCGCCCTACTGGGCCTACTACGCCGCTCCGGTGGACGACATCGACACCATCACGGTCACGGTGATCCCGGGCGCGGTGGAGTTCGAGGACGTGGAGATCGAGCGATGAGCCGCCGTCACACCCGCTCCCCCGCTACCCCCTCGGCCACCCTTCGCCGCTGCACCGCAGCCGCTCTTGCCCTCGCTGTGGCCGCCGGACTCATGCCCTCCGCTGCGGCTGCCCCCAGCGGCCCACCCCCGGAGCCGGAGGGCGGTGTCAGCCAGGGAGACCTCGATGCCTCGATCCGCGCGTGGGACATCTCGGAGAACATCATCGAACTCGGCGGCGGAGCGGAGGACGAGGACGAGGACGAGGACGACGCTCTGATCACTTTGCAGACCGATGTGCTCTTCCGCGCGAACAGCTGGGAGCTGCCCTCCTCCGCCCCCGCGCGCATCGTGGAGCTGGTGGAGGAGATTCCGGAGGGCGCCACGGTCTCGGTGGTGGGGCACACCGATTCGCGGCCCACCGGTGAGGACTTCGACAACCAGGAGCTCTCCGAGAACCGTGCCGAAGCGGTGGCCGAGGTGCTGCGCAGCGAGCGCTCCGACCTGGACCTGGAAGTCTCAGGCGCTGGCGATTCCGAGCCGGCAGCCACCGAGGACCCGGACGATCCGGCGACCTTCGCCGCCAACCGGCGCGTGGAGATCAGCTACGGCGAGAACTGAGGATCCGGGCGGCGGCGACGGATCGGCCCGTGAACGACGGAAGGCTCGGACTCTTCGCGAGTCCGAGCCTTCCGTTGACAGTAGCGGGAGCGGGGATCGAACCCGCGACCTCACGATTATGAGTCGTGCGCTCTAACCGTCTGAGCTACCCCGCCAGGCCCTCTGCCAGGAAACGCCCGCCGTGGAGGCGGGCGTTTGCCGGGAGGTACCAGAGCCCCGAAAGGGAATCGAACCCTTGACCTTCTCCTTACCATGGAGACGCTCTGCCGACTGAGCTATCGGGGCAGCGCAGATGAGCCTACCCGGTGCGGCAGACTGCGGGAAATCCGCAGCCCCCTGGAACCAGGTGAGTCCACTCACAACGCCAGAACCGGACCCGAGAACGGGACCACCAGACGCCGTCGGTCCGGTGATCTCTCACCGTTCCGATCCGTGGCGGGTACAGGATTCGAACCTGTGTAGCGTGACGCGGCTGATTTACAGTCAGCTCCCTTTGGCCGCTCGGGCAACCCGCCGGGTGCGCAAATGCGCAGTGGGAACTCTAGCAAGCCTCAGAGCGTGCTCGCGCCGCCGGGCGGTGCCAGGCCTGGCGAGGATCGTCACACTCCCCCACCGCGGCCGCCCCACCGTTCACCGGCCGTTCGTGCACTACTCGCCGCGCGGCGGCTGGGCAGGCTCGATAGTGAGCACGGAAACTTCCAGGTCGCCCGGCGCCAATCCCTGCTCCTGCACCACCGCCGCCAGGCGTTCGTGCACGTCCCGGGCAACATCACGCGCCCGGTATCCGGCGCGGATCGCGACGTTCACCGTGACGGACGCGCGCCGGTCACGCAGCGTGACGCCGATCTCGTGCTCGGGTGCCGCGCTCAGCCAGGAACGGATCGCGCCGGCAAGCCCGGGTTCGATACGGGCCACGCCCGGCACCTCGTTCACCTCGGCGACGACGGCGCGCCGCAGTGCGAGATCTGGCGCGGCGGCAGCGGTCTCGTCGTGGTGCTGCTCAAGCTCAGGCATCGTGGACTCCCTGCACGTTGATGTCTACCACCACGGTCTCGACGCCCACTTCGGCGGTGATGGCCTGCCGGACCCGTTCGCGCACCTGCCGGGCAATGTCGGGAATCGCCGCCCGCAGTGCGACGCTGATCTGCAAGGAAACGGCGACGCGCGCCGGCCTCGGCGGTGTGGGGCCCCCGCCTGCCGCTGCCACAGCGGCGGTGGCTGATCCCGTCGCCGCACTGGAGGCACGGGCGAGCTCAACCCGGCTGCGCCGCACCTGCACCTCCGCCAGGCTGTCGGCGGCCCGGCGGGCCACGGCGGCGACGGTCTGCTCGCTCACCGTCAGCGGTGCACGTTCTGGGGGAGCCACAGCACCCTCGGGCTCATCGAGCGGGAGTCGCTTGCTCCGCCGGACCTCGGCGCGAGCCACTGCCATCACGCGCGACAGCACCTGCGGGCCTGGCTCCCAGGCCGGCTCCTCATGTTCCTGCGCCCGCAGCTGAGAGGTCGCCTTGGCCAGTGGGGCCATGGCCGCGCGCGCTCGCCGGCAGGCGGGGCAGGTGCGCTCATGACTGGAAGCGGGCTCGCCCAGCCCGTCCCAGAGCTCGTCCATGTCGCGCCCGCACTCCAGACGGAGATCGTCGGTGACCACCGGTGCCGGCCGAGGGCCACTCACGGGCGAGCCGGGGGTGCCAGAGCTGGGGGGTTCTGGGGGGAGGCCACTCGGGCCAGGTGTCATCGCCATGCGTCCATTCCCTTCAACAGGTTCCGCCGCGCCCGCATCAGTCGCCCGCGCACCGTGGCCTCAGTGAGGTTGGTGGCGAAGGCGATCTCGGCATACGACAGTTCGTGCAGCTCTCGCATCACCCAGCAGACGCGCTGGTCCTCGGGCAAGAGCGCGAGGGCGTCGTTCAGATCCCTGAGCTGCGCCCGCTGCGCCGCCACCACAGCCGGGTCCTCACCGGTACCGCGCTGGGCTGTCAGTGCCATATCGAGCTCGTCCTCCTGCGCAGGCTGTACCCCTTGTCGCGTGCGCGTGCGGAGCACACTCATGCAGCGGCGCGTCATGATCTGGTAGATCCAGCGCCGGAAGGCCTGTGGATCGTCCAGGGCCGGCAGTTTGCGCCACACCTGCACCATGGCGTCCTGCAGGGCGTCTTCCGCGTCGCCTCGATCGCGCATCAGACGCAGGGCCAAGCGGAACAGGGGACCTTGGTAGTGACGGACCAGTGACTCGAAGGCATCGAGGTCGCCGTCTTGCGCGCGACCGACGACCGTGGCCTCGGCGACGTCCCCGAATGCCTGGTCCGCGAGACCTTCGGCGGTCATCCCCTCCTCCTTTCGCTCCCGGTGGCCGGCGGCCCGGCGAGCGCGCTCCTCACGCTATCGCCGGGCACACCCACCCGCCTGCGCACTGTCACAGGGTGATCTCGCTGGCCGATCGGTTCGAGCGCCGGTCAACGTCGATGACCACCGACAGTTGCTCGACCTGGCTGTCCAGAGCTGTGCTCACGCCGGCCACGACCTCGTTCTCGACCTGGGCCAGGGTCCGCGCGAGGTCAACGCTGTCGACCACCGACAGCCGCAGGGCGATCTCCGGCCGGGCTGCCATGCCGTACACGGCCGCCGAGGCGCCGTGCACACCGGGAAGGGCGCGGGCCTGCTCCTCGACCGCCGCCACCAGCACCTCCGGCGCCACGCGGGTGAGGCCGCGCTCGGCGCTGTCGTGGAGGCGGAAGGGTGGGCCCGAATGCGGGTGCGGCAGCTGGGCGATGAGCCACATCAGGCCGAGGACGGCGACCACCACACCGAGTGCGGCCAGCGCGCCGGGCAGCCAGGGCTCGGCGCGCCACTCGCCCTCCGGGAGCACCGCCTGATCCGAACCCGGCCAGGGCAGTCCCAGGTCAGGGAGCTGGGAGCTGAGGTTGAAAGCGATCACGACGCCGACCAGGCTGACGAGGATCATGCTCAGCCCGATCAGGGCCAGTGCGAATCGATTGAGCCGAGTCGGTGCGCGACGCATCAGATCTCCTTCACGGTAGCGCTGACGCGAACGCGCGCAGCTGGCTCCACGCCCACCTCGGTGAGCCGGGCGCTGACGGCGTCCTTGACGCGTTGCCGCAGCTCGGACGTGTCCTGACGGGTGGGGGTCACCACGCGGATGCTGACAGAACGACCCGAGACGCTGGCGGCGACCTGCTGGACACCGTCCACGCGGTGCGCGGCAGCAGCGGCCAGACGCGCCAGCCCACGCCGCGAGACTACGAGCCGGGCGTCCGCAGCGACGGCGCCGGGACGCCGCAGGCTGCTGAGACGCGGTGCGCCGGGCAGGATCGCGATCACCAGGACGATGACACCCACCACCCCGATGCCGATCACCACTGCGCGCGTGAGATCGCCTTCCCAGGTGGCCGCAGAAGCGGCGTCGATGACGGGGCGGGTGAAGACCGGCCACTGCCCATCGATCCAGCGCATGATCGCACCGGCAGTGAGCCAGGAGCCGAGCGCGAGCATGATGAAGGCAAAGATCGTCGCCGGCACCCATCGCCGCGAACGGCGGCGTAATGCGGTGAACTTGGTACTCATAGCAGTGCCTCCGGTGCTCCGGATCCAGACTTTCCGGTGCGTGCGTGCAGGAAGGTGACGTCGATATCGACGCGGTGCACGGCGATCCCGGTCAGCTCCGCGACCCGGCGGGTCACCTCGTCGCGGATGCGCGCGGTGGCTTGCTGGATCGAGGTGGGATAGGCCAGGCCAACTTTCACCGCGACGTCCATGAAACCGGCGGAGAACTCGACGTCGACTTCCGGGCGTGCGCCGCTGTCGGCCGTCGCGCCGACGCCGAGCACACCACCTGTGGTGCCGTACGTTCCGGCGATCTCGGACACCACCTGTGCCGCGATCTTGCGCGCAACCCGTTCAGCGACGGTCAGGGAGCCGCGCTCGCGTGCCGGGGCGCTCATCGCCGGTCAGTGCCGCGCCCGATGAGCTGCTGGAGGTCGATGCGCCCCTCCAGGACCAAGCCGATCAGGATCCCGGCAGCGCCGAAGACCAGGACGATCATGAAGGAACTGAACGAACCGAAGGCTGCGGTCAGTCCCAGGATGAGTCCGACGAATAAACCAACAGTGATGCGGGACATGGGGCGAATTCCTCTCTGATTCAGGCCGTGGCGGACACGCGCGGCGCTGAAGCCTTGCTGATGCAGGGTGCCGGGACCCCGGGCCCGCACCATCCGGGCCCGGGTCTCGGCAAATTCGTGAATGCAGGGTTACTGCAGTTCCTCAGTGCGAGCGGAGGAGGAAACGCCACCCTCGGTGTCCTCTTCCGGAAGGTGCACGTCGGTCACGTTGACGTGGACCGCCACGACCTCGAGGCCGGTGCCGTATTCCACGCTGGAGATCACGTTCTCGCGAATCTGATTGCTGACCGCGACGATGGATACGCCGTAGTCGACGACGACGGCGATCTCGATGACGGTCTGGCGCTCACCCTTGTCCACCGACACCCCACCGGTGACGCTGGTCTGGCCGCCGGGGACGCGCTGCGTGAGAGCGTTGAAAGCGCGGCGGGCGGCGTTACCCATCGCGTACACGCCAGGCACCTCGCGAGTCGCGATGCCCGCAATCTTCGCCACGACGCCTTCAGCGATCGCCGTGTCACCGTGCTCGGTGTGCAGGGCGTCGAGCTGCTTGGGCTCGGGGCGCTCCGCCAATTCGCGCGCGGCGCGCTCGTCCTGCTTCTCGCGCTCTTCGCCGGTAGCGGGAATGACGTTCTGCGACATGATCTGTCTCTCCAATCGGTGTTAACGAGCTGACATAGGAAAGGACGCCACGTTCGATCCATTCGTCACACCGAATTTCTGTGAGGCCCGGCACACTCGCCATGCTCCCCCCTTAGAATGGGCGCCATGCGCGCCATCGAAGCTCAGGAAGCCGGCGGACCGGACGTGCTGCAGCTCGTGGAGGTGCCGGAACCCGAGCCCGGCCCAGGCCAGGTGCTGGTGCGTCCGGCGGCAGTCGGGCTGAACTTCGTCGAGACGTACCAGCGCAGTGGCCTCTACCCGGTCCAGCACCCCTTTCGGCCCGGAGGCGAAGGCGCCGGCGAGGTGGTCGCACTGGGCCAGGGGGTGGACACCGTAGCCATCGGGGATCTGGTGGCGTGGACGGCGTCCGTGACGGGCTCCTACGCCGAGTTGGTGGTGATCGAGCAGAGCCAGGCCCTCCCCATCCCCGCCGGACTGGACGTGCGGACGGCGGCTGCGCTGCCACTGCAGGGCCTGACCGTGAGCATGCTGGTCGACGGCGCCTTCGAGCTGAGGGACGGTCACGACGTCTTCCTCACCGCTGGCGCTGGCGGCGTGGGCTCCCTGCTGACCCAGGTGGCCTCTGACCGTGGGGCGCGCGTGATCACCACGGTCTCCACCGCCGAGAAGGAGGAACTCGCCCTCGCGGCCGGGGCAGCGGACGTCATCCGCTACGACCAGCTCGATGACCTCACAGCGGAACTCACGGCGGTGGTGCGCGAGCTGACCGGCGAGCAGGGCGTACACGTGGCCTATGACGGCGTGGGCAAGTCGACCTTCGACGCCTCCTTGTCGGCACTGCGGCGGCGCGGCACGTTGGTGCTCTTCGGTGCCGCGAGCGGCCCGGTTCCGCCGGTGGACCCACAGCGGCTCAACCGGGCGGGCTCGGTCTTCCTCACCCGGCCGTCGATGTTCCACTTCCTGGTGGAGGCGCAGGAGCGCTCCCAGCGCTGGGAGCAGGTCTCCGGCTGGGTACGCGACGGCGTGGTCGACCTGCGAGTAGGAGCGAGCTATCCGCTCGCCGAGGCCGCCGCCGCCCACCGCGCGCTGGAAGGACGGGAGACCACCGGCAAGGTCCTGCTGATTCCCTGACCGTGGGCGTCGCTGGGGCTGCCTGGTTCCTACCTGGCTCATTGGGGAGAGAAACTGGCACCTAACGACACTTACTCTCCCCCATCACGGACGCAACCGGCGCCACCGCTCACGCCAGGCCGCGCGAGTGGCCTCCGAATCCGCGCCACCTTCCTCTTAACGCCGTCTTAGGTACCACGAGGATAATGAGCGGGATGCGGATCCTTCTCGTCGATGACGAACAGGCCCTCTTGCGCTCTGTTGCTCGATCGCTGCGCTTCGAGGGCTACCACGCCATCCCCGCAGCCAGCGGCGAGGAAGCGCTCGAACTGCTCGAGGTGAGCCGGCCCGACGCCGTCATCATGGACGTGATGATGCCCGGGATGAGCGGCCTGGAGCTGTGCAGCGCGATCCGCTCCTCCGGCAACCGGCTGCCGATCCTTCTGCTCACCGCCCGCGGGGAGGTCGAGGACCGCGTGGCCGGGCTGGATGCCGGGGCGGACGACTACCTGGTCAAACCCTTCGCCTATGAGGAGCTCCTCGCCCGGCTACGTGCCCTGCTGCGGCGCAGTGTGGAGGTTGCCGACGATCAACCGCTGACCTTCGGGCCGATCCGGCTCGATCCGTCTTCCTGGCAGGTCACCGTGAACGGGGAGCCGCTGGTGCTGACCCGCACGGAGTTCACGCTGCTCGAGACCTTCCTGCGCCATCCGCGTCAGGTGCTCACTCGCAGCCAGATCTTCGATGCCGTGTGGGGTGCAGACCTCGACGAGAGCTCGAACTCCCTGCACGTCTACATCGGCTACCTTCGCCGCAAGCTCGAAGCGGTCATGGACGAACGCGTGATCCACACCGTGCGCGGCGTGGGCTACACCCTGAGACTGCCGTCATGTCCCTCCGCCAACGACTGACGCTGCTGACCGCAGTGGCGGTCGCCCTCGCAATCGCCGTGGCAGCCTCGGCGGCGTGGTGGCTGGTGCGTTCCTCCATCATGGATGAGTTGGACGACGGTCTGGTGGACCGCGCTCGCCAGGTGGACCAGATCGTCGCGGCGGCCCAAGGTCCGCTGGGTGCGCAACGTTCGGCGTTGCAGCTGACCGAGATGGTGCAGTCCGATCCAGTGGGCGTGCAGATCATCGAACCGACCGGTGTCGTCCACCAGATCACCTTCGGGCCCTTGACCACCGCGCTGGATGCTCCCGGGGCTACTCTGCCGCCGGCACCAGCCACGGAGCGCGCCCGCCTGGACACCCTGTCATTGCAGGGCGAGCGCTACCGGGTGGTGACGGCGAGCGCCCCGGACGGCACGGTGCTCCGGCTCTTCCATCCACTGGCGGCAGTCGATGCCACCTTGAGCTCGGTGGGCTGGTCCCTGGCGGGGATCGCGGCGGCGGGCATCGCACTTGCGGCGGTGCTCGGCTGGCTGGTGTCGCGCGCGGGCCTGCGGCCGGTCAATCGCCTGGCCGCGGCCACCGAGCGCGTGGCACGAACGCAGGATCTGAGCGAGCGGATCGAACTGGGATCGGCGCGCGAGGACGAGATCACCCGGCTGGCGGGCTCGGTGAACGCCATGCTCGCCGCCCTGGATCGTGCCCGCAGTGATCAGCGGGAGCTGGTCGAGAACGCCAGCCACGAGCTGCGCACCCCCCTGGCAGTGCTGCGCAACGACTTCGGTCTCCTGGCCCGCTCCGAGCTCGACCCGGGCAGGGCCCTGCCCCCGCAGGAGCGCCAGGAGCTGCTGCGCGACCTGGACACACAGGTCGCAGCGCTGAATGACGAGGTGGACGGGATCATCACCCTGGCCAAGGGTGACCAGAGCTCGGAGCTACCCCAGCGCACTGACCTGCGGTCCCTCGTGGAACGAGCTGTGCGACGGACCCGGCGCTTACGCCCAGAGGTGGACGTACGGGTGCACGGCGATCCGCTGGTCGCGACCATCTACCCCGTGGCCCTGGAACGCGCCGTGGCGAACCTGGTCCGCAATGCCGTCCAGGTCAGCCCGGCCGGTGGCCTGGTGGAGGTCTACCTCAGCCAGGCCGATGACCACGTCTCGGTCACAGTCGAGGACTCCGGCCCCGGCTTGCGTGAGGAGGAGATCCCCAAGCTCTTCACGCGGTTCTTCCGCGGCGCTGGGGCACGGGATCGCCATGGTTCGGGCCTCGGCCTGGCGATCGTGGCGCAAGCGGCGGCCATGCATTCCGGCCGTGCCACGGCTGAGAATCGGGCCGAGGGTGGCGCGCGCTTCACCGTGCACTGGCCACTTCGCAGCGCGGAGACGACGGATCAGCTGCCGCCGAACCCTGGTCCGGCGGGCCGGCGCACCTAAGAGTTTCTTATCCCGCTCCTAGGGTCGCCTTAGGCAGGACCGTCACGCTGAGGGGAACCGACCATCAACGTGAAGGGACAGGCCATGTCTGAGTTCCACTCCCCCGCCCACCAGCCCCCGCATTTCCCGCCACCGCAACCCCAGGGCCCCTTGTTCTCGCAGGAGCACAACGCGGCCAGGCCACATGATCCGTCGGGTTCACCGTTCGCCAGCGCTCCGGTCACATCGCCCACCCCACCCCCGCCACCGCCTTCGGGCCGCAGCTTCGGCTGGCCCGCCCTCGTCGCCTGCACGCTGGCGGCTGCGGTTCTCGGCGGCACCGCTTCAGCCGGAGCGTTGACCGCGCTGTCGGCCTCGGACGTAGAAAGTGTGCCGGGCAGCGCGGACAGCGCGCAGATCGAGCAGGCGAGCCTGCCGGGCGCCGATGCCGACGTCGCCAGTGCCGCAGCGATCGCGTCCCCTTCAGTGGTCACGCTCGGCGTCTCCGCCGGTTCGGCGGGCGGCTCCGGGTCGGGCATCATCCTGGACCAGGAAGGCCACGTGCTCACGAACACGCATGTGGTCACCCTCGGCGGGACGAGCTCGCAGGGGCAGATCACCGTGCAGCTCGATGACGGCACGTCCACCAGCGCCCAGATCGTGGGGACCGACCCCCTCTCGGACCTCGCCGTCATCAAGCTCGACAACGCCGCGGAGCTCAACCTCACCCCGGCCACCTTCGGCAGCTCCGGAGACCTGCAGGTCGGCGACGAGGCCATCGCCATCGGCGCCCCGCTGGGACTTTCCGGCACGGTGACCACCGGCATCATCTCCACGCTCGACCGCACCATCACCGTGGCCTCGGCGGCAGTGGACGAACCCACAGGCGACCAGCCGCGCGACGACGGCCGCGAACGATTCGAGTTCGGCACCCCGAACGACCTGCCCGGCAGCGCCCGGCCCAGTTCGGCCGGCAGCGTCTTCCTCAACGTCATCCAGACCGATGCCTCCATCAACCAGGGCAACTCCGGCGGCGCGCTGGTCGACGGCCACGGGCAGATCGTCGGCATCAACGTGGCCATCGCCTCAACCGGCGAAACCGCAGGCTCGATCGGGGTCGGCTTCGCCATCCCCGGCGACTACGCCCAGCGGATCGCCGAGGATCTGATTGCCTCGGGCGAGGCCTCCCACGGCCTGCTCGGAGTGCTCGCCGCCGATGCCTCCCCCGACGCCGCGGTGAACAAGGACATCGTCTCGGGCACCGGCCAGACATCCAGCGGCGGAGGATTCACTGCGGGGGCACTGGTGACAGAGGTGGAGGCCGGATCTCCTGCCGACGGCGCCGGACTGGAACCCGGCGATGTGATCACCGCCGTGGAGGGGCGCCGCATCAGTGACTCCCGGGCGTTGACTGCCGTGATCCGGGAGTACCCCGCGGAGCAGGAGGTCGACCTCACGGTGGATCGCGGAGGCGAGGAGATCACGCTGCAGGCCACACTCAGCGCTGCGGAGCGCTGAGCCACGCTCTCAGGAGAGCGAATCCCGCCGTACTCAGTCCTGCGATCACGAAGGCTCCGCCGTAACCGGCGGCACCGATGACCCAGCCCAGCAGGAAGGCACCAGCTCCGATGCTGCCGTCGTAGACCATGTTCCACACCGTGCTGGCGGTGGCCGTGTGAGCGGGTCCAAGTCGGTGGACGAGGGTGACAAAGGAATCGTTCTGGCAGGCACCAAAGCCCGCTCCGGTGAGCGCGGCTCCGAGCAGAAGGATCGCCAGCGGCCCCTCCAGCGCTTGAGCGGTGATCACCAGTCCAGCGGCCACCACGAGGACCGACATCGTGAGGATCCGTCCCGCCGCCAGACGTGCACCCAGCGCCCCGGCCACCAGCCTCCCGGCCACCATGGCTGCGGACGCCACGAAGAGGGCCCATGACGTCTGTGACACGGCAGGCCCGGAGAGGGGGAGGAAGGTCGTCGTGGCGCCGAAGGCTGCTGCGACGAGCGCCAAACACGTCAGCGGGCCGAGCATGGCCCGCTGACCGGACAGTGACGACAAGGACGCACGTCCCCGCAAGTGGCCTGGCAGCAGAAGAGACAGCAGCGCAGCGAGCAACCCGGCTCCCGCGGCGATGCTGAAGACCACGCCGAAGCCCCAGGTGCCGGCCGCCCAGACTCCCCCTGCGAGCGCCACCAGGTTCGGGAGAGCCGCGGCTGCCCCGTAGAGCGAGACCGAGGCGGCCACGCGCCCTTGTGGGGCGAGGTCGGCCGCCAACGTGGCACCGGCGATGACCATGAGCGCGAACCCGACGCCACGCACAGCGGTGACCGAAAGGATGACCCAGAGAGCATCGGAGACCGTGTAGACCAAGGCGATCGGGCCCAGGAGCATGGCGCCGAGAACCATCAAGAGGCGCAGGCTAGCCAGGCGGAACAGCACCGGCGCGAAGCACTGGGTCAGCACGGTGGCGGCCATCATCACTGCCGTGGCCCCTCCCACAGCGGCGCTTCCGGCGCCACCCTCAGAGGCCCACAGGGGCACGACGGCGAGCAACGCCGAGTAGTTGAGGAAGCCAAGGAAGGTCACCACCAGGAGCAGTGCCATCGCGAACACTCGAGCGCGGTGTGCCGGGACCTGTTCTGCAGCGGGAACGTTCACGCGGACACGCTGGAGCACCACCCGATATCGTGTCCAACGATGACTTCCGATCACATCAATCGACGAATGCGATAGGTACAGCCATGGACACCCGGGTTCTCCGCAGCTTCCTCGCCGTGGCGCAGCTGGGCAGCTACACCGAGGCGGCGCTGGAACTCGGGTACCGGCAGTCGACACTGAGTGCCCACGTGCAGAAGCTCGAGGCATCTCTGGGCTGCACGTTGCTCGACCGGCTTCCCTCCGGAGCCCGGGTGACCGAAGCCGGGGCGCGCGCCATCCCGATTCTGGAAGAGATCCTGGACGCCGAGGCCCGTCTTCGCGAGGCGAGCCACACGACTGATCAGCGACCCCAGGGCACGGTGCGCCTCATCGCTCCGGAGTCCCTCTGCACCTACCGGATACCCGAACTGGTCGCCGCCTTGCGCTCTGCGGAGCCCGGCATCGACGTCTGGCTCAGCCCTGGCGGGCTTGTTCGCGGTGCGGATGACGTCCGGCGTGGCCGGGCGGACCTGGCGCTGACCCTGGAGCCGGAGTTACCCGCGACCGGGCTGTCGGTGACCCGTCTCGGTCGCGAACCTCTCGCCCTCCTCGCCGAGCCGGCCGCCACTGCGGCAGAGCAGCTCACCTGGACCGAACTCGCGCAGCAGCCTGCGCTGCTCGTCGACGAAGGCTGCGGTTACGCGGACGCGATCTTCCATGAGCTCCGCCATCATGGCGGAGCCGTGCGATGCTCCCGGTTCGGCAGCATCGAGGCCATCAAACGGTGCGCATCAGTCGGCCTGGGCTGGACGGTCCTACCCACAGTGAGCGTCACCGAAGAGCTCAGTGCCGGCACACTCGTCGAGCAGTGGGGCCCTGCGCTGCCCGCCTGCGAGGTCAGTGTGCTCACGCATCCGCGCCGGCGCCTGAGTCCCGCTGTCGCAGCGGTCATGGGCGCTCTGCGCGACCTCTGGGCGACAACGCCGCGAGACGGCAGGGGGCCGGTGGATGCTGCCATCGGCCCCCTGCGGGGGTTACGCGCTCAGCCGCCGCCGGGTGAACAGCAGCGCCGCACCGGCCAGCAGCATCACGCTGACTACGGCCAGCAGCGGCCCGGCATTGCTCACGCCGGTCACCGGCATGCTGCCGGGAGCTCCTGGCGTCTGGGGTGCGCCCGGCGCGCTGTCGTCCGCGCCGGAACCGGCGCCATCGTCGCCCCCAGCACCGTCGTCACCGCCGGCGCCATCGTCACCACCAGCGCCGTCGTCACCACCACCGCCGTTGTCGCCAGCGCCGTCGTCCCCACCGCCACCGTTGTCGCCAGCGCCGTCGTCCCCATCGTCGGCCGCAGCGATGACCGCGGCCGCACTGAGCGCCTCGGCTCCGAGGTAGCCCTCGGCGGTGGCCTGCACCAGCACCTGCAACTCCGAACCGGCGCTGCCGGCCGGAATCTCCACCGCAGCGGACGTCGCGCCGGCCAGCGGCTCTCCGTCCAGCATCCACTGGTAGCTCAGCTCCGCATCCTGTGGATCCGTCTCGGCATAGGCCGCGACACCGTAGCCTTCGACGACCTCACCGATCACCACGGGTTCGAGCAGAGCGATCTGGCGTTCGATCTCCACCGAGTACTCGCGTGCGTTCTCGCCGTCGGCGGAGGTGACGCGCACCACGGCGGTGGGCGACTCCGGTGTCGGCGCCTCGATCTCGACCGAGGCGGCCTCGTCCACGCCGAAGGCGGTGATGACGGGGAAGCGTGCACCTGCCACGGTCACCGAGTACTCGGGCACCTCGGGGTCGAAGCCCGGAACGGTGGAGCCGTCGAGCCGCAGATCGGCAAGATCCGCCACCGATCCGACACCGGCACCCAGCGCCATGATCTCGATCTCGGAGACGACCATGAAAGAGTCAGGCGCAGCGTTCAGCACGAAACGCAGCCCGGTCGCCTCCGTAACCTCGGAGAGATCGACCTCGGCCACCGGCGCGGCGCTTCCCTCGGCGGGATCGTCGACCGGAACAGCCTCCTCATGGCCGGGCACCGTGTGCCACTCGCCGTCGACGTCGCGGTACTCGACCGTGTAGTCCTCGGGCCAGGATTCGTGGTCACCGTCGCGGTAGAAGTGGACCGTGGCCGAGTCGAGGTCCTCGACATCGGCGAATTCGTAGCTCAGGGTGTCGGACTCGTTCTTCGTGCCGCTCACCCAGTTCGACCAGGCCTTGTCGTCGAGGATGCCGTTGCGGGTGTCCTCCACGGAGTACCCGGGCTCGGTGAACGTGGCCGAGGCGGTGGTGGTATCCCAGCGCGCGATATTCACGGGAACCGGCTCGGTCACGATGATCGAGAGCATCGCGGAGAGGTCCTCCTCCTGCGCATTGGAGCGAGCCACACCGGGCACGGAGACCACGCCGATGTCACCGAACTGCTCGGGAGTCACGGCCGAGAAGTCCCACTCGACCTCGGCGGGGAAGGTGAGCAACGAGGCACCACTGCGCGCCGGCACGGTCTGCGGGGCCGCCTGGGCCACCGTGTCCACGCCCACGCCCTGGCGCACGGTGAGCGAGACCGGATCGGTGACCGTGAAGCTGCCCACGACCACCGTGGCCTCGGCCGCGATCTCATTGCCGTACACGTCCGTGGCCGTCCCGGGGACCACGACCTCACCGGCACTCTCCCAGGCCTGCGGATCCGGCATGTCCCAGGTGACCTCCGCGGGCTGGCCCGCGCCCCAGGAGTACAGCGGGACCACACTGCCCGGAAGAGTGGGCTCCACGCCCACCAGCGTGCTGACCTCGACCGGCTGGAAACCGGTCGCTGCGGTGTCACGCAGTTCCCAGCGCTGGTGCGCCCCGCCACCAGAGGTCCAGGTGCCCACCTGAGCGCCGGCGGTCGTGGATTGACCGTTGACCTCGAGCGATTGACTGAGGCTTTCATTGACCAGCGACCAGGTCTGCCCGTCCTCGGTGGTGAGCATCCATCGGGTCTGGGCCTGCGTGGCCCCCTCAGCCACGCTCACCTCGCGCAGGTCCGTACCGGCCCCGGTCGCGCCGAGCACGCGCCCGTCAGCTGCGGTGAGTACGTAGGGCCGCACGTCACTGCGTGCCCCCTCGGGTGCCTCGTGGAAGGTCCACACCTGGGCCGCTGCTTCGTCGGCGGTGGTCCCGGCGGGCTCGATGACGGTGGCGTGGTCGCCGTCGCCCACAGTGAGCGAGTGGCCGCTGCCGACGCCGGTGAGCAGGTAGTCCGCGCCGTCGGTCACCGTCTCCACGGCACCGGAGACGCCGTCGATGACGATCGTGGTGATGGAGCGGGCTGGCACGCGCACGGTGGCATCGCCGTTCACGGCCACGACGTCGCCGGGCACGAGCGCGTTGGCCACCGGGTCCTCGTCGGTGCCTTCGGTGGTGGTGAAGGTCTGCGCAGTGGCGCCGGGAGCCAGCGTCGTGAAGCCGGAGAGGTCGACGGTGACGTCCCGCTCCTCGGCGGCGGTGTTCCGGTAGACCAGGGTGAGGCTGTCGCCGTCGATCGCCGCAGTCGTGGCCGTGGAATCAGTCGGCACGAGCCGGTCCCCCGGCTCGATGAAGTGCGTGAAGTTCTGGATCGCCCCGAACTTCGAGTTCAGGGTGATCGCGCAGGCCTCCACCGAGGCGTAGTCGCCGCCGGCGTCCGCCACGCGACGCTCGGAGCGCCAGACGCCGTCAGGCTGCTCGACACAGTCGAAATCGACGAAGATCGAGCCCCAGTTCAGGTTCTCCCCGGTGGGTTCCATGTTGTAGAGATCCTCGATGGGCTGCCAAAGCACCCAGGCGCTCGCCTCGAGCTCGCGCAGGTCGCTCTGGATCCGTTCGGCGATGCCGAGGCCGTTCTCGATCGGGCGTGGATTGAAACCGGAGACCCAGCTGCCCTCGATCTCGCTCATCCACAGCGGGGTGTCGGCGGACTTGGCGAGGTCTCGCACCACGCGCCGGCTGCCGGTGCCGTAGGTGTGCACGTTCATCTGGCCGACCGCCGCGCGAGCCTCGGGGGTGTAGGCATTCCAGTTGGTCACGAAGGTGCCCGGGTTGGTCTCGTCCATCGCGGAGATCACGGCGTTGGTGCCGGCTCCGGCGAGCCGATCGTCGAGGACGCCGATCATGTCGACCTGACGCTGCGGCCCGACGTGCATGCCTTCCTGGCGCCCGCCGACGGGGTTGTCGCCGTCGTCGCCGAACCAGGTGGACCAGTAGTTGGTGTTGGGCTCGTTGAAGGGAGTGATGGTGTCGACCTCAAGGCCGTACTCCGCTTCGAGGAACTCCCCCACCGTGACCAGGTAGCTCGCGAACTTCTCCATCGCCTCGGGGCGTAGCTGCTCATCGGTGGCGCTGAACCCGCCCGAGACGTAGCCGTTCTCGGTCATGAAGTACGGCGCGGAGTTGGCGAAGAGCTCCCAGTGGTCGATCCGGTCATCGGCCACCAGGCGCTCCACCCACCAGCGCTGGGTCTCGTCCGCGGTGAAGTCGTAGTGCTCCGGATCGTCGGGGTCCCAGGCCTGCAGGACCTCGTCGCGGTTCTCCACCGTGGTGGGCACGCCGTAGAGATCGCCGGTCTCATCCGGAGCCCAGTACCCCTCGACGGCACCGCCGGGGCGCAGGTAGTCGGTGACATCCGAGGCGTGGCCGCCGCCGATGTTGTAGCGGGCGAGGTTCAGTCGGAGGCCGTCCTCGCCGAAGGTGAGCTCGTAGAGCTCCTCGCGGAGTTCGTCGGGGTACCCGCCGGTGGCGTTGGCCATCCACACGAGGCTGGTGCCCCAGCCTTCGAAAGCTTCGCCCGCGTACCACGGGTTCGGTGTCACGGTCACGTTCTCGGGCGCCGCCTGAGCGGGTGGGGCGGTGCCGGTCTCGGCGGCCAGCAGGGTGCCGGCGGCGAGCGCCGCGCCGGCGCCCAGCGCGATCCCCCTGCGCCACGGTGGAGTCTTCGTCATCGCAGATCCTTCCGTTGAAGCGTCCGCCAGCACTGCGCTGGCATCTCGGGTCCTGGCAGCGCTGCCAGCCCCTCAGTCGTCAGCGGTCGTCGTCGACCACTGCGGATGGGTGAGGAAGCGGGCCGTGGCATCGGCCGCCCCCTGGAGTTCGAGCACGGTCAGGGTGTTGGCGTCCTCACACACCAGCGGTGCGGGTACGTAGAGGGTCTGCTGCGGCCCCTTGCCCCAGAAGCGGCCGAGGTTCCAGTTGTTGAACCACGCCACGCCCTTTCCGAAACCGCTGGTGTCCAGGAAGAGGTCGGCCGGGGTGCGCCCGCCAAGGGACCACACCGTCAGTGAGGGAGCGGACAGACCCGGCAGCGACACCCCTGGAGCGGGGGGCGCCTCAGCAGCGGCCGCCTGCGCCCACGCATCAACCGGCAGCGGCGCGGCCTGCCAGTGACGCACCGGCTCGCCGTCGAGCAGGACCGGGCCGATCACGCCCTTGGGCTCACCGATGCGGGGGCCGTAGTTCACCCGGCCCTGGTCCTCGACGAGCAGTTCCAGGGTGACGCGCCCAAGCCCGGGGAGGCTGAGTGCGCGATGGCCTTCGGAACGGTCGAGCACGCCCACCGGCCGGCGATCGAGGAAGACCTGGATGCGGTCACGGCTCTCTCCGATGGTCAGCAGCGCAGGCTCGGGGAGGTCGAGCTCGGTGCGGTACAGCGAGAAGCCTGCGAGCGCACCGATCTCCTCGTGCGTGGGCGCCTCGAGGAAGTCGGCCCATTCCAGGTTCTCGTCGACGACGGACCACAGTGGGGTGCTGGACGATGGTGCCTCGATGGCGAAGGAGGGCGCGGGCGCACGGCGCGGCACGGGCTCCGGCGCCAGGCGCTGGTGCCCGCGGAGCACGGCCTGGAAGGCCTCGTACTTGGCGGTGGGGGTGCCGTCCTCGGCCATGGGCGCGTCGTAGTCGTAGGAGGTGATGGTGGGGCGGTAGTTGCCCTTGTCGTTCGCGCCGCTGGTGAATCCGAAGTTGGTGCCGCCGTGCACCATGTACAGGTTGACCGAGGCGCCCGATTCCAGCAGCAGCCGGAGGTCCTCGGCGTTGCCGTGGGGGTCTGTCACATGGTGGTCCTCGCCCCAGGCATCGAACCAGCCGTTCCAGTACTCCATGCACATCAGCGGCCCGGTGGGCTGGTGGCGACGCAAGGTGGCCAGGCGCTCCGGGCTGCGGGAGCCGAAGGTGGCGGTGCGGTGCAGTTCCGGCAGTCCACCGCGGGCGAGCATGCGGTCGTCGGCCTGGTCGCAGGTGAAGAGCGGGACGGTGATCCCGCCGTCACGCATCATCGTCACGAGGGTGCGGAGGTAGTCGGCGTCCTCGCCGTAGGCGCCGTACTCGTTCTCCACCTGGACCATGAGCACCGGACCGCCCTGATCGATCTGCAAGGGCGCGATGAGGGGCAGCAGGGCGTCGAAGTACTCCTGGACTGCCGCCAGGTAACGCGGCTCGCTGCGGCGCATCTGCACCTGCGGATCGGCGAGCAGCCACGCAGGGATCCCTCCGCTGTCCCATTCCGCGCAGATGTAGGGCCCGGGCCGCACGATCGCGTGCATGCCGGCGTCATGGATCAGCCGGAGGTAGCGCGCCAGGTCGTGTTGGCCCTCGGTGCGGAACTCGCCCCGCTGCGGCGCGTGGAAGTTCCACGCCACGTAGGTCTCGATGGTGTTCAACCCCATGGCCTGGGCGGTGGCGATGCGATCGGCCCACTGCTCGGGGTGGATCCGGAAATAGTGCATGGCACCGGACAGGATCTGGTGCTCGCGCCCATCGAGCAGGAAGTGCTCGGGGCCGATCTCGAAGGTACTCATCGCTCCTCGTGGGGTGGCGCGCGGGTGCGGTGGGGCGCGGGTTCGTCGGGGCATGGTGTGGGGGCGCGCCGGGCAGGCGCGCCCCCACGGGGTACTACTCGGCGCTGACGGTGAAGCCCTGGTCGTTGCCGTAGGTCACGAGAGCCTGTTCCCAGGACTCCAGGCCCTCGGCGATCGTGGTTCCCGAGACGTAGGCCTGACCGACGTGGTCGTTGAAGATGCTGTTGGCGTAGACCTGGTAGGGCAGGTACTGCCAACCCTCGACGACGTTGGCAGCCGAGTCCGCGAGCACCTCGTTGACGCGCTGACCACCGAAGTAGTCGAACTCGACGGTGGTGAAGTCCTCGTCCTCCAGGTGCTCGACGGTGGCGGGGAAGGCGCCTTCGTCGATGCGGGTCTGCACGCCGTCACCGACCGTGGCGTAGTCGAGGAAGGCGTAGGCGAGCTCCTGCTGCTGGCTGGCCTCCATGATGGCCAGCGAGCTCCCGCCGTTCTCGGCCGTGGCCGAGGCGCCGGCCTCCCACTGGGGCATGGGGGCGACGGCCCAGTCGCCGGAGGCTTCGCCCACGCTGGATTCGAGGTTGCCACGCATCCAGGCGCCGATCACCAGGGTCGCGATCGACCCGTCGCTGAGGCCCTGGTACCACTCATCGCTCCACGAGGAGACCGGGGCGACCAGCTCCTCGTCGACCATCGTCTCCCAGAACTCGGAGAAGACCTGCGAGCCCTCGTCGGCGAGATCCACGGTGATGTCGGTGCCGTCCACCTGGAAGGGGTGGCCGCCGGCCTGCCAGATCAAGCTGGTGGTGAAGCCGGCGTCGCCGGTGTCGTTGGTGATGTGCGCGTTCGGGTCGGCGTCCTGCAGCTCGCGGCCCACCTCGCGGTACTCCTCCCAGGTCTCGGGCACGTCCAGGCCGTGCTCGTCGAAGATCCGGGCGTTGTAGAACAGCGCCATCGGGCCGGAGTCGGTCGGCAGGGCGTAGACGCCCTCGTCCTGGGTGACTGCACCCCAGGGGCCGGGGGTGAAGGTGCCGTCGAGGTCACTCGCGCCGTACTGGCTGAGATCGGCGAGCGCCTCGCCCAGCACGAACTGGGGCAGGGCGTAGAATTCGACCTGCGCGATGTCGGGCCCGCCGCTGCCTGCGGAGATCGCGTTCTGCAGGGCGGTGTACTGGTCGTCACCGGTGCCGACGTTGACGATGTCGACGGTGACGTTCTCGTGCAGCTCCATGAAGTCGGACGCCACGCTCTCCAGCGTCGGATCCCAGGCCCACACGGTGATCTCACCACCCTCGCCGAGGGCATCGTCGTGGCCGTCGTCGGTCGTCGGCTCGTCACCTTCGTTGTCGGTGGTGGATTCGTCTTCGCCGCCGTCCGGGGCGTCGCCGTCGTCGGCGCCGTTGCCGCAGGCGGCCAGGACCAGGGCCGCTGCGGCGGTGATGGCCACGCCACGGAGGGCGCGGGGTGTGGATCGGGTCATGGTGACTCCTTCGTCAAAGGGTGTGCAGGGTCAATCGGTGCGGGAGCGGTCTTTCACTCCTTGACGCTTCCGGCAGCCAGACCGGACTGCCAGAAGCGCTGGAGCAGCAGGAATGCTGCGATGAGGGGCACGATGGTGAGCAGAGAACCGGTGATCACCAGGTTGAAGATGGCTTCACCACCGGCGGTGGCCGCCTGGGCATTCCAGGAGTTGAGGCCGATCGTCAGCGGATACCACGCGGGATCCCGGAGCATGATCAGTGGCAGGAAGTAGTTGTTCCAGGTGGCCACGGTGGTGAAGAGGACCACCGTGACGATGCCGGGGGCCAGGAGCCGCAGGCTGATGGTGAAGAAGGTGCGCCACTCGCCCGCGCCGTCGACACGGGCCGCCTCGAGCAGCTCGGTGGGGATCGCCTCGCTCGCGAAGGTCCACATGAGGTAGAGGCCGAAGGGCGAGATGAGCGAGGGGATGATCACCGACCACGGAGTGTTCGTCAGGTCCAGCCGGCTGAACATCAAGAAGGTGGGCACCGCCAGGGCCGTGTTCGGCACCGCGATGGCGCCGATGACCACCGCGAAGACCGCCCGCTTGCCGGGGAAGGTGAACTTGGCCAGTGCGTAGCCACCGATGATCGCCAGGAAGGTGGCACCGCCTGCTCCGGCCACGACGTAGAGGATCGTGTTGCCGAACCAGCGCAGGAAGACGCCGTCGTTGTAGGTGACGGTGGCGACGATGTTGTCCCAGAGCGCGAACTCCCCGGAAAACCACAGTCCGAAGGAGGAGAAGAGGCTGCTCTGGGTCTTGGTGGAGTTGATGAAGAGCCATAGCAGTGGCACCACGCTGTAGATCAGCACGATCCCGGTGACCACGGTGAGCAGAGGGCTGCGGCGCGGCCGTTCCAGGGAGCCGCGGCGGGGCTTCAGTGTGGCGCGGCGTTTCGGCTTGGCGACGGCGGCCAGCGGTACGGGATTGACGTTGACGGCCACGTCATGCCTCCTTGCGCATGCCACGCAGCTGCACGGCGTAGGCCACGAGCATGGTGACCAGGCCCATGATGATCGCAACGGTGGCGGCGTAGTTGTACTGCTGCCCGGAGAAGGACAGGTTGTAGGCGTACAGGTTGGGCGTGAAGTAGCTGGTAATGGCGTTCGGCGCCAAGCTCTGCAGGATGCTCGGTTCGTTGAAGAGCTGGAAGCTACCGATGATGGAGAAGATCGTGGCGATCACCAGCGCGCCCCGGATGGCGGGGAGCTTGATCGAGCGGACCACCCGCCACTGACCGGCGCCATCGATCTCGGCTGCCTCGTAGAGCGAGTGCGGGATGACGCGCAGCGCCGAGTAGAAGATCAGCATGTTGTATCCCACGAACTCCCACGTGACGATGTTGCCGATGGCCACCAGCACGAGATCCGGTGAGAGGGGGTTCGGCAGGGAAACCCCGAAGAGGTCGTTGAGATTGCCCACGAGGCCGAAGCGCGTGCCGTACATGAAGCCCCACATCAGCGCAGCCACGACGGCGGGTACGGCGTAGGGCAGGAAGATCGCGATACGGAAGAAGTTCGAGCCGTACAGACGGGCGCTGTCCAGCGCCAGCGCCACGAACAGCGAGATGCCGAGCATGATCGGCACCTGGACCACGAGGAAGAGGCTGACGCGGGTGAGGGACTCCCAGAACTGAGGGTCGTTGAGCGCGCGCACGTAGTTGTCGAGCCCAACGAAGACCGAGCCACCGACAAGCTGGTCGCGGAAGAGGCTGATGAACAGCGAGTAGGCAATCGGCGCGAGGAACACCAGGGCGAAGACCGCCATGAAGGGCCCGATGAAGGTCCACGGCAGCCACGATCGCCGCTGGCGATGCGCGGTGGGCGGAATGATCGCCGCGGTCGCGTCCGCACTCAATGCCATGTCACTCCTCTGTGCCTCTGGCACCGATGTTTACGTAAACATCGGTTGCCGCTAGAGTGGCACCACTGACCCGTCTTGTCAACGTCGATCGGAACTCGGACCGCCCGGGCGCCGCGGAGGTCACCCCTATGGAGCCAGCCGTGCAGCAGTCTCGCGCACCGGAGACGCCGGCCCGGGCTCGCTCGCGTGGCGCCCCCTCCATTGCTGATGTCGCGGCGGTGGCCGGAGTCTCCACGCAAACGGTCTCGCGGGTCTCCACCGGCTACTCCGGCGTTCGGCCCGAGACCCGCGACAAGGTGATGGAGGCAATGCGGCAGGTGGGCTACGTGCCCAACTCGGCGGCCCGGGCCCTCAAGCACGGCACCTTCCGGACCATCGGCATCATCGCCCACCAGCTCGCGCGTACCGGTGAGTCCCGCACCGTCGAGGGCGTGGTCGAAGCAGCCCGGCAAGCAGGCTACGGCGTCACCCTCGCCGACGTGCGCACCCCCACGTCGCACGATGTCAGCGCGGCGGCGGCCGGTCTCGCCTCCATGGCCATCGACGGCGTGGTGATCATCCGGGCGGAGAGCACTGCCCCGGAGACACTCTCCATTCCCTCACATGTGCCGGTGGTCGTCTCGGACTCCCACTTCGTCGGCCACCATCCGGCGGTGGCCACCGATCAGCACGCGGGAACCGTGATGGCGGTGAACCACCTGCTCGACCTGGGACATCGCACCGTGACGCACCTGGCCGGCCCGGAGGACTCCCTGCCGGCGGCCGAGCGCCTCAGCGCGTGGCAGGAAGCCTTGGAAGCCGCCGGGCGGCCGGTTCCGGCGCCCCACCACGGCGACTGGTCGGCGCAATCGGGTTACGAGGTAGGCCAGACCATCGCCGGCTTGGTCCTCTCCGGCCAGACCAGCGCCGTGTTCTGCGCCAACGACCAGATGGCCCTAGGGCTATACCGCGCACTGTACGAGCGCGGCCTGCGCATCCCCGATGACGTCTCCGTGGTGGGCTTCGACGACATTCCCGAATCGGCTCACCTCTGGCCGCCGCTGACGTCGGTGGCCCAGGACTTCCGGCGCATCGGCCAGCGCCTGGTGGACTTGCTCCTCGATCAGATCCGCACCGGTGACCAGCCTGAGGAGCGGGTGCTGCTCCCGGTCGAGCTCATGGTCCGCGCCAGCGTGGGCCCCGCGCCGGATCAGGGCCCCGCGCCGGATCAGGCGCGCGGGCGCCCATAAGCTTCCAGCAGGCGGAGCCACACCTCGCTCATGGTGGGGAAGGCGGGAACGGCGTGCCATAGCCGCGCCACGGGCACCTCCGCCGCGATGGCGATCGCGGCCGACTGGGCCAGCTCGGCGACGTCCTGCCCGACGAAGGTCATCCCCACGATGACGGAGCGCTCCTCATCCACCACCATCCGGGCCGCACCGGTGTAGCCATCGGCGTGGATGGCCGCACCGGCCACGGAGCCGAGGTCGTAGTCGACCACGCGAGTGCGCAGCCCTGCCTCCGCGGCGGCCTCCGCAGTGCGTCCGACCATGGCCACCTGGGGATCAGTGAAGACCACCTGGGTGGCAGCGAGGTGATCGGCGGTGGCGGCGTGCACTCCCCACGGCCCGGCGTCGACCGAGCCGCCGAGGGCCCGGGCCGCGATGGCGTCTCCGGCGGCGCGGGCCTGGTACTTGCCCTGGTGGGTGAGCGGGCTCCGGTGATTGGCATCGCCCGCCGCGTAGAGCCACTCGATCGGTGCGCCGTCATCGAGCACGCGCATCGTTTCGTCGACGGTCAGCCACCCCTCGGGCAGTCCGAGCGTGTCCAGGCCAAGGCCGGGCTGCGGTTCCCGGCCGGTGGCCACCAGGATCTGGGCCGCCTGCAGCGTGCGTCCATCATCGCAGTCGACCTCGCGCATGCCGGCGTGCACACGCACCGCCGTGGCGGAGACTCCGCGCCGGATCTCCACACCGCGCTCCTTCAGCGCCTCCCCCACGAGCTCTCCCGCCATGGGCTCGTAGCCGCCGAGCAGTCCGCTGCGCACCAGCATGGTCACCTGCGAACCGAGGTCAAGGAAGGCGCCTGCCAGTTCACAGGCCACCACGCCTCCGCCGATCACGAGCAGGCTCTCCGGTGCCTCCCGGGCCTCCAGGGCTTCGCGGTTGCTCCACGGCCGAGCCTCACGGAGGCCGGGAAGATCGGGGACGAGTGCGCGGGAGCCGGTGCAGATCGCGACGGCGTGGCGAGCGGTCAGCACGCGTTGGCCACCCTCGGGGGTGGTGACGGTGACTTCGCGGTTCCCACTGACCCGGCCGCGACCACGCAGCAGCTCGATGCCGGCCGAGTCGAGCCAGTCCACCTGAGCCGAGTCGTCCCAGCTGCTGGTGAAGGAGTCGCGGCGCTGGAGGACCGCCGCCCGGTCCAGCTCACCCGTCACCGTCTGCCGGGCACCATCCACGGCCCGCGCAGCGCGCCGGACCTCACCGGGCCGGAGCAAGGCCTTGGACGGAATGCAGGCCCAGTAGGAGCATTCACCGCCGACCAGCCGGTCTTCGATGATGGCCGCGCTCAAGCCTTGCCGGACCACACGATCAGCCAGGTTCTCACCCACAGGGCCGGCACCGATCACGATGACGTCGTAGTCGGCGTTTCCGCCCGCCATCGCGCCACCTCCTCTACCCTGCAAGTCCCGATGTCGTACTCGGACCATACGCTCAGCAACCGACACCCGCACCCGACCGAGGAGCACCATGATCGAGTTTCGCGCGGTGACCAAGAGCTTCGGGGGCACCGAGGCGGTGTCTGGGCTGAGCCTGGTGATTCCCGCTCACCAGGTCACTGTGCTCGTGGGGTCCTCCGGCTCGGGAAAGACCACGCTGCTGCGGATGATCAACCGCATGGTTGATCCGACCTCGGGAACCGTGACGATCGACGGCACGGACGTCCGCGAGCGCAACCCCGTGGAGCTGCGCCGCAGCATTGGCTACGTCATGCAGAACGCCGGGCTCCTCCCCCACCGCCGGGTGCTGGAGAACGTCACCACGGTGCTGCGGCTCAACAAGATCCCCCGCAGCGCGGCCCGCGAGCGCGGCGTGGAGCTGCTGGACACCGTGGGCCTGGATCGCACCCTCGCCGGGCGCTATCCGCGCGAACTCTCCGGGGGTCAGCAACAGCGAGTGGGGGTGGCACGGGCCCTGGCCACCGACCCGAACATCCTGCTGATGGATGAGCCCTTCGGTGCGGTGGATCCGATCGTGCGCACCGAGCTGCAGGACGAGCTCCTCCGCCTGCAGAGCGAGCTGGCCAAGACCATCGTCTTCGTCACCCATGACATCGATGAGGCCTTCCGCCTGGGCGATCAGGTGGTCATCCTGGGCACCGGCGGGCTCATCGCACAGCAGGGCAGCCCGGCCGAGATCCTGGCGGCTCCCGCCTCGGACTTCGTGGCGAGCTTCATCGGGGCGGAGCGGGGCCGCCGCCGCCTGCGCGTGATCGACCAGGACGGCCGCCGGATCGCCGTCGACGACGATGGCCGGCCTGTCGGCGTCATCAGCTGATGAACTGGTTCCTGGCCAACACCGGCCTGGTCGGTGATTTGATGCTCCAGCATGCTCGGCTGAGCGTGATCCCGATCGTGCTCGGACTCGTGCTCGCCATTCCACCCGGAGTGCTCGCCTGGCGTTGGGGATGGGCGCGCGGCCCGGTGCTGGCCGCCTTCGGCCTGCTCTACACGATCCCCTCACTCGCCCTGTTCGTGCTGCTCCCGCCCATCCTGGGCATCAGTTTCCTTTCCGAGCTCAACGTCATCATCGCGATGACCATTTACGCGGTGGCGTTGATGACCCGCTTCGTGACCGATGCCCTGGACGCCGTGGACCCGGCGGCGCGCTCCTCGGCCACCGCGATGGGGTACTCGGGCTGGAGTCGCTTCTGGGCGGTGGAGTTGCCGCTGGCCGGGCCGGTGCTGCTCGCCGGGCTCCGGGTGGTGGCGGTGAGCACCGTGAGCATGGTGACGGTGGGCGTTCTCGTGGGGATCCGCAGCCTCGGCTTCCTCTTCATGGACGGGCTCCAGCGCGGCAATGCCGCCCAGATCGTGACCGGGATCGTGGCCACCGTGGTGGTCGCCCTGTTCTTCGACCTCACCCTCGTGCTGCTCGGCAGGATCCTGCTGCCGTGGAACCGCCGTACCCCGCGCGTGGCCCGCCGCCTGGCCCTGCGCGCTGGAGGTGCGGGATGAACCTCTTCCACGAAGCGTGGCTGTGGCTCACTGCCGAGGAGCAGTGGACCGGTACCGCCACCCTGCTCAGCCGCACCGGCGAGCACCTGCTGTACACGCTCATCGCGCTGGCGATCTCTGCCGTCATCGCCATCCCGCTGGGATACCTGGTGGGGCACACCGGGCGCGGCAAACAACTCACCGTGGCGGTGGCCGGCGCGGGGCGGGCCCTGCCCTCGCTGGGCCTGCTCACGGTGCTCACCCTGATCGTGGGCATCGGCGATGCGCTCATCGCCGCCACGGTGGTCTTCGTGGTGCTCGCCGTGCCCTCGGTGCTCGCCGGCGCCTACTCGGGCGTGGAGAACGTGGACCACGCCGTCACCGACTCCGCCCGCGCGATGGGCATGACGCCCTGGCAAGTCCTGCTGCGGGTCGAGGCCCCACTGGGCCTGCCCCTGCTCATCGGCGGTCTCCGCAGCGCGGCTCTGCAGGTGATCGCCACCGCCGTGCTCGCGGCCTATGTGGGACTTGGCGGGCTCGGGATCTACGTGCAGCGCGGTATCGCGTTGCGCCGCTACGAGGAGATGCTCGGCGGTGCCATCGCGATCGTCATCCTCGCCATCGTCGTCGACGTGTTTTTCGCCATCCTCGCGCGCATCGCCGTGCGCGCGGCCGGACATCAGGGCAAGCTCAGCGCAAGAGCTGCCACGGAAGGAACCCCATGAAGCACTCACGCATCCCCCGCCACGCACGGCTCCTCGCGGTCAGCGGCATCGCCGCGCTGACTCTGGCTGCCTGCGGCACCGGCGACCCGCTCGGAGAACCCGGCGACGACACCGACACCGACACGGAGACCGACGCCGGGGACGACGACGGCGAGGACGATGCCGGGAACGGAGAGGACGCCGGGGACGGTGCCGGCGACGTCGGCACGATCGTGGTCGGCTCCCAGGCGTACTACTCCAACGAGATCATTGCCGAGATCTACGCTCAGGCCCTCGAGGACGCCGGTCACACGGTGGACCGGCAGTTCCAGATCGGTCAGCGTGACGTCTACCTCCAGGCCATGGAGGGCGGCGAGGTGCACCTGCTGCCCGAGTACAGCGGCAACCTGCTGCAGCACTACGACGACGAGACCGAGGCACGCAGCTCGGACGAGGTCGCCGACGCGCTGCCGGAGGTGCTGCCCGATGGGCTCACGGTGCTGGAGTACGCCGAGGCCGAGGACGCCGACTCCTACAACGTGACCACGGATTTCTCCGAGGAGAACGGCATCACCAGCCTCGCTGACCTCGCCGGTTACGACGGGGAGATCATCGTGGGTGGCAACGCCGAGCTGGAGAGCCGCCCCTACGGGCCGGAGGGCCTGGCCGAGTTCTACGGCGTCGAGGTCTCCTTCGTGGCCATCGGCGACAGCGGCGGACCGCTGACCAAGGGCGCGATCCGCGACGGCACGATCACCATGGGCGACATCTACACCGCCGACCCGGACCTGGCCTCGGGTGACTTCGTCACCTTGGACGACCCGGAGAACATGATCCTCGCCCAGAACGTGCTGCCCCTGGTGGATGCGGATCTGGCCGAGGAGATTGCCCTCGTACTCGACCCGATCAGCGCGGTGCTCACCACCGAGGAACTGATCGCGCTCAACGTCCTTAGCGTGGAGGAGGAGGCCAGTTCGTCCGACATCGCGGCAGACTGGCTGAGCGAGCAGGGCTTGCTGGGCGGGTCCTGACCGTCACGCTCCACCCCAGCGCTCGCTGAGACGCAGACTGCCCCCGCCACATCGGCGGGGGCAGTCTGTTTTGCCGTGCGTCAGGCGCGGGCCGCGTAGTCCTCGAGCAGCGCCACGTAGCGCGACTTCTGCTCCTCAGAGGCCCAGGAGGCGTCGAAGGAGTTGCGGGCGAGCTGCACGAACTCCTCCCGGGTGAGGTCCGTACTCTTGGACAGGGCAATGTAGTTCTCGGCCACATAGCCGCCGAAATAGGCCGGGTCGTCGGAGTTGAGCATGACCTTCACTCCGGACCGCAGCAGGGAGACGATGTCGCCGGCTTTGGAGTCGTCGGTGACGAAGCTGTTCGAGATGGGGCAGCAGGTCAGACCGAGACCGCGCTCGCGCACCACGTCGACCAGCGCCGGGTTCTCCACGATGTTGGTGCCGTGGTCGATCCGGTCCACGCCGATGTCCTCGATCACCTGGCGGATGTGCTCGATGGCACCGACCTGATCGATGTCGCAGTGCATGGTGAGCTTCAGGTTCTCGGCGCGAGCCAGCTTGAAGGCCTCGGCGAACTTCGAGGGCGGGTTGTCGCGCTCATCGGAGTCGAGCCCCACGCCGATGAAGTGCTCCTTGTAGGGCAGCGCGGCGGTGAGGGTCCGCAGCGCGTCGTCTGCCGGGAAGTCGCGCAGGAAACACAGGATCAGCTCGGCGTCGATACCGAGCTCTGCGGCATCCCTGGCGGCCCGCGAGTAGCCGAGGATGACCTTCTCGATCGGCACGCCGCGGCTGGTGTGCGCCTGCGGGTCGAAGAAGGCCTCCACACGCACCACGCCGTCCTGCTGAGCGCGACGGAAGTAAGCCATGGCGAGGTCGTAGAAGTCCTGCTCCTCGACCAGCACGTTCATGGCCGGGTAGTACACGGCGAGGAAGCTGGCCAGGGAGTCGAACTGGTAGGTGGCGCGCACCTCCTCGACCGTGGACTGGCCGATGTCGACGCCGTTGCGCTGAGCAAGTTCGAGCTTGAGTTCGGGCTCCAGCGTCCCTTCCAGGTGCAGGTGGAGCTCACACTTGGGCAGGGCGCGCAGGAAATCGGGGGTCACAGTCATGGGGATCCTCAGACGTGGTGGACGGGGCAGCTTCACGCTAGCGGGTGCTCGTGACAGGAGCCGGACCCGTTCATCCAGGAGAGCTACTCGGTCTCGACAGTGACGTCGGAGAGGCGGAACTGGCCAGGGACGTCGATGGTGACGCTGTCCTGGCCGCGGTCGGGCCAGAGCACCGTGATCAGACGGCTGTGGCCAGGCTCCTCGACTCCCGGGGTCAGACGCTCCTCACCCAGCAGCCGCGTCACGACATCGAGCACGGCGTCCTCGGACTCCTCGACACCGTCGGCACTGACCTCATAGGCGAGAGGGAAGATTCGCTCACCGAAGCCCAGAAGCGTCACTTGGGTCGTCCCGAGTTCGACCAGGGAGTTACTGAAGTACCCGCGCCGGGTGGCGTGCCCGCCGCGATACGTCGGATGCGGATTCATCACCTGAATGTCCAAAAGTTCCGGCTCCTCCTCGGTGGCGTAGGCCAGCGAGAAGGTGCCCACCAGTACCTCTCCGCGACGAACCACCGAGACCGGCGTGACGTCCCACCCCTCGACGGTGACGGCCTCCTGGCCAGAGGCTTCCTCGCCCTCGACCTCAGGAGGCCCCTGCCCCTGACTCGCCTCTGCGCTGTCGACACGCTGGCCCTGGAAATGGACCTCGACGCGGCGGTTGGCCGCGCGCCCGTCCTCGCTGGTGTTCCTGGCCCGTGGCTCGGAGTCTCCGCGCCCCTCGGTGACCACATCGAAGCTCTCACCGAGCAGGTCCGCCAGACGCACCCCCACCTCGGCGCCCCGCAACTCGGAGAGCTCCTGATTGCTGTCGTAGGCCTCGGTGGGGCGGTCATCGGTGTGGCCGACGACGAGCACTTCCCCACCGTCGGCAGCGACTTCCACCTCATCGGCGACGCCCTGCAGGGTGGCCTCGGCATCGGATCCCAGCTCGTGCTCCTCAGCATCAAAGAGGAGGTCCGAGGTCAGCGACACGGTGATCTCCCCACCGTCTTCCTCCAGAGTGCTGGCCTCGTCGAAGTCCTCGTACCAGGTCTGCAGGGAGTAGCTCACGGCCTCGTGATCGCGACCGAGTTCGCCGCTGATCTCATCGAAGCTCGCGGCGGCTTCCGTGACCGGGATGCCAGCCACGTATCCCAGGCCCGGAATGAGGAGGTCGATCTGCTCGACGTCCGGGGCGGCATGGAGGGAGCTGCTGCGGTACCCCGCCACGTCGGGTGGGGTGTCGACCTGCGCTGCCCGCTCTCTCTCCTCGCCGAGAACCGGGAAGACCTCCTGGTTCTCGGGGTCGATCAGCCGCAGGCCCTGACCGGTCATGTGCAAGTCGGTGGCCGAGAGCATGTGGAGGAAGGTGATGTCACTGATGTCATCACCGAGGTCGCTACCGTCGGTCGACATGTAGTCCACGATCAGGGCTGCGAGGCCTTCCTCGACCTCCACGGCGTGCACAGCGATCTCCACCTCGGTGTCCAGCAGTGGCCGGGTCACGGTCACTGCTGGACCGGGGGCGGCTTGTGCTGGGTCCTCACGCGTGCCGTTGTCGCCTTCCCCCTCGGCCGGGGTGTCCTGGGGAGCGTCGCCCTCGGCGCTCCCGCCCTCTGTGGGCGCGATCACTGGGCTCTCCGGCTCCGATCCGGTGCAACCCGCCGCCACCGACAACACCATTGCCGCTACCACTGCCACGTGTGTGATGCGCACAGTCCCCCCTTGGGCTCCGTCCCGATCTCGTCCATCTTGCCAGCCGCTCGTCATCAGCCGGGCAGGCCCGATCTGCTCGGAGCACCGCCTGTGTGAGAGGGCACAGACCCGTTCCCCTCGGTAAGGGCAGGCGTTACCATTTCGGCACGTAACTGTTGTTTAATTTGTCCGCATGGTCGTTCCCGTCGGAGTCCCGCCACGCCGAAGGAGTAGTCCTGAGCGTCCAGATCGCCCAGCCTGAGCTGCAGCACACGCAGCAACTCGGCTCACCCGGGCGGCGCCGCACGTGGATCATCCTGACCGCCCTCGCGGTTCTCGCGGCACTGTGTCTGATCAGCGTGATGATCGGATCCGGCAGCATCCCCGCCGCCCGTGTGCTCGCCACACTGACCAGCTGGGCGGCCGGAGAGCTCCCGCCCGGGAGCCGGGACACCACCGAGATCCTGATCCTGGAACGCCGCCTGCCGCGCACTCTGCTGGCAGTGATGGTGGGCGCCGGACTGGGCGCGGCCGGGGTGCTCATGCAGGCCATGACCCGCAACCCGCTGGCCGATCCCGGCCTGCTGGGAGTCAACGCCGGCGCCTACGCCGCGGTGGTTCTCGGCTCCGCCACCATGGGCACCACGGTGGGCACCACGCACGTCTGGCTGGCCGTGGCAGGTGCCCTGATCGTCTCGGTGGCGGTCTATGTCATCGGCACCAGCGGGCAGATGGGCGCCAGCCCGGCCAAGCTCGTGCTCACCGGCGTAGCCATCGGCGCGTTGCTCTCCGGCCTCAGCTTCGCGGTCACCCTGGTCCGCCCGGACGTCTTCGACCGGGTGCGCTTCTGGTCGGCCGGCTCGCTCCAGGGCCGCAGCTTCGACGAGGTCACCGCCGTCCTGCCCTTTCTCGCCGTCGGCTTGGTGCTGGCCGTGGCGCTACCCCGGGCACTGAATGCGCTGGCCCTCGGCGACGACGCCGCAGTAGCGCTGGGCGCCCGACCGGGAGTCACCCGGGTGATCGGCCTGCTCGCCACCACCTTGCTGTGCGGCGCGGCCACCGCCGCTGCCGGGCCACTGTCCTTCATCGGGCTGATGGTGCCCCACGCCCTGCGCATGCTCAACGGGCCGGACCACCGGTGGCTGATCCCGCTGAGCGTGCTGACCGCCCCGATCCTGGTGCTCACAGCGGACATCCTCGGCCGGATGGTGGTCGCCGCAGAGCTGCCCGCCGGCGTGGTCACGGCCTTCCTCGGCGCGCCGGTGCTGGTGTGGCTCACGCGCCGCAAGGCGGTGAAGAGCCTGTGACCGCCACCCGCACCCCACCGGTCCGCACCGCGATCGAGCGACAGCCGGCCTCGGTGTCGCCGGAAGCCCCGCTGTTCCGCCGGGGCGTCATGCCCGTGCGCATAGCAGGGCTGAGCACCCCGATCACCCTACGGGTCCTCCTCGTCACCGGCGCGCTCGCCGTGGCGGCCCTGGCCGTGGCCTGGTGGAACATGATCAGTGGTTCGGCCGCGCTCACCGCGGCCGACGCCCTGGCGGCCCTGCTGGGTCAGACCGACGAGGCCACCGCCCGGATCGTGCTCGAGTGGCGCGCACCGAGGGTGATCTTCACCCTGCTGGGCGGCGCCGCACTCGCGGTGGCCGGAGCGGTCTTCCAGTCCCAGACCCGCAACCCCCTCGGCAGCCCGGACATCATCGGTTTCTCCACCGGCGCCTACACCGGCGCTCTCGTGGTGGCCACCCTGGGATGGACCGGGGTGTGGTTCACGCCCATCGGAGCCGTGGCCGGCGGGCTCGGCACCGGCGTGCTCGTCAACCTGCTGGCCTGGAAGGGCGGGGTCTCCGGACTGCGCATCATCATCGTCGGGATCGGCGTGAGCATCTTCCTGGGCTCGGTCAACACCTACCTCATCACGGTGCTGGACCTGGAGATCGCGATGGCCGTGGCCACCTGGGGCGCCGGGTCGGTGAACACCATCGGCTGGGCCCATGTGCTGCCGCTACTGGTCGCACTGGCGATCACCCTGCCGTTGATGCTTGCCCGGGCGGCCGACATGCGGCTGATGGAGATGGGCGACGATGCCGCCGCGGGCCTGGGGGTCCGCCTGGAACGAGTCCGGCTCGTGCAATTCCTGTGCGGGATCGTGCTGGTGGCCGTGGTGACCGCCGCCGCCGGGCCGATCGCCTTCGTGGCCCTGGTGGCCCCGCAGCTGGCCCTGCGGCTCACCGCCTCGCCCTCGGTCCAGCTCGTGCCGGCCGCGGCGATGGGCGCCCTGCTCCTGACCAGTGCCGATGCCCTCGCCCGAGCAGCCTTCCTCCCGGTGGCACTCCCGGTCGGCGTGATCACCCTCGTGCTGGGGGGCACCTACCTGGTCTGGTTACTGATCAGCCTCAGCCGCTCCCGGAAGGTGCAGTCATGACCGATCCGCAGGTGCCGGGAACCGGCATCGGCACCGAAGCGGGTGAGCACCGGCTCTCCGCGGAGTGCCTCACCGCAGGCTACGACGCCCGCACCGTGCTGGAGGGCCTCGATCTGCACATCCCGGAGGGTTCCTTCACCGTCATCATCGGGCCCAACGCCTGCGGGAAGTCCACCCTGCTGCGCAGCCTGGCGCGACTGATCCGCCCGAAGGGCGGTCAGGTACTCCTCGACGGCTCGGCCATCACGTCTCTGCCCACCAAGCAGCTGGCGCGCACCGTGGGTCTGCTGCCGCAGGGATCGGTGGCCCCGGAGGGCATCACCGTGGCCGATCTGGTCGCCCGTGGGCGCCACCCGCATCAGAGCTTGTTCAAGCGCTGGGGTGTGGAGGACGAAGCGGCCGTGCGGGAAGCGCTGCAGGTCACCGGCACCACGGAGCTGGCCACCCGCGCGGTCGACGAACTCTCCGGCGGCCAGCGGCAGCGGACCTGGATCGCCATGGCCCTGGCGCAGCAGACGCCCATCCTGCTCCTCGATGAGCCCACCACCTACCTGGATATCGCCCACCAGATCGAGGTGCTGGAGTTGTGCACGCAGTTGCGCCATCAGGGCCGGACTCTGGTGGCCGTGCTGCACGACCTCAACCACGCCCTGCGCTACGCCACTCACCTCGTGGCCATGCGCGACGGCGCGATCGTGGACCACGGCTCCCCCGAACGCATCGGCACCGCCGAGCTCGTCGAGGAGGTCTTCGGCGTCGCCGCACGGGTGATCGACGACCCCGAGACCGGCCGGCCGCTGGTGATCCCCAAAGCCTCCCCCGCGCACCTGCGCACCTCCCCCTGACCCCTCGCAGCATCCGCGTGCCTGCAGGCACCACCCCCCAAGGAGTAGAAGTGAAGCGATCCCTCACCACCTTCGCCGCGGTCATGACGGCGTCCGTGCTGGCCCTCGCGGCCTGCAGTGACAGCACCGACGACGCCGGCCAGGACACTGAGGAGCCCACGTCCGAGGACACCACGGAGGACGCCACCGACGATGCCGGGGAGGAGGACGCCGACGCCACGCAGGACGGCGTCCTCGCCACGGTGAACCACAAGTACGGCCCCACCGAGGTTCCCGTCCCCGACGGTGAGCTGCGCGTGGTGGCCCTGGGGTGGTCCGATGCGGAGATCGCCCTGGCCCTCGGCGTGGAGCCGGTGGCCATCCATGACTGGCTCGGCTTCGGCGAGGAGAACCACGGGGTGGGCCCCTGGGCCGTCGACCTCATCGAGGGTGACCCCACGGTCATCCCCCGGGCCGACGCAGACCTGGACTTCGAGCTGATCCAGAGCATGGACCCGGACGTGATCCTGAACGTGAACTCCGGCTACGACGAGGAGGAGTACAACCGCCTCAACGACATCGCCCCCACCATCTCCGGCCCGGAGGACGCCGCGAACTTCAACCCGGGCTGGGAAGCGCAGACCGAGCTGATCGCCGAGGCCCTCGGCCTCAGCGAGGAGGGTGAGGAGCTGGTGGCCCAGACCCAGGAGCTGATCGACCAGACCCGCGCCGACCACCCCGAGTTCGAGGGGCTGACGGCCGTCACCGGTTCGAAGTTCGGCGAGGCCTACGGCCTGCACACCGGTGGTGACATGCGCTGGGACATCATCGAGCTGCTCGGCTTCGAGATGTACGGGCCGGCGGCCGATATCGCCACCCCGGACAACTTCTACGCCGACGTCTCCGAGGAACAGGTCGAGGTCTTCGATGCCGACGTCGCCGTGCTGTTCCCCATCGGCTACACCCGCGAGGAACTGGAGAACGACCCGCTGCTCTCGTCGCTGAGTGTGGTCAGCGAGGGCCGCGCGGTGCTGCTGGAGGCCGAGGAGCCGCTCTCGGCGGCGTTCAGCGCCGGTAACCCGTTGAGTATCGAGGTGGTTCTGGAGGAGCTGCCCCCGCAGCTGGCGGACGCCGTGGAGAACCTGGGCTGATGCAGTCCACCGCCGTGCGCCCGGTCACTCGCGCCTACCGCACCACGGTGGCGCGAGTGGCCCGGCTCTCCCCACACTTCCTGCGGCTCACCGTCACCGGCGAGGAGCTCGAGCACTTCGGCCCTCCCGGCACTGCGGAGTCCCCCGCGTGCTGGGATCAGCGCATCAAGGTGTATCTGCCCCGGGCGGACGGCAGCTACCCCGAGATCGGGCTCTTCGACGACCCGCCGGCACCGATGACGCACTGGTACAACCTGTGGCGCCAGCTTGATGACGCCGAGCGCAACCCGATCCGCACCTACACGGTGCGCGAGGTGCGCAGCGAGGCGCGGGAGGTCGACATCGACTTCGTGGTGCACGTCGAGGCCGATGGCTCCTGCGGCCCGGCGGCCAGCTTCGCTCAGGCGGCCCGGCCGGGGGACGAACTCGTGGTGATCGGCCCCGACCGCCGGGCCGAGGGCCCGGGCGGCGGGATCGACTTCACGCCCGGGTCCGCGCGGGATCTGCTGCTGGCCGGCGATGAGACGGCCGTCCCGGCGATCTGCGGCATCCTCGAATCGCTGCCCGAGCACTATCACGGCGAGGCCTACCTGGAGGTGCCCACCGCGGAGGATGTGTTGGCGGTAGCGTCGCGCTCCAGCGTGCGCATCCACTGGCTTCCGCGCGACGGCGCCGCGCTGGGCGTGCCGCTCGGGGTCGCGGTCGGTGACTGGGGCGAGCGCCGGGCGCAGATCTTCGAGGCCCGGCGTGCGGCCTGGCGCCCGGGCCAGGGCTCGGTGGGTGCACTGACCGGCCCCCCACAGGAGCTGCCCGAGGTGGACGAGGAATCGATCCTCTGGGAGACCTCTACGCCGGAGGGCTTCACCGAGTACGCGTGGCTGGCCGGCGAGGCCGGGGTCATCACCGGCCTGCGCCGTCACCTGGTGCAGCAGGTGGGCTTGAGCCGCAAGCAGGTGTCCTTCATGGGGTACTGGCGCCAGGGTCGCCCCGGCGCGTAGCCAGCCCCGTGCTCTAGGTTTCCCGGGTGGCGGAGCGGATCAGCGCCAGCAGGGCCGCTCCGTAGGCCTCCTCGGCGTCCTCGTGAGTGAACTCCTGCGCCTCGCCCTCCACGTGAGCGGTGACCACGTGGTGCGCGCCCGCGCCCTCGGGCCGGCGTTCCAGCGACCGGAACGCGCCGCGCAGCAGCTCACGCAACTGGTGCTCGCGTGGGAGCCAGAGCGCATCCTCGAGCGCGACGGAGTCCAACGCCCACTCGGTGGTGCCGTTGAATCCGAGCACCGTGCCGGTGGGGAAGTGATGGGCCTCGATCGTCATCTCGCTGACGGTGAAGGTCTCCCCGGCGAAGTCCGGGCCATTGATCTGGAAGCGGTCCCCCGAGGCGGGGGTCCACGTCAGACCGGCCTCGCGGAGTTCGGCGGCAAGTTCCCTGGAGATCATGTCCCCATCCTCGCCGCCGCATCCGCCGCGCGCATGCGGGCCGTCAGTACGCGACGCTGAACTGGCCTCGTCGGTGGTCGGCGCGCTGGATCTCATCGACGACGGCCATCGCGAAGTCCGCACCGGAAATGTCGGAGTTGCCGTCCTCGTCGGTGAGCAGCACATCGCCGCCTAGCCGGAAGGTGCCGGTGCGCTGACCGGGCTGGTGGGCGCCGAAGCCGGCGGCCGGGTTGACGAAGAACCAGTCCAGGTCTTCCGGCGCCGACTGAAGGCGCGCGAAGATCTCCGCCATCTCCTCGGACTCGGGCCTGATCTCCTCAGGGAAGGAGTCCGTGTCCACCAGGCGGGGTCCGTCTGCACTGACCTTCAGGCCACCGGCACCGCCGATCACACCCAGGCGCACCCCGTGGGCGATCGCCATCGGGATGAGCCGCTCGGCCGTGGTGAGCACCTGGCCCTCCATGCCGCCACGGGGTGAGAGCGCCAGCAGCGCCGTGCCTGCCTCCTCGAGCACGCTGCCCAGGAAGGCATCGTCGAGCACGTCACCGGTCACGTAGTCGACGCCCGCTGCCGGCTGTTCCGGCACGTGGCGCGAGACGGCGCGGACCGACAGGCCCCGTCGTGCGGCTTCAGCGGCGATGTGGCCACCGGCGTAGCCGGTGCCTCCGAGAACAACGAGGTCAGTCATGGGATCTCCCGGTGGTGCGTCCAGGCTCGGGCGGGGTGCCCGGCTCCTCAGGTGAACACCCCGCGCGCCGGGCAGCTTCCCCGCACTGCCGTTCCCTGCGCCACACCTTGGGCGAGCACCCGGCATGATGGGCAGCGGCGAGTTGCCACCCGTACGCCGATGGAGTCGACATGACCGCACTGCCCCGCCGTACCCCGCATGCGCACGGCCTGCCCGCGCGTGCGGCGCTGGACTTCCTGGACACGTTGCAGGAATCCGGCCAGGACCCGCACGCCCTGCAGCTCGCCCGGGATGGGGCGGTGGTGCTGGAGGCCTCCTGGGCGCCGCACCGTGGCGAGAGCCCGGCGCTGGTCTACTCCGTCTCGAAGACCTGGACGGCGCTTGCGATCGGCTTCCTGGTGGCCGAGGGGCGCCTGGACCTGCATGCGCGGCTCAGCGACGTGCTCGGGCTCCCCGCCAACCCCCTCACCATCCACCATCTGCTGACCATGAACACCGGCCACAGCGCGGAGCAGCTCCCGGAGATCGGCTTCGACGCCACCCGGCTACTCCAGGTGGAACCCGAGCACACCCCGGGGAGCCACTTCGTGTACAACTCGCCCGCGACCTTCGCGCTCTCCCAGATGGTCACCCACCTCACCGGCGAGGACCTCACCGCCTACCTCCAGCCACGCCTGCTCGACCCGCTGGGCATCCCCGCGCGATGGATGCGGCACGCGCACGGCGTGGAGCAGGGCTTCTCCGGCTACCACCTTGCCGTCGAGGACATCACGCGGATCACTCTCGCCCTGGCAAGCGGTGGGCGATTCCAGGGCCGGCAGGTCGTTCCGGCCGAGTACGTGGAGGCGCTCGCCCGGCCGTGGTCGGCCAACCGCGACCCGGAGGCGCCGGCCCCCACCGAGGGCGAGCCCCCGAACGACTGGTGGCTGGGTTACGGGTATCAGGTGTGGCGCAATCGGGTCGGTTTCCGGCTCGACGGCGCCTACGGGCAGTTCGGCCTGGTGCTGCCTGAGCACGGCATCACTTTGGCCTATCAGGGCGCCACGACCGAGACACATCACATCCTGAACGCCTTCTGGGCGCTGCTGGAGAAGTGGGACGAGGAGGAGGTGCCCGGCAGCGACGCCGAGCGCGCCGCGGCCAGCGAGCTGGCCAAACGCGTAGCCACACTGGACTCCTGGGACACCCGCGACTCGCGGTTGTTCCTGCCCGAGGTCGCAGCCAGCGGTGAATCGGTCGACGTCGCCGGCTGGGAGCTACGCGAGGCCGGTTCGGGGTGGGAACTGACGCTGCCGCCGAGCACGACACCCGACGGGACTGCGCCCGGCGGGGTGCTGCCGGTGCGAGCGGACCGGTGGTCGACAACGCTCCTGGCCCAGGACGGGCCGCCGGACACTCCGTGCGCGCTCGCGCTGGCCGCCCGTGCCGAGGAACTGGACGGTGGCGTGCTGGTCGTGGAGATCGCGGACCTGACCTCGCCGCATCGGATCGAGCTGCGCCGGGACAGCGATGGTTCCCTGGCCGCACGTTGGCACACCACACCGTTGTGGCGAGCCAGCCTGGCCACGCTCATCGTGCCGCTGGAGGTGGCGCGGCAGGCGGCGGGTTGAGCCCGCACCTCGAAGTCCACCAAGTGCCAGCCGCTCGCGCCGTCGGGCGCCGGTGCGGCGACCACCGTTCACTCTTGGGTGCTTTTCATTTAGAATGAACACTCTGCTGGAATGAACACGGGATGCGTGATGGACGAGAACCAAGTGCGGAGCTTCACAGATCGCTTCGATGAACTGGGGATCCAAGTCGATCTGGCCGAACTGGTCGAACGCCCGAATGCACGGGTCACCCTCCAGCACCCAACGGGGCAGGCCAACTACCACGTCGTCTACACAGAGCCCCTCACCCTCTCTGAGTTCGCGAAGGAGGTCCTGGCCGTCTCGCCTCCGTCCCAGCTCCTCCTCCTTGGACCACGAGTGACCGAGCGCACCGCGGAAGCGTTCCGCCAACTGGATCTCAACTACCTCGACCAGGCCGGCAACGCCTTCATTACTTTCGGAGGCGTCCACATCGACGTGCGAGGCAAGCGCCAATCTCCCCTTGCGCAGCGGACGCAAGTCGCGCGGCCGACACGCGGCGTCAACCTCTTCAGTGTGAAGCGATCACAAGTGATCTTCGCGATCCTCGCTTGGCCCGAACTCCTCGACGGACCGATCCGCGAGATCGCAGGCACCGCACAGGTTTCCCTTGGACAGGCACAACACACCCTGGACTTACTCACCCAGTTCAGGCTCTTGGACGAACGCAAGAGGCTCGGGCCACACCTGCAGGACCGGCTCCTCGACCAGTGGGCAGCCGCCTACCCCGCAGCCCTCGGGTCGGCAATAAAAACTGCGCGATTCTCTGGCGAGTGGATGGGATACGAGGCGAGCGATCGGGCTCTGTACCTCAGTGGCGAGGCTGCGGTACCGGAACTCATACGGCCAGAGACGGCAATCTTCTACACGCACGGCCTACCGACCGAACTAATTCGATCACGGCGGTTGCGCCGCAACACCGAGCGGCCGAACATCTTCTTCCGGGAACAGTTCTGGCGACCACCTCAGGCCACAGGTGAGCCCGGAGTCCATACCGCACCATGGCCGCTGATCTACGCAGATCTCCTGGCATCGGGTGACTCTCGACAGCGCGAAGTGGCCCAGGCACTTCGCGACCGCCAACGATGATTGACCTGGCTGAGGTCGACCCTCGTCTTTACGACACCGTCGCTCCGGTCGTCGACGAGCTTGTCACTCAGACAGACCTCGATCCTCAGAACATCCTCCTCGTGGGCGCGGCGTGCCGGGACATCCTCCACGCCGGCTTCGGGCACGCCTTTCAGGTACGTGCCACCACCGACACCGATCTAGGGATCGCTGTCAGCGACACGACCATCTCCGACCGGATCGACCAGCGCCTCACTCGGACGGGTAGCAACGGGATCAGGTACCGGGTGGGTTGCGCAACAGTTGACATCATGCCGTTTGGGCAAGTGAAGGAACCTGAGGGGATCAGCCGTCACATTTCCCGACGCGAACAGCTGGTGGTGTTTGGGTTCCGCGATGTCTTCCAGCGATCCCAGGGCCTCACACTGCCGGGTGGTTGCACGATCCGGCTGCCGCACCCGGCCGGATATGCAGCATTAAAAATGCGTGCGTGGATTGACCGATGTCCTGACCACCACTGGACGGACGCTCAGGACCTAGCTCTCGCTGCCTACTGGTACCAAGAATCCTAGGAGGTGGAAGATCGACTTTACGACACCCCAGCCGGTATTTAGGTTCTCGAGGACATCGGCCATGACGTCCCTTTGGCCGCAGTCAGGCTGCTCCGTCTTGATATCGCCCGCCAACTCTCTGCGCGAAATCACGCCAACCTCACGGAGCGCTGGGCAGCCCAAGACGCGGACGTCGTTGCGCACCATTTCACACTGCCTGCCGATGCCAGCGGAACGGCCGGCTCCGACCGCCGCCAGGACCTCGTACGGCAGCTGTACCTCTAGCCAGAAGTCTCAGCTCAACGGGCTGTGGCACCCGAATCCCCCCAGCCCCTCCCGTCTCCATCGACAGTCCGCGCAGACACCGGGGCTACCGGTTCCCCTCATTCTCCCGTGAGGCACTTAACCCGAAGAATCGGTCGAAGAAGGCACTGAACTTGGCGATGACACGCTGTTTCTTCTCGCCGTGCCCACCGTTGCCGGCGAAGCGTGAGACGGGCGGGAGCACCGTGGTGATGGCGGTACCGGTGGTGCGCAGTGCGCCGTCACGGAAGGCGGTCTCCACGAAGGAGCGCGCTTCGTCCCCGCGCAGGTTCTCCTCGGCGATGATCTTCGCCAGTTCCTGCTCACGCCTGGCGGCTATGTAGGCCTGCCACTCCTCGTCGATCGCGCCGTCCACGGAGACCGAGTCGACGAAGTTCTCCACCAGGTCGCGCTTGTTGCGCAGAGTGGGGCTGGCGTCAACCGCTCGGGAGATCTCGGCACGGATCTCCTTATCGGCTCCGTCACCGCGCTCGGCGCGGTACCTCTCCACGAGCATGAGGATGTAATCGACGTTGATCTCGACCTGCTTGATTAGCTCGATTTCGAAGACCACGTCGTCGTTGATGCGCTCCTTCTCCGCCGTGGTCTCCTTGCGGAACTCGGCGTAGAGGTCGAGGTAGCGCCCCTTGTAGTCCTGCACCTGGCGCTCGTTGAGCAGCTCGTGGCCGGCGAACTCGTCGAAGGAGGTGAGGATGTTCTCCAGCCGCAGGATCGCACCAAAGAGCTGGATGAAGTCCTTCTGTGCGCTCTCGCCGACGATCGGCTGCCCTTCGGGGAACCTCGAGAGCAGCTCCTCGGCCTTCTCGGCGTACTCGCGGTAGTAGTCGCCGTAGGGCTTCAGGAGCACAACGCCGCGCGCATCCTTGTTCCCAAAGAGTTCGAGCGCTTTGTTGGTCTCGTCGTCGAGGTCCCGGAAGGCGACGATGTTGCCGTAGGTCTTGACCGAGTTGAGGATCCGGTTGGTGCGCGAGTACGCCTGGATGAGCCCGTGGGCGCGCAGGTTCTTGTCCACGAACAGGGTGTTCAACGTGGTGGCGTCGAAGCCGGTGAGGAACATGTTCACCACGATGGCGAGGTCGAGTTCCCGGTTCTTCAGCCGCTGGGAGAGGTCCTTGTAGTAGTTCTGGAACTTGTCGGCGCTCGTGTCGTAGCTGGTGCCGAAGAGGTCGTTGTAGTCCTGGATGGCGTCCTCGAGGAAACCGCGGGCGTCGTCCGAGAGGGCGTCGGTGTCGAAGGCCTCGTCGTCGAGGATCCCGTCCTCGGTGGCGTCGTTCGCGCCGTAGGAGTAGATCAGCCCGATCTTGAGACGGCGGTCTGCGGGGAGCTGTTCCTGCTGGATCTGGAAGTGGTTGTAGTAGCGCCGGGCCGCGTCGATGGAGGCGGTGGCGAAGATGGCGTTGAAGCCGCGCACCCGCTTGCGTTCGCGCAGAGCCTCGGCCCGCCGGCGGGTGCGGCTCGACTGGGCTACGTTGGTGACCACGGAATGTTCGTAGCTGGAGGAGCGCTTGGTCTTCTGGTCGAAGTACTCAAGCGTGTACGCCACGATTTCCCGGATTCGCTCCGGGGCCATGAGTGCCTTCTCGGTGTCGATCGCGGAGACCTGCTTGTCGACTACGGCCCCGACCTTGATGGTGTTGACGTAGTCGATGCGGAAGGGCAACACGTTTCTGTCGGTGATGGCGTCCACGATCGTGTAGGTGTGGAGCTTGGCACCGAAGGCCTGTTCGGTGGTCTTGAGCCGGGGGTTCCCGCCGCTGCCGGCGTTGGCGGCGAAGATCGGGGTGCCGGTGAAGCCGAAGAGGTTGTAGCGCTTGAAGGAGCGCGTGATGTCGGTGTGCATGTCACCGAACTGCGAGCGGTGGCACTCGTCGAAGATGATCACCACGTGCTCGTGTGTGACGGCGTGCCCGGGGTTGGCCTTGATAAAGGTGGAGAGTTTCTGGATCGTGGTGATGATGATGCGCGCGGCCGGGTCTTCGAGCTGGCGTTTCAGCACGGCGGTGGAGGTGTTGGAGTTGGCCGCGCCCTTCTGGAAGCGGTCGTACTCCCGCATGGTCTGGTAGTCGAGGTCTTTGCGGTCGACCACGAAGAGCACCTTGTCCACGCTGGGCAGCTTCGAGGCGAGTTGGGCAGCCTTGAAGGAGGTGAGGGTCTTGCCTGAGCCGGTGGTGTGCCAGACGTAGCCGCCGGCGGCGAGGGTGCCGAGGCGCTTGTAGTTCGTGGCGACGTCGATGCGCTGCAGGATCCGTTCGGTGGCCACGATCTGGTAGGGCCGCATGACCAGCAGCAGCCCGTCCGCCGTCAGCACGCAGTAGCGGGTGAGGATGCTGAGCAGCGTGTGCTTGGCGAAGAAGGTTGCGGCGAAAGAGGGCAGATCCTGGATGGGCCTGTTCTGCGCGTCCGCCCACCAGGAGGTGAACTCGTAGGAGTTGGAGGTCTTGCGGCCCTTGCCGGGCTTCTGCGCCTCCTTGAGGTGGGAGCTGCGGGTGGTGTTCGAGTAGTACTTGGTGAGCGTGCCGTTGCTGATGACGAAGAGCTGGACGTACTCGAAGAGCCCTGAGCCTGCCCAGAAACTGTCGCGCTGGTAGCGGTCGATCTGGTTGAAGGCCTCGCGGATGTCGACGCCGCGGCGCTTCAGTTCGATGTGCACCATCGGCAGGCCGTTGACAAGCACGGTGACGTCGTAGCGGTTGGCGTAGCGCCCGCCGGCGCTGGAATCGTCAGCCGGGTCGGCGCGGTCGATCTCGTACTGGTTGATGACCTGGAGCCGGTTGTTGTGGATGTGCTGCTTGTCCAGCAGTGTGATGTTCTTGGTGGAGCCGTCATCGCGCTTGAGGAGCTGGACGTGGTCCTCCTGGATGCGCACGGTCTTCTCCGCGATGCCGTCGTTACGTCCGGCGATCTTGTGCTCGAAGAACTGCTGCCACTCGGCGTCTGAGAACGCGATGCGGTTGAGCGCTTCGAGCTGGGCGCGGAGGTTGGCCACGAGTTGCTGCTCGGAGGTGATGGGCAGGTACTCGTAGGCCTGGGCTTCGAGCCGACGTATGAGATCGCGCTCCAGCGCGGACTCCGACTGGTAGGCGGCCTCGGCTTCCGGCTCTGGCACGTACTCGGCGACGACCGTGCTCTCGGAGGAGACGGCGATGGGGTCGTACTTGCGGGCAGACGACGCTGGAGCCCTCACGCTGCCTCCTCGAAGGTGAGGAGCTTGTCGCGGTAGTACTCGTACTGCTTGCGTCGCGCAGCAAGCTCGGCGGGGAGGCCGAGGCTGAGGTCGTTGACGAGCGCGTCGAAGCGGTCCAAGAGATCGACAACGCGTTCTTGCTCCTCGATCTTTGGCATCGGAATCACGACCAAGCGCACGATCGCAGCGTTCAAATTCTTGACCGTGCCCGCACCAGCCTTCCTAACGAACTCTTCTTGCACGGGCGCTGAACGCAACAGGTAATAGAGGTAATCAGGGAGGAAAGAGTCTTCAAAATCACTGATCGCGAGCCAACCATCATGGATACATCCGTCAACCCTGGAAATGTAGGGACGCCCGAAGCTCATTGAGTTCGAGAGCACGAAGTCGCCAGAGGTCACGCGCCGCGATTTTAGTGCCCCTTCTGGCGTAACCCGCTGGGCGGTACTCGTAATGTACTTTCCGCCAGCAGGCACGTCGCCGATCTTGATCCAAGGCACGCCCGTGGGATCGTCAGTGAGGAACCGCCCGATCGGACGTGGAGATGCCCCCCGGACAATTTTCGCAACATCGCCGAACCTGACCCGAGGAACGTCACCGTCAGCCGCAAGCAACTCCCTCGCGTAAAAGTCGTACTGACGGCGGCGTGCTTCCAGCTCCGCTTCCAGCTCCGCTTCCAGCTGAGTGAACTGATCCAATACTCGCACAATTTCGCGCTGAACCTCGAGAGGCGGCACCGGGATCCGGACGGTTGCCATCTGTTTCGCGGACACATCGATGACTTTCGTGCCTGTAGCAAGCTTCCGCTTCTGCACATAGAAGTCAGCCGAAGCAAACCAGTACGCGAGGTACTTCGGATCTTGGTCGTGCTTTATCACCGTGGCATGGCCACCCGTGACGATTACCTTACTGCCAAGCCAGGCAACAGCCTTGCCGACGTCGTCGATGTTCTCGCTCGTGTTCGTGATGATGATGTCGCCAGATTCAACCTTCGCGAGCCTCGCAGCCGTCTCAGGAGCGACGAACGAAAGCGTCTCGGTCGCCCACACCCCATAGTGCGTATAGATCTGACCGTAGTGAACAGCTCCGACGCCTTCCTCAACGAGGTCTGTCTTGGGCATACCGTTGCCGCGTACGAGCGTTGCGAACTCTCCTAACGGCTTGCGCTCCACTCCATCCTGGCACAGCTCCTGGATCAGCTCATCAACCCGGCTCATGCGAAGAAGTCCTCGTCGATCTCGACAACTTTGTAGGTCTCTTTCACTTGCACACCGACGCCGTAGCGGATCATCAGGCTGGTGAGGCGCTTGCCGTCGATCAGGATGATGCGTGTGGGCACGTTCTCGGCGTAGGAGCGCGCTCCTACGGAGAATCGGCTCGTGGTGATGAAAACACCGCTGTCGGCTTTGCCGCTGAGCGCTCCGACGAAAGCCTGGAGGTCGGGACGTCCGACCGTGTTGCCGTCGTGGTAGCGCTTGGCCTGGATGTAGACGCGGTTGAGGCCGAGGATGTCCTGGTCGATCACGCCATCAATGCCGCCGTCGTTGCTGAGCTGGGTGACGCTACCTGCACCCGTGGCGCCGCCGTAGCCCATCGCAAGCAGGAGATCCACGACGGCCTGCTCGAAGAAGCCTGGAGCCTTGTCCTGCAGCCGCGTGAGCAGCTCGACCGCGATCTCTTCGTGGATACGCTCGATGCCGATCTGTACCTGCTCGGTCGGAGTCATCGGGGAGTCCTCGGCCGGCGCGATCGCCGTAGATTCGTTCGCCTTGCGGTTCGTGGTCGCCACATACTCGCGGATCGGTGAGCTGGGATCCGCGCCGAGCGCCTTGATTTCGCGTTCTTTGGCGCCGTTCGGGAACAGCTTGATGAGCTGCTGCCCGGCATCAGTGATCTGGTAGTGACCCCTCTTCGGGCGCGTCAGCGCACCAACGTTGGTCAAGAACGAGACTGCCCAACCAATACGGTCTGCGTACTTCAACCTCCGCCCCGACGGCAGCAGTTCTTGGCGCTGCTCAACGGTCAACGCCGCTATGTCCGCGGTCAGCGGCTGGAACTCTCGCCAGTGACGGACTTCGCCATCACTCATCGCCTTGAGGGTCGGGACCATAAAGCCTTCCCAATTGGGCATCTCCGTCATGACTTCTGCCCCTCCAGATCCGCCACGATCTCGTCGATGGAGGTGCGCAGCTCAGCTTGCCGGGCAACGATCCGCGCGATCTCCGCGTTGAGCTCCGTGATGTCGATCGCCTCGCGGGTGTCCTCGGCCTCCACGTAGGAAGACACAGCGATGTTGTAGTCGTTCGCCGCGATCTCCTCGTTCGGCACGAGCTTGGCGAGGTGGTCCACGTCGCTCCGCCCGCCCAGCAGGCCGAGGATGCGCTCCTGGTTCTCCGGCGCGAGCTTGTTCTTGTTCCCCGAGCGCTTGAACTCGGCGGACGCGTTCACGAAGAGCACCGCGTTGTCGGTCTTGGACTTCTTGAGCACGATGATGCACGTGGCGATCGTGGTGCCGAAGAACAGATCCGGCGGGAGCTGGATGACGGCGTCCACGTAGTTGTTGTCGATCAGGTACTTGCGGATCTTCCGCTCGGCGCCGCCGCGGTAGAGCACTCCGGGGAACTCGACGATCGCCGCGGTGCCGTTCACCGCCAGCCAGCTCAGAATGTGCATGGTGAAGGCGAGATCCGCCTTCGACTTCGGGGCCAGCACTCCGGCGGGAGCGAAGCGCTCATCGTTGATCAGCAGGGGGTTCGCGTCGCCCTCCCACTTGGTGGAGTACGGCGGGTTGGAGACGATGGCCTCGAAAGGCTCGTCGTCCCAGTGCATCGGATCGGTAAGGGTGTCCCCGTGGGCGAGGTCGAACTTCTCGTAGTTGACGTCGTGCAGGAACATGTTGATCCGAGCCAGGTTGTATGTGGTCAGGTTGATCTCCTGGCCGTAGAAACCGCCCACGTTCTCGTGGCCGAGCACCTTCGCGAACTTCAGCAGCAGCGAACCAGATCCCGCCGCCGGGTCGTAGACCTTGTTCACGCGGGTGCGGCCATTCACGGCGATCTTCGCCAGCACCTCGGAGACCTCCTGCGGGGTGTAGTACTCGCCACCGGACTTGCCGGCCTGCGAGGCGTACATCTGCATGAGGTACTCGTAGGCGTCACCGAAGAGGTCGATCGAGTTGTCCTCGAAGTTTCCCAGCGGTAGCTCACCGATCGCATCGAGGAGCTTCACCAGCTTCTCGTTGCGCTTGGCCACGGTGTTGCCGAGCTTGGAACTGTTGACGTCCAGATCGTCGAAGAGGCCCTTGAGGTCATCCTCGCTGTCCGTGTTCACCGCGGAACCCTCGATGTTCTTGAAGACCCGCTCGAGCGTCTCGTTCAGGTTGGGATCGCGCGGCGCCCGCTCGCGCACGTTCTCGAACAACTCGGAAGGCACGATGTAGAAACCCTTCTCCGCCACCGTCTCGCGCCGGCCGAACTCTGCCTCGGAGTCCAGCAGATCGGCGTAGTCGAAGTCCGGGTAGCCGGCCTCGTGCTCGCCCTTGTTGATGTAGGCGGTGAGGTTCTCGGAGATGAACCGGTAGAAGAGCATGCCGAGCACATAGGTCTTGAAGTCCCACCCATCGACGCTGCCGCGCAGATCGTTCGCGATGCGCCAGATGGTCTTGTGCAGTTCGGCGCGCTGGGATTCGCTGGTGGTCGGTGCCATGGGTGGGTCTCCTACGCCGGAGGCGCTACTGAGTTGTGGGGCGGATGCCTCACACCGTAGCGCCGAGGACTGACGTCGCTGGCATCGCAGCGCCCGCCCGTCAGCGCACCTCGACCTCCACCGAGTGCCAGCCGCTCGCGCCGTCGGGCGCGGGTGCGGCGATCTCCTCGGTCTGGACCTCGCCATCGCCGTCGGTGGCCCGCACCGTGATGGTGTGCTGCCCCGGCTCGGCATCCCAGTCCAGCTTCCACATCCGCCAGGAATCCACGGTGGGCTCCTCGGCCAGGGCGGCGGTCTGCCAGTCACCGTCGTCCACGCGGACCTCCACCGCGGACACGCCGCGGTGCTGCGCCCACGCCACCCCGGCGATCACGCCGGGCCCGGCGTCGACCTCGCCGCGGGGCACGTCGATGCGTGAGGCGGTCTTGATCGGACCGCGCTCGGCCCAACCGCGCGGCGTCCAGTAGCCCTCGTCGTCGGCGAAGCGCGTGACCTTCAGGTCCACCACCCACTTGGTGGCCGAGACGTAGCCGTAGAGCCCGGGCACCACCATCCGCACCGGGAAGCCGTGCTGTTCGGGCAGCGGCTCGCCGTTCATGCCGACGGCGAGCAGGGAGTTGCGATCGTCGGTGAGGACCTCCAGCGGAGTGCCGGCCGTCCAGCCGTCCACGCTGGTGGAGAGCACCATGTCCGCCTCCGGCAGCGGCCGGGCGCGGGCGAGCAACTCCCGCACCGGCCAGCCCGTCCACACCGCGTTGCCGGCCAGATCGCCCCCCACCGTGTTCGAGACGCAGGTCAGCGTCACCAGAGCCTCGACGAGCGGCTGGGCGAGCAGCTCGTCCATGTCAATCTCGATCTCTTCCTCCACCAGGCCATGCACGCGCAGCCGCCACGAGTCCGGGTCCACCTGCGGCACGCTGAGCGCGGTATCGATCCGGAAGAAGGTGTCGTTCGCGGTGCGGTAGGTGGTCTGCCCGGCTATGCCCGGGTCCGCCCCCTCGGGAACGCTCACCGGGTTCGGCACCCGCGGCACCACGAAGGCCTCGCGCGCCATCCGCACCACGTCACCCGCCCCGCTCACCACCCGGCCTGCGACGATGCCCAGCACGCCGACTACCGTCAGTGAGGTCCCGCCGACCAGCACCGACCGGCGGGAGGGATCGCCGTCGGGCTCCGCCGCGGCAGCAGTCGTGGCCCGCGTGAGCCGCGCGAGGGTGATGGCGCCGAGCGCGGTACCCACCACCGTGGGCAGTGCGTCGGAGAGCCCGGAGCCCGGCCGGCTGAACACCGCGATCACGGCGAGCACACCGACGGCGGCGAAGCCGATGACCGCTGCCGTGGTGCGATGCCGGGCCAGGATCCCCAGTCCGGCGCACACCGCGACGAGCACCAGCCCCATGCCGACAAACAGCGCGATCTTGTCGGCGGTGCCGAAGGTGGCGATCGCGAGTTCCTTGAGCCATGCGGGGGTGAGGTCGACGAACGCCTCGCCCACCGCGAGCAGCGGCGAGGGCGTACCGAGCGTGTCCGTCGCGCGGACCAGGAGGCCGGCGAGCACCTCGGCCAGGCCGATTGTCACCGCCCCCGCGGCCAGTCCAGCCAGCGCGGCGACTCCTCGCGTGATGCGCGTCATCCCGTCATGGTGGCACGGGTAGGCGCGCGGCGCGGGGTGAGTGCGGGTCTACCGCTTGGCGAGCCCTGATGCGGGGCGTCAGGGCTCGAGCTCGGACATCAGGTCTCGGCAACATGCCGTGCTCACCGGCCTGGAGCCAGGCCTCCACTGAGCGAGAACTCATCCCGGCGCAAGATACCGGTGGGACCGCCGCTGTCCGCCCGAGGCGGCACCGCCGGCGCTGTGCGATGCGCGCGCCGCCAGCTCATGGCGGCGATATGCGCGAGTCCCCCTGGCACCACCAGCGCCGCCAGCGGCAGCGCCACGACCAGCACCACCGCGCACGCCATCCCCAGAATCGTGTGCACCGCGCCAAGCGGCGCGCGCAGGAGCGCGCACGAGGCTCGGCGGAGCACCCCCCGGGCGGAAGCGCCCGGATCGGTCACGATCGCCATGGGCAGCACCGACGCGTACAGCGCCAGCGTCATCCCCACGGCCAGCAGCGTTATCAGCAGAGGGATCCGGAGGGCACCCATCGCCCCCACGACGGAGAGATTCACCGCGAGGACCCCGGCCAGCACCACCCATGAGCCCAGCACCACGGTCGCGGTGCGCATGGACCGGCGCAGCTCCCGGGCGAAGGCGCGCGTCACACCGGACTCCAGCCTGGCGTCCTGCATCCGGGCGCTGACCGCAAGGAGCGCTGTCGTCCCCGCAGCAGCGGGCACCACCAGGAGCACGCACAGCCACCACAGGATGCTGAGCCATAAGGTGTCCAGAATCCGCTGCAGCGCAGACATCAATCCGGTCAGGCGCATGATTCAGCCCTTCAGTCCAGTGGTGGAAATGCCCTCGACGATCTGGCGCTGGAACAGCACGAACACGATGATGAGCGGCAGGAGCGAGAGCGTGCTCATGGCGAACATCGGCCCCCAGGAGGACTCCCCCGTGGTGTCCAGGAACATCCGGAGCGCCAACGGCACCGTGTACCGCGCCGTATCGGAGATGTAGACGAGCTGGGAGAAGAAGTCGTTGTACGTCCAGATGGTGGTGAAGATGGCCCCCGTCACCAGGGCCGGGCGCAGCAAAGGGAAAATGATCAAGGCATAGGTCCGGAAGGGGCCGGCACCGTCAACCTTGGCTGCCTGGTCAAGTTCCCGCGGGATCCCGCGAATGAACTGCACGAACAAGAAGATGAAGAACGCATCGGTCGCCAAGAACTTCGGCACGGTCAGCGGAAGGTAGGTGTTCACCCAGCCCAGCTCGAAGTACAGGGCGTACTGGGGGATCAGCGTGGCGTGGTACGGCAGCATGATCGTGCCCAGCATCACCGCGAACCACAGGGTCCGGAACCGGAAGTCCAGCCGCGCGAACGCGTAGGCCGCTAAGGAGCAGGAGAGCAGATTCCCCACCACAGCCAGTGCACTGATGATGAAGGAGTTGAGGTAGAACACCTCGAAGGGTTCACGCAACCCGTTCCAGCCATCGATGTAGTTCTGCCATTGCCAGATCTCGGGAAGCAGGGTCGCACTCCGGAAGATCTCGTTCTCCGGCTTCAGGGAGCTGGCTGCCATCCAGATGATGGGGTAGACCATCGCGAGCGCGCCCGCTGCGAGGAAGAGCTGCAGCACCACCCGACGGAGTGTCAGGCGGGGCCGCTGACGTGATCTGGTGGGCACCGGGGCGGCGTCCTCGCGCGCGGATGCCGGAGCGGAGTGTTCCAGGATCGCCATCAGCGTCCCCCATCCTCGTAGTGCACCCAGAATCGGCTCAGGGCGAAGTTGACCGCGGTGAAGGCCGCGATGATGCCCAGCAGCACCCAGGCAAGGGCCGAGGCGTACCCCATCCGGAAGTTGGTGAAGCCCTCGATGTACAGATACAGGGTGTAGAACAGCGTGGAATCCAAGGGCCCACCGGTGCCGCCGCTGATGATGAACGCCGAGTTGAACGCCTGGAAGGCGCCGATGAGCTGGAGGATCGCGTTCAGGAAGATCACCGGCGTGATCACCGGGATGGTGATGCGGAAGAAACGCTGCACCGGCGAGGCCCCGTCGACCTCTGCGGCTTCGTAGTACTCCTGGGGCACCTGGCGCAGCCCGGCAAGGAAGATCACCATCGGCGACCCGAACTCCCAGACCCGCAACAGGATCAGGGTGTACAGCGCGAAGTCCGGATCGGCGATCCACGTCGGCGGGTTCTCCCACCCCAGGCCGCGAAGGACGACGTTGACCGCGCCCTCACGCCCGAACACCTGACGCCAGAGGACCGCGACCGCCACGCTTCCGCCCAGCAATGAGGGCAGGTAGTACAGCGCACGGTAGGCGGAGATGCCGCGCAACGCGCGATTCAGCAGCACCGCGATACCCAATGCGAACGCCAGCTGCAGTGGCACCGAGACGATCACGTACGTCAACGTCACTCGCACCGCCGCGAAGAAGCGATCATCAGCGGTGAACATCCGCTCGTAGTTGTCCAGGCCCACCCAGTTGGGTGTGGACAGCAGCGAGAAGTCGGTGAAGGAGTAGTACAGCGAGACGAGCATCGGCCCCGCGGTCAGGACCACCAGCCCCACGAACCAGGGCGTCAGGAACAAGTAGCCCCATCGCCCTTCGGCGCGGCTCGCCGAACTGCGGGTGTTGGTGCGCCGTCCGCCCGCGCCGGTGGCCGGTGCGGGCGGACGGCGGATCTGCAAGGACGTCACGAGCCCGCCCGGAGTGCTTGCTCTGCGGTCGTGAAGAACTGCTCGACGGACTCGGAGACGTCCGCGCGACCGAATCGGACGTCCTCGGTGGCGGTGCCAAATGCCGTGTTCACGTCGTTCCACGCCGCAGGGAACTCCTGATCCAGCGTGATGGCCTCATCGGCCAGCTCGTCCGTGATCAGGTTGACGTAGTCGATGAACTGCTGTTCGGCCGGAGAATAGTCCAGAGTGTCGCGCAGCGCCCGGTTGGGGGGTGCCCCGAGCTCCGCGCCGAGGATCTCCACGGCTTGCGGGTCGTTGAACATGAAGTCCAGGAACTCCACAGCCGCCTCGGGTTCGTCGGTCCGGGAGAAGACACCCACCCAGTTCGAACCGCGCAAGAAGTGCCCGCTGCCAGTACCTGAGGGGTCGATCGGCAAGGTGGTGAGCGCCAAGGGGCTCTCAGTGAGCGCCTGCATCGAGCTCATGGCATTGGCATAGGTCTGATGGTTCGCGGCGTAGCCCCGGATGAGCGCAGAGCTGTCGAAGGTACCCCCGGCCTCCGCGGTGACGTCGGCCGGTGGCGCCGCCCCCTCCTCGCGCAACATCTCCCAGTACTCGATCCAGTCGGTCAGGTCAGTGGAGTCGAAGCCGAGTTCGCCGTCTGCTGTGAACGCGTACTTACCGCGCTGGAGCAGCCACACCTTGAAACCCTGGTCCAGTTGCGAGGAACGATCCTCGGTCCCGTAGAAGTCTCCGTCAACGGCGCGAGAGATATCGGCGCTGAAGCTCAGCAGGTCCTCCCAGGTGTAACCCGGCTCGGGCACGCTCTTGCCAATGCTCTCCAGCAGCCCGACGTCGTAGATCACTCCGTGCGCGTTGTCACCGAAGCTCAACGCACTGACCGCGCCGCCGATGCGTCCGAGATCGACCAGGCCGTCGGTGAACTCGCTGGTATCGAGGGCCTGCCCGATGTGATCGTCAAGTTCGAGCAAGGCGTTCTGCCGCGCGAACTGGGCGATGGCATTGTGGAAGATGCCCATGACGTCCGGGGCGTTCCCCCCGCTCACCTGCGTCGCCAGCCGGTCGATGTAGTTGTCGACGCTGGCCGCATCGAGCCGCACCATGCGGTCGGGGTAGCTGCCGGCGTAGGCCTCGAAGACCTGCTCGAGCAGCTCAAGGCGGCTGGAGGACCCGTACTGCGACATGGTCAGGCTCGCACTGCCGGAGCCGCCTCGTGTCCCACAAGCACTCAGGCCTGCGCCGAGGAGCGCCCCGAGTCCGATCCCGGCCGATGCCCGGAGGAAGTTTCGGCGTTCCATCTGATCTCCTTTGATAGTGGTGGGGGCGTTATCGGAGGTGGAGCACGCTCAGCGTCCAGTCCGATGGAGGGGAGAACTGGGCCGAGCCACCATCGGCCGGCCCAGCGTCGTGGCGCTCGCCGCTCAGCGGGGAGAACCAGGTGGCGTGTAGCTGCGCGCCCTCAGGGAGGTCGAGCGTGACGGGAACGGCCTCATCGGTGAGCACGACGTACTCCCTGCCGATGTCGGCGCGCACCATCACCGGAACAGCGGCGGTCGCGACGCCGGAGACCGGCGTCAGGCGCCGATGCTCGAGCGCATCCCAGAAGTCCGCCAGATGCCGCACCGCCCGGTAGCCGGGCGGCGTCGGGAAGGGCACGAACAGGCTCCACGCGGTGTTCCGGTAGTAGTAGTTGGGATAGCCGCCTCCGAGCACGATGTGCCACATCCGGCGCGTGACCTCCTCCCAGCTCTGGTCGTGGTCGGGGTCGTCAGAGGGCAGATCCTCGAGACCGGACTCGTAGCCGAACTCGATGTTGATGTACGGCTTGGACGTGCGGCGATGGTGCTCGCACGCATCGGCGTGGATGTCTTGCAGGATCTGGTCGGAAGTGACGTCGGTGAGGGCTTCGACGAGTTCGTTGTCGGGGTGGAGGTACTGCCGCCCCCAGGTCACGTTCGGCGGAGGGTTGGTGTCGTGCGCGGTCACCAGCCGTCGATAGCCGTCGTACTTGCGGATCGTGGCCAGCCTGGTCCAGATGTAGCCGGCGGGCCGGTGGTAGGACTCCTTCGCGGTGTCCCAGATGATCGACCCGTACGCCTGGTAGCGAGCCACGATCTGTCGCCAGTAGCGATCGTCGTCCGGCGAGGCCGGCTCCGGCCAGTTCACGTCCTTGTTGTAGACGTGAATCATCAGGTGGGTGACCAATCCCCGTCCGTGCAAGTACGCGACGGCGCGATCCATGTGAGCGAAGAAATCTGGATCCAGCCGGCCGTAGTCGGGGTTGCCGTTCCCACCGATCCACGGCGCGATCGACGGGACCACCCACCGCGGATCATGCTCGAGGTCCGCCGGGACGTACTGGCGGAAGGAATGGGCATAAGCGTTGACCGTCACGGCGGTGAACCCGGCCTCCAGGATGGAGTCAGTGAAGGCGTCCAGGCGCGTGAGTTCGTCGTCGTGCTGGTCGAGCATCAGCAGCCAGTTCGCCTCGTACCCCCGGAAGAAGAAGGGGGTGCCGTCGGCCCAGGCGAAATGCCGGCGGTAGGCGGGGTCGATCTGCAGGCCACCACGGTCCGAGCCCGCGGCGTCGACGTCGACGCGCAGCGGTTCGTCGGTGAGGGCCACGCCCGCCTCGTCGTAGGTCTGCACGGTCCACGCTCCTGGCCGAGGGAACGAGACCCGGGCGCGGTACCCCAGCCTGGAGTCATAGAAGGCTGGAACCGTCATGATCTCGCCATCGGGACCGCGCAACGTCGCGGTCGCCTCACGGTCGAAGGGATTGGCCGCTCCGGGCGGTTCGGGAAGTTCCACATCCACGATCGCCGTGCGCGGCACCGAAAGCCGGCCGTGCGCGGGGGCGGGGATCGGCATCACGGGGGAACGTTGGTCGTTCACAGGGCCTCCTCATTGAGGTGATGTGCGGTCAGGGCCGCGACGGTGTGGGCAAGGTCGGAAAGGACCCGAAGCTGGCCTTGAGGAAGGCCACGTTCTCGTCCCGGACCCGGTCGAGGTGGTTCTCGTGTGCGATCCGCGCACGCTGCCCGTCGTGCGCGGCGAGGGCCTCATAGACCCGGCGGTGTTCCTGCGCCGAGAGCGCCGCCCCCTCTGGGCGGATGTTCAAGGACAGGAACCGCACACGGTTGATGACGGTCTCCACCCGCTGCAGCATCGAATTGAGCAACGGGTTGCCCGCCTGGGCGCTGAGCAGATGGTGGAAGGTCTCATCACCCTTGACCCACGCATGTTGATCACCACTGGTCGCCGCCGACTCCATCTGAGTGATCGCCTCATCGAGCGCGCGCAGATCAGCGTCGGAGATCTGCGCGGCAAGGCGCTTGACCAGCATGCCCTCCAGCGCTCCTGCGATCTCGTAGGCCTGTTCGACCTCGTCCACGGTCAGCGGCCGCACCCAGGCCGCGCGATTGTCGTCGCTGTCGACGAGGCCATCAGCCTTCAGTCGTTGCAAGGCTGCACGTATCGGCGTCCGGGAGACGCCAAGATCGCTGGCGAGCCGGACGCTGGTCAGCCGCTCCCCCGGGGAGTACGCCCCCTGCAGGATCGCATCGCGCAACCGGGCGTAGCACTGTTCCGCCACGGGTGAAGAGTCAGACTGCGGCACGGGTACCTCCGGTGGACCAGAGCGGGTTCAGGGCAGGGTGGGAACGAGCCGTCATCGCCGACTCGCGGCGCCAGCGCGTCTCGGTGGTGATGGCGTCCTGCAGTGAGGAGCCGGCCGGTGACCACTGCTCGAGGATCACGGCCATGCCCTCCGGTGCATGCGGAGCGATCTCCTCGACGATCGCCGCGATGTCGCTCCAGCCCTGGGCCAGCGGTGCACCGATCACGGCCGCCCCCACTCCGTCAGGGCTCGGCTCGATCCGGTAGTCCTTGAGATGCAGGCAGCGCACGAAGGGCGCCAGCGCGGCAATCGTCTGGTCCGGCCATTCCTGGCAGGCGATCGAGTTCGCCACATCCACGGTCAGACCCACCGCGCGGCTATCGATCTCTGCGACCAGTTCCACCAAGCTGGCGCTGGAGGTCAGGAAATGGTTCTCGATCGCCAAGGTCACGCCCGCCGCTTCATAGTCGGGTGCGAGCCGCGTGAGCGCCCTGGCTGCTTCGCGCTCGTCCTCGATCCCGCGCCCATGCAGGACGACCCGGGCCAGATCGGCGCCCAGGCTCGTGGCAATCCGCAGGTGATCGGTCAGGCGCTCGACGGTGGCACCGGTCAAGCCCGTCTGGAGGGCTACCCCGGCGCTCGCTGCGTGCGCACGCAGGTCGGTGAGCTCGGCGGCCGAGGCAGACTCGAGCGCGTCGAGATCCGCCAGTTGCAGCACCTCACATCCGAGGTCGGCCGTCTCCCGGATCAGATCCGGGACGCTCCCGAGGGCCGCGGGCGACGGCGTGCCGATGCCCATGGCCCATCGGAAGGCGTAACTGCCGAGTCCAAGACGCATCAGCGGACCAGCGCCTTGATCAGATAGGCGGTGGCCTCGGCCGGCTCGACATCGTCGATCAGTTCCTGCAGCTTCTCGCGGCTCAAACGGTCCAGCAACGCGACCAGGGAGTCCATGACCTCGATCGTGGAAGTGAAGGCCTGGACCGGATCGCCGTGCTTGGTGAACACGTCGTAGGCCAGCCATCCCTCCCACCCCATGCGTTCCAGGTAGAAGAGGGTCTCCACCATCTCCCAGAGATTCACCGCGCCCGGGACGATGTCCCAGTCCCAGCCACGGTTGTTGTCATTGAAATGCACATAGAACATCCGCCCGGCGGCCTGCGCCATCGCCGCACTCATCGCCGGGGTTTCTTGGGCGATGAGTGCGTGGCCGACGTCCATCGTGACCCCGAGGTTGTCCAGGCCCACGCGATCACAGAGGTGCAGGGTGGTGCCGATGTCCGGGACGGTGATCTTGGTGCGGGACTCGAAGGCCTTGTACTCGATACTCACTCGCACGTCGGATCGGTGGCTGGCCCCGGCGTGCATGCTCTCTGCGAGCCAGTTCCACTGATTGACGTAGTCGACCTGAAAGCTGTAATCCCACCCGTCCATCAGCGGGCAGACCGTCACCATGTTGGCTCCGAGGTCGGCGCTGAGATCCATCGCGGTCTGCAGCCACGTCACTGCTTCGCGGCGGATCGCCGGGTCCGGGTTGGTGAAGGAGCCCTCGCGCCAGCGCTCATCGGTCTTGATGTTCAGATTCACTGCCGAGACATCCAGGCCGGAGGCCTGCACCAGCGTGCGTGCACGCTCCACATCGCCGAGGTCTGCGGGGTAGACCAGCTCGACACCGTCGGCACCGGGGATGCCGGCAGCCTGCTCCATGCGTCGCTCCAGCGGAACGGCAGGCTGGAACTCCGTGAATCGGTCGGCGTAGCGGTCGAGGATCCCGACCATGATCGAGTGGCGGAGCTTCATTGCGCTGTATCCCTTTCTGGATCCACTTTGGAATACAGGAACAGTAGGGACGTGCTCGAACGTGTGTCAAGTGTTCTGCCAAGGGTGCGGGCGAGGACCCGCCTACGCCGGCCGGGTCACCCGCGCGAGCAGCTCCAGCACGTGCTCGTACTCGCGCCCGGTGGCGCGGGTCATCCCCATCTCGCAGGTGCGGTTACAGGAGGCGTAGGCCTCGAAGGCACCGTGCTCGGCCTCGGCTTGCGCGATCTCCGCGGCCTCGGCCTCTGTGGCTCCGGCGGTGAGCTCGGGGTGCAGCATGCCGCGATCCCCGGCGTAGCCGCAGCAGCCCCAGGACGGCGGCACCGTCACCTCCCGGGCCACCGCTGCGGCCACGGTCTGCAGGTCGCCACCGGTGCCGAGGTGTTCGGTGGAGCAGGTGGGGTGCAGCGCCAGCGACTCGAGCGGTGCGGTCACGTCGAGCCGGGCGAGCACCTCGCGGCGCACGTAGCTGACCGCGTCGAGCACCTCCACGCCCGCCCAGGCCTCGGCCCGCGCGGGATCCAGGTGCTCGCCGAGTTCGGCGAGACCGTGGGTGCACGAGGCGGCGTCGCTGATCAGTGGCAGCCGGCCGCCGTCGGTGGAAGCCAGCACAGAGTCGGCGACGCGCACGGCCATGGCGTCGTGGCCGGCGGCGAATCCCTTGGAGGCCCAAGGAGTGCCGCAGCACAGCCCGTCGATCCGATCAGCGAGCGCCACAGTCAGTCCGGCCCGCTCACAGACCTCCAGGAACGCAGCCGAGGCCCCCTCTCCCCCGGCGGCCGGGCCGAACATCGCGCCGGTGCAGGAGGGGAAGAAGACGGCGTCGATCGTGGCCGATCCGGCTGTGGCCCCGGTTGCGGACGCCTCAGGCGCCGGTAGGGCGCTGCGCTTGCGACCTGCGCCGGGCAACTCCGGCCCCACGGCGGGCACGAGTTCGTGCGGCAGCACGGCACGCAGGGCCGAGGTGACACCGGAGAGCACCGGCGTGGGCATGACATCGGCCACCCGCATGCCCGTGCGCACCCCGGCCGAGACCGGCCCCCAAGCGCCGGCCACCGCCCGGCCGCCGCGCTGGGCGAGGGCGCCATGCCCCTCGGTGCGCAGAGACTTCATCAGTGAGCCGGTGTCGATATCCACCGGGCAGGCCCGTGCGCACAGCGAATCGGCCGCACAGGTCTGCACGGCGTCGTAGTCGTAGGCGGACTCGATCGCGTCACGGGTGGCGGTATCCCCGGTGGCGGCGGCCAGTTCGGCCTCGCGCAGCAGAGCGATCCGGCGCCGCGGCGTGGTGGTGGTGTTCCGCGAGGGGCAGGCCGGCTCGCAGAAACCGCAGTCCACGCAGCGGTCAGCCGCCCCACCGACGGTGGGCACCACCTTGAGGTGACGCACATGGGCGCGCGGATCGTCGTCGAGCACCACTCCGGGGGCGAGGATCCCGCGCGGGTCGCAGAGCCGCTTGACCTCGCGCATCACCTCGTACAGCTCGTCGCCGAACTGGCGGCGCACATAGGCGGACATGATCCGGCCCGTGCCGTGCTCGGCCTTGAGGGTGCCGTCCATGCCGAGCACCAGATCCACCAGATCCTCGGTGAAGGCCTCATAGCCGGCGAGCTCGGCGGGGTCGTCGAGGTTGGGGGTGATCATGAAGTGCAGGTTGGCGTCGCGGGCGTGACCGAAGATCACGGCGTCGTCGTAGCCGTACTGGTCGAACATGCGGGCGAGGCTGCGCACCGTCTCGGTCAGCGCGGCGGGTGGGACGGCGATGTCCTCGAGCAGGTTGGTGGTGCCCGGACGACGCGCACCGGCCACCGCGGCGTACAGGCCCTTGCGCACCGTCCACATCGCGGCTCGCGCGGCCGGTTCCGCGCTGAACTCGGTGGCGAGGCCCAGGCGCTGGACCACCGGCGCGGCCGCGGCGACCTGAGCGGCGAGCTGGTCGGCGTCGGTGGTCTGGAACTCCACGAGCAGGCCGGCGTGGCGCTCGATGCGCAGGTCTTTCATCTGCGCCGGCGCGGCGGTGAGCTGCTGGGCCACACGCAGCGCGGCCGCGTCCATCAGCTCCGCCGCCCGCGCGCCAGCGCCGAGCAGCTCCGGCAACGCATCGGTGGCGGCCCCGGCGTCGGGCAGCACCAGCAGGGCGGTAGCGTGCTCGGTGGGCACCGGCACGGCGCGCAGCACCACCGAGGCGATGTAGCCCAGCGTGCCTTCCGAACCCACCATGAGGTGGGCGAGGATCTGCGCAGGCTCGTCGTGGTCGAGGAAGGCGTTCAGGGCGTAGCCCATGGTGTTCTTCATGGAGAACTGATGCGCGATCACCGCGCGCAGGGTGGGTGTGGCACGGATCCGGTCCCGCAGGCGCAGCAGCCCGGCGTGCAGCTGCGGTTCGGCGGCGCGCAGGCGGGCATCGGCGTCCGCCAGGCCGGTGTCCACCACAGTGCCGGTGGGGAGCACGAAGCGGATCTCATCGAGCGTGTGATAGGCCGTGGCGGCGATGCCGCTGGTCATCCCGGAGGAGTTGTTGGCCACCACCCCGCCGACGGTGCAGGCGATCTCGCTGGCCGGATCGGGCCCGAGCTTGCGACCGTAGCGCGCCAGCAGCGCATTCACCCGGCGCAGCACCGCGCCCGGTGCGCAGCGCACCCGGGCGCCGTCGTCGAGCACCTCGACCTCGGCGAAATGCCGGCGCACGTCGATGAGCACGCCGTCGGTGCCGGCCTGACCGGACAGCGAGGTTCCGCCGGCACGGAAGACGACGGGTTGGCCGGCACGATTCGCCGCAGTGAGCGCCCCCACCAGTTCCTCGAGGGTAGAGGGCGTGGCGATCGCGCGCGGGCGGAGCAGGTAGTGCGAGGCGTCGTGCGCCATGCCGGCGAGATCGGCCGTCGTGGTGCTCCACGCCCCGGGATCCAGGGCGTCTCGCACCTGATCGAGCGGGGCTAGGGCTGCGGGCGTGGGGGCCATTCGAGCCAGCTTAGCCACGTGCGCACCACTGCGTGACGGCGGTCAGCACTCGGCGCGTGAGGCGCCTGGTCACGGGCGCACGCGCACACGCAGGGTGTGGTCACCGCGCAGATCAGCAAGAGCGATCGGGGCACCGGGGTCATCCCGGGCCACGTCATCCAGGCTGAGCTGCTCGACCACGTTGCCCGCGCCGCTCACCGTGATCGTCAGTCGCGCGCTCGCGAGCCGCAGGCCGCGCAGCTCGATGTGCTCGACCCCTGTGGGGAGTGTCGGCTCCAGCCGCAACTCGCCGTCGCGCACGCGCAGGCCGAACACCCCCTCGTGCACCATCCGCAGGAAGGCTGTCGCGCTCCAGGTCTGGTGGGGCTCCGAGTCCCACTGCCGCCCCGTCTGCCAGCCGCCGTCCACAGAGCCATCGACGGCGGAATAGAGCTCATAGAAGTCGCCGCCAGAGCCCTCCACCAGCCGGCGCAGATCATGCCAGGTGTCCGTGAAGGCTGCTGCTTGACCCCGCAGCGCTGCGGCAACCGCCCACTGGCCCATGGCCATCGGCCACAAGGCGACGTTGTGGCGCCCCGGCCGCTCATCGCTGTAGCGGGAGAAGTGAGGCCACACCAGCGCCAGGCCGGCCGGCGTACGTTGCATCCCCTCAACGATGGTGCGCACGCGGTCGTCGTCGATGCCACCGCACTCCAGGAGTAGCGCGAGCCCGAGGAGCTCCTGGTACTGCTCGGTCCGACCGTCGGTGCGCCGGAGGTAGGCGTACCGATCCCCCGTCCACAGGTGCTCCTCGATCGCCCGGCGGAGAGAGTCTGCCCGCGCGACAAGGTCATCCCCGGGCGCTGCGATTCTGGCTGCGAGTGCGGCGAGCGAGTCATGGGCTGCGGCGTAGAGGACATTCGTGGACAGGCACATGATCGACCGTGACCAGGAATGCTCGAGAACGAAGGGCGCGATCTCCTGCGCCCCGTCGGGCAAGGGGAACCCAGCCACGCCGTCCTGCATCACGGCGGGCCCGAGGTAGAGGCCCCACTGCGGGTCCCGGTACTGCTCGAGTTGCTCCAGGCTGTTGCGGCCCACGCGGTACGCCCACCTGGCGAACTCGGTGTCATCGGTCCATGCCGCATGGCGCTCCGCCGCGAGGATCCAGATCACCTGGTCCCACCATTGGTCGTCCTGCGCGACCAGGGGGCCGGACTCCCCGGTCTCGATCACGGCGCGCAGGGTCGCTTCCGCCAGACCGGGCGCCAGCAGCGAGAGCGCACTCCAGGAGTTGATGGCCGCGTCACGAGTCCACGGCGTGGGGTACCCACCGCCGGCTCGAACGAAGGCACCGTCCTCGTTCCGCACGGTGTTCACCGCGAACACGTTCTTCAGCGCGGCCGCGTAGAGACGCCCGATACCCGGATCGGAACCGCTGACTGTCGGCACGGTGCGCCGCAACTCCGGTGGGGTCTCGGCACCGCCGATTGACATGGCGGCTTCGATGGCGGCGAGGTCAGCGTGACTCAGTGTCATGATGCTCGGTCTCCGGCCGCTCCCACGGCGGCGTGGTGGGCGGATGTGGCGGGCCTGGCGCCATCGGCGGCGCTGTCCATGGTGAGCGGGTGACTGAAGCCCGGAGCAACCTCGGTGAACTCGCGCCGTCGCCCCGCCTCGGTGTCCGTCATGGTGGCAGTGTTCGCCGGGACGTCGATCTCCAGGGCCCAGACGTGGCCGCGCACATGCAGGCCGTCCAGGCCGCCCTGGACTCCTGGCAGGCCCAGGAGCAAAGGCGTGCCGCGATCCATCCGCAAGCCGTTGTTGAGCCAGACCGAGTCGATCACCTGAGTCATGCCGAAGATCGAGGGCCGCACACCGGAGGGGCGGGGGCGATCCGGGCCCCGGTCATACACCTCAGCGAAGGATCCACTGCGGACGACGTCGCGCAGGGCGATATTCGTCAGGGTCTGCGCCTGCTCCCACCTGGCACTGAGGAGCAGTCCGGCCACCGTGTAGCCGAGATTGGAGTGCTTCACGACGTCGAAGCCGGCGAGTTGGTCCTGCGGGTCGTACTGCTCGTCGAAGCGCGCATGCAGCGACGAGCGCTGCCAGTCCGCCAGGCCCTCGACCGCGAGGCCCATCACCACCGGGAGACCGAGCCCGTCGCAGCCACCGCGAGGTACGCATTCAGGATCCCCGGGAAACCAGTACTGGATCGCCCGGCGGCTCTCGCCCTGGAAGCAATGCGCAGCGTAGTCATCGAGGAGCGAGGCACGTAGCCCCGCATAGCTCTCGAGGTCGGCGGTCTCGCCCAGCACCTCGGCGATCTGCTGGGCGAAGCCGAGATCGATCACAACCGAGGTGAGGAACTCCGCGTCCTGCTCGCCCGGGTGGTCGTAGTCGCCGTACACCCACCGCGGGTGTTCAGCCTGCCAGCGCAGTAGCCGACGCAGTTGCGGGTAGTGGGAGGCGAGAGCCGCTCGGTCACCGGTGAGCTCGTAGAGAAGCCACGCGGTCTGAGCCTTGCGGCTGGGAAGACCCTCCCCCGCCAGTGATCCGTCCTCCACCACGAGCGTCATCAGCCCGTGGAAGGACGCCCAGGCGGTCTGCGGGTCCAGATAGGCCAGGTACTGGATCGCAAGAAAGGTCTCCCATGCGGCCGCGGTCCGGGCGCCCGGTGCGCCGTAGTTCCACATCGATGCTTTGCCGGTGGCCACGGTGGGGTGGGAGAAGCCGCTCTCGGGCTGCGGCGGCAGCACGTTCGAGGACAGACCGAGGAAGGCGCGGTAGTACGCGGCGCGCACGTCCTCCGCACTCACCCCCTCGTCATCCGGGAGACCGCGTAGCGCAAAGGAACGCGGTTGCGGCACGCGAGCGAGCACGCCGTCCCAGTACTCGTTCCAGTGCGCCGCGCGCTCCGCAGCCGAGTGGGCAGCAGCGGCGAGGGCCAGTCCAGCGGCCGCCTCGGGGTCATCGGGCGAGAAGCCGCACCCCAGCCGCAAGGAGCGCGTCCCCGAGGCGATGTGCGCCGCCCACAGACCGCTCCTGGCGAGCGGAGCGGAGGCCCCAGGAGCGCCGGACTGCAGTTCGGCTTCATCGGCGAAGAAGCGGATCTGCGAACCGGCGGGAAGGGCAACGGCCGCGACGGCGTGGGGCAGGCACATTCGCACGAGGCCGCGCGTCTGGTCCACCTCCACGTCCCCGACGTACTCCCCGGCCACCACCAGCTCAGCGCCGTCAGCGAGAGGCTCGCGCGTCACCTCCCGGAGCACGCTGTTCTCGTCGACGAAGACGTCCCGGCCCCGCAGGGCGCCTCCGTCGCGATACTCGGCCCTGAAGTCCAGGCTGCCCGGCGCCCACTCGGTGCTATACCGCCGCACGCCGGTGGCGTCGTCGTACCCGCCGAGCAGAGCCATCTCCTCCACGCGGACCGAGGCCCCGGCGCCGAGCAGGACCACGGAGAGTTCCACCTCAGCCTCGTGGTGTTCGCCCAGCAACTCAGCCAGGTCATAGCGGTGCAGGCCCACGGTGGCCGCACCGTCCTGGACCCTGATCTCCCGCCCAGCACCATCGCGGAGGCGAAGTGCCCACTGGCCCTGGACGGCACCGATGCTGACGCGCAGGGTCGCACGGGCCGGGTCGATCCGGATTCGCTGCCACAGCGTACCGCTGGGGGCACCGCCCTCCAGTGCCGCGGTCAGCACGCCCTCCGCATCATCGCAGGTCACATTCTCACCTTCCATCCACCGGGAGGCGTCCAGACGCTGCGGCGTGGCTGCGGGTGACGAGGCCGCCGCGGGCGACGCCCACAACGTCAGGAATCGCGGCAGGAACAGCGCCTGATCATGGGCGAAGTACCCCAGCCCCAGCGGGAGTGTGGGGCCACAGTTCTGCTCCACCTCGCTGCGCTCGTCGAAGAAGTTCTGCGGGTTGAGCACCACCCGGCTCCGCGGCAGGCTCAGTGAGCGTTGCTGCTCCGGCCCGGTCTGGCGCAATGCCGAGGCGGCCGGGGCCCGGCCAGGTGGGTGATGCATGAAGGCTCTCCTCATTACCAGGTGGTCATGGTTCGTTGTTGCCGCCGTGGCGCGCGTCGTTCGTCGGCGCGTCAGGCGGTGAAGATCGCACCGAGTGCGCGTGCCGCCGGCTTCAGCTCGCCGTCGTAATCGAGCAGGGACAGGCTCACCGGGCAGGGGAAGGTGTCGTGGCCGAGCCAGACGAAGTAGCCCGTGCACCGGGGGAAGCGTTCCTTGCTCCGTTGAGCCGAATAGGCGAGCATCTCGGCTTGGCGCGTCCGGCTCTGCTCCACCCACTCGGGGAGCTGGGACAAATCGTGGCCGGCCTGCAGCCACGCGTCGAGCGGTGCCAGCCACCAGCCTGCGGCATGGGTCCAGAGCTGGCGAAGCTCCGCCCCGGAGCTCGCCGCAAGCAACCCCTGCCGGTCGAGCAACTCCCAGGAGGAGGCCCCGACCACTCCCACCTCGGAGCGCATGACGGCGTCATCGTGGTCCCAGTACTGCTGCCATTGCTCCTGAGTGCCCTCGAACTCCCAGGGGCCGTGAACATCGTGGTGCAAACCTTGGCCGAACTCGCCAGCGTCCGCCTCGAAGCGAGGCCCCGTCGGGGAGGTCGCGATGAAGCGACGTCCCGGGTCCCCGCGGCGGGCCACCTCGGCCAAGGCCGCGAGCGTGGGATGGTCCGCGGCCAGCGGGGTTCCGGGGACGCCGGGCTCATCCACGATGGTGAGTTCGTTGCCGCCACACCACAGGGCCAGGCAGGCGTGATGCCCGAGCCGCTCGATATAGCTCTCGGCCACCTGGGCCAGTTCGTCGATGAAGCCCAGGTCCGCCGGGGGTTCGTTGTCGAGCCCGGACGAGCTCAACGGGAACTCCTGCCAGACGAGTAGCCCCAACTCGTCGCACAGGTCGTAGAAGACCGGGCGCTCGAGTCCCGCACCACCCCAGACCCGCACCATCACGAAGCCCAGGTCACGGTAGCGCTGCAGGCGCAGCCGGTAGTCGGCCTCGGTCAGATCGGCATAGTCGGGCCGGATCGGCACCCAGTTGACGCCCGCGAGGAAGACCGGCTCCCCATTGACCGAGCACAGCCAGTCATCAGCACCCGGCGGCGCTTCCGCGGCCGCTGACCAGGAGACGTGGCGGAAGCCGACGCGCCGCACGCTCTCGTGCAGCACCGAGCCGTCCTGGGCCACCACCCGCACCCGGCAGTCATAGAGCGGCTGGTCACCGCGCCCGGCGAGTTGCCACACACGGGCCGCCACCTCGGCCCGGAACCGGAAGTCAGGTGCCGGCCCAGAGCCCACCACCTCGTCCCCGAGGAGAACGTCTGCCCGCGCACCGGCAGGCAGCGGGCGATCAGCACTCAGTGTGACCTCGAGGACGGCGACGTCGCGAGCAGGGTCGACATCGGCACGAACGCGGGCGGTGATGGCAGGACTCGCGGCGGGGCGCCGCTCCAGCCGGATGCGACCGGGTACCCCGGCCGACACCATCCGGGGTGTCCAGTCCCAGCCGTAGCTGAAACGGGGCTTGAAGGCCAGGATCCGGGAGGTCCAGCCGTTCTGCGCCAAGCCATCCGGCGCTCCGGTCAGGATGACCCGGAGCCTGCGCTCACCCTCGCGGTAGGCCGCAGTGAGGTCGAAGCTGTGCGGCGTGAAGCTCCCCGCGAAGCGCCCCACCTCGAGGTCGCCCAGGAGAACCACGCCCGTGTAGTCGAGCTCCTCGCACTCCAGCCACAACCGCGACGTCAGGGCATCCTCGCCATCGAGCAGCCCGTCCGGGAGATCCCGGCGGAACTCCCAGTCGCGGTGTTCGACCCACTCCGCCTCGCGGGACTGCACTCCCACCGTGGGGTCAGCCACGACTCCGGCCGCCAGCAGGGCACCCCGGACTGAACCCGGGACCCGTGCGGCAACTGGTGCCACGTCGGGATTGGTGACCTTGCCTGCAGCTGGAGTCCTGGCCAACTCCCAATCATGGCGGCGCCATCCGATGAGGGTCCAGTCCTCACCATCGAGAAACATCGTGCGCATCCTGTCCTCTTCGGTCGGGCGAGCTCAGTGGAGCGTGGCGATCTCAGGAGTCGGCGAGGAATTCCAGGGCTTGGCGCTGGTACTCCTCCACCACGGTCTCGTACCCGGCGTTCTCCAGAGCGGTGCGCGCCTCGTCCAGGCCGGACTGCACGTCCTTCACCCCGGCGTACAAGGGCAGCACGTACTCGCTGAAGGCCGCGCCGACCTGGGCCTCCTCGCTCGACACCGACGAGGAGTCGAAGTAGAAGCCGGCCAGCCTGTCGGGGTAGAAGTGCTCGATGTCGCGAGCCCACGCCACCCAGGCGCGGTCGGTGTCGACCATGCCGGCCAGGTCGCGTTCGAGCGGCGTCCGCCACGACATCGCGAAGGCCGGGAAGGCGTAGCCGCTGATCTGCTCATAGCTGTGCTCCCCGACGGCGTTCCAGTCCTCGCCCTCAATGCCGTACGAGAGGCGATCGTGGTTCTCCTGGATCGAGAGCCAGTCCATCATCTCGAACACCTGCTCGAGGGTCTCGGTGTTCGCTGGGGCCACCATGTTGTTGGCAGCCTGGAAGGTGCTGGACATGCGGGCATCGAGGCCGTCGGCGAAGGGGATCACCTGAGCGATGGCGGCGCCCTCGACATTGTCGGCCACCGGGCCGAAGGTGGAGCTGGTCAGTCCGTCGGCCCCGGCGGTGGTGGAGGCGTATCTCCCCTGCGCGAACAGGCTGCGCACCGCGCTCATGTCCAGCGTGAGGGCGTCCTCGTTGAGGATCCCGTCGAGGTAGTACTGGCGCACGCGGTCCAGGGAGTCCAGTACGTCCTGCTGCTCCCAGAACGGGACCGGGCTCAAGCCGTCGCCTTCGAAGTAGGTGCCCAGAAGCTGCACGTTCTTGTTCGCCTCCTCCCAGGCCTGGGCATTGAACAAGGACACGGGGTTCGGTATCACGGTGTTGTTGACGTACCCGTTGTCCAAGCCGAAGGGAATGAGATCCGGGTCCTTCTGCTTCACGTCGTAGAGGAACCGTTCCAGGGTCTCGTAGTCATTGACCTCACCGATGCCGTACTTGTCCGCCAGGTCCTGTCTGATCACAAATCCGGGCGGGCTCGTGAAGTTCGCCACCAGCGGGATCGTGTAGAGCCTGCCGTTGTACTTCGCGTACTCCACCATGCGCTCATCGATCGTGGCATTCAGGTTGGGATAGTTTCCACTGTCCCAGAGATCAGTCATGTCAGCGAGGGCGTTATCTGACAGCAGTTGCTGCAGGTTCAGCCAGGTCGCTTCCAGAGCAGTGTCAAAGCGCTCACCGGTGGTGAACTTCAACATTTCCTGCTCTGCGTAGTTGGTCCACGAGATGAACTCGGGATCGATGCGCAGGCCTCGGTCGGCCTCAAGGGCCTCGTTGACGTGCGCTCGGACTTCACTCCATCGCTGCGGGATGTCACCCGGCAGCAGGGAGTGCAGCGTCGTGCCGTTGCCGGCACCCGAACCATTACCACAACCGGCGATGGCGCCGAGGAGCCCCAATCCACCGACAGCGAGCGAACCCTGCAACAGTCGACGGCGACTGAATTGAGACGACATGGGTGACGTCATGAGATTTCCTTTCATCAGGGACGAACAGGCCTCTCAGCCCTTCGTCGCACCGAGCGTGAGTCCGGTGACGAAGAAGCGCTGGACGAACGGGTAGGCGAGAATGATGGGACCGATGGTCACGACGGTCAGCGCCATCCTGAGCTGGTAGACGGGCGCTTGAACGCCTGAGGTTGGCTGCAACGCCTGGGCGGCGTTGAGGTTTCCGATCATGTTCTGCAAGAGCAACTGCAGTGGCCGCAGCTCCTGGTCGCTGATGAACAACAGCGGGAAGAACCACTCGTTCCAGTACGCCACTGCGTAGAAGAGTGCGATGACGGCGACGATCGGTTTCGCAATGGGAAGCACGATGGCAAAGAAGGTGCGCAGCTCGTTGGCGCCGTCGATCCGGGCCGATTCGAGAACGGACTCCGGAATGCTCCTGAAGAAGGCCATCGCCACGAAGACCAGGAACGGCGAGACCAGAAGCGGAAGGATCACCGCCCAGTAGGTGTTCCGTAGTTGCAGCACCTGGGTGACGAGGATGTACAGCGGGACCAGGCCACCGCTGAAGACCATCGGAATGTAGACCACCACCATGAGGCGCCGCGCCATGACCGTGCGACGCGAGATCACCCACGCCATCCCGAGTGTGGCCATGACTGCGCCGGCGGTTCCCACCACCGTGATGAACAGGGTGGAGAAGTAGGCGTTGACCAGCGTCTCACTGCCGGAGAAGAGAACTTGGTACGCCTCCAGGGAAAAGTCCGTCGGCCAGAGACTGAAGCCGGTCCGCACCAGGGTCCGCTCCGCGGTCAGCGACGACGAGAAGATGATCCAGAGCGGGACCACACAGGCCAGGGCGTAGATCGTGACCGTCAGCGTGCTCACCGCCACGAAGGGCTCACGCCACATACCGCGCACACGGCGTTCTGGCCGCCGTCGGCGCTGCGCCGGCGTGGTCTCGCTCGTGGCTTCGATGACGGTCGGGGTGATTGCTGTCGTCGTGTTCATGGGATCAGAAGCCTCCTGACTTTCGGCTGACGCGACGGGCGATCAGTGCCGTAGCAGCAATGAGGATGAATCCGACGACCGACTGGAAGAGACCCACGGCGGCGGTCATTCCCAGGTTTCCACTGGTACGCAGCGCACGGAACACGTAGGTGTCGATCACGTCCGTGGTCGGGAACAACGTCCCGTTGTCGCCGATGATCGCGTAGATGGTGCCGAAGTCACCCATGAAAATGCGCCCGACCTGGAGGATCAGAAGGATCACGGTCACCGGCATGATGAGCGGCACCGTCACGCGGAGCGCGATCTTCCAGCGGGATGCGCCGTCGAGGACAGCGGCCTCATAGACATCGGGCGGGATCGCGGTCATCGCGGCGAGGTAAATGATCGAGGTGTATCCCGCCAGCTGCCAGATCTTCACGATGGTCAGAATCCACGGCCAGGCTCCTGGTTCCGTGTACCAGGACACGGGCGAGATGCCCAGGCCGCCGAGCATGTTGTTGACGACGCCGCCACTGCCGCCGAAGCCGGAGAGAAAGGCTTGCAGCATCACGCTGATCACGATCGGCGAGATGAAGTACGGCAGGAAGATGACGGACTGCGCAGTCCGCTTCAGCAGCCGGAATCTGATCTCGTTGATCATGACCGCCATGGCCATTCCCGCAGTGATCGTGCCGCCGATGAAGAGTGCGTTGAGGATCAACGTGTTCCGGATGACCCGGCCGGCGTTGCCCGACTCGAAGAAGAAGCGGAAGTTCTCCAAGCCGTTCCATGGGCTGCCGAAGATTCCCTCAACGACGTTGAAGTCCTTGAAGGCCACGATGGCTCCCACCATCGGCCCGTAGCTGAAGACGGCGAAGAAGGCCAATGCCGGTAGCGCCAGGACCAGGATGCTTCGGTCCGGACGCATCGTCCTGGTCCTCGGCTGGCTGCGGTTCCGCTCGAGCTTGCGCTCGCGGGCTTCGATCATCACGTGAGACGTACCGCCCATCTGGATCAAAACAACGTTGTTTCGGTGAAACATACCCCCTGGGTGGACCGATGACAACCAGCTCTCACGAGCTGTTACCGGAGAGTTACTGGACGCGCAGCTCGGACCCTCGCCGCTGCAAGGTCACCGGAAGGACAGTCGTCTGCTCAGCGGGGACCCCTCCATCGAGGAGTGTGAGGAGGGTGCCGGCCGCGACGGCGCCCATGTGCGCGATGTCGTGACTGACAACGGTCGTGGGTGGTGAGGTCAACTCGGCAGACTCAAAGTCGTCGAAGCCCACCAGGGGAACGCGCGCACCGCGGGCCCGGAAGGCACGCAGAGCACCAATGGCGGCTCGGTTGTTCGCCGCGAAGATCGCATCAGCGCCGTGGTCGTCCAGGAGCCTCTGCACCGCTCCCGCCGCCTGCTCATCGGTGTGCACCCCGTGGTCCACCAGGGAGAGATCGACCTCCAGACCTGCGGCCAGCAACGCCTCCTCGTATCCCTGACGTCGCTCCGCCATGGTGGAGATCAACTCGGAGTCGCCCACGAAGGCGATGCGGGTGGCGCCCTCGGCCAGCAACACCTCTGTGGCGGAGGCTGCGCCCCGGGCGTTGTCGGCGAGCACGCTGTAGCCATCACCCTCTGGTGCCGGGCGGTCGACGAGCACCCTCGGGGGCAGTGGTGGGCGAAGCTCGTTCCATGGCCGCCCGCCTGTGTAGGGCGGGACGATGATCAGACCATCCACTCGCTGCTCGAGCATGCGGTCGATGAGTTCGTCATGACGTTGGCCGTTCTCGTCGGAGCTGGCCGTGGTCAAGAGGTAGCCACGTTCGTGGACCTCACGTTCCACCCCCCGGGCCAGCGTGGAGTAGTACGGGTTCCCGAGGTCGCCGATGATCAAACCGAGCATGCGGCTCGTCCAGCCCGGGCGGATACTGGCCGCTGCCAGGTTGCGCCGGTAGCCGAGCGCCAGCACTGCTTCCCGGATCCGCTCTGCCAGCTTGGGGTCGATGTTCGTGGCACCGTTGATGTACCGCGACACAGTCTTGAGGGACACCGAGGCCGCCTCGGCGACATCGACCATCGTCGGACCGCGGTTCATGTGCGCCTCCCTGGAGCAAGTCGGCAACACGATACAAGCCGCGACGCGAGGGAACTCGGCGCCTCACCCGCGACAGCTTCAGGAGGCCGGCGGCCGCAACACGATCACACGACCCGTGCCGGCCAGCCATCGGCCCCGCGCAGCGGCGGGGACGAGCGCCACCCGGCCGGCGGCAAGTGCGGTCGGCAGACAACCGGATGCGCCGAGTTGCACCTCGCCCTCCAGGCCGACCATGACGGCATACCCATCGTCGAGCGGCACCGTGCCAGCAACCTGATGGACCTCGAGCCGGAAGAAGGACTCGGCTTCTTCCGGCAGCCATGGCCCGGTAGCCGGTGCACGGGCGACCAGGGCCGACACGCGCTCGTCGGACATGGCCGAGAGGTCCACGGCACCCAGTGCGCGGTCAAAGCCGAGCCCCAGATGCCCCTCGGCGGCGCCGTCGAGATCAAAGCCTCGCCACTCCAGCAAGATGGAGAGATCCTCCGGCTCCTGCACCTCCACGAGAAGGATGCCCTCCCCGATCGCATGCAGGGTGCCTGGCGGGACGTACACGCAGTCCCCCGCTTCGACCTGGATCTCGTGCAGCAACTCAAGCATCGTCTCGGTCTCTTGCCGGGCGACGAGATCCGCCATCGCCTCCCGCCCGATCGACTCGCGCAACCCCAGATACACCGTTCCAGGCGTCAGGATGTACCAGGCTTCCGCCTTGCCATGGGAGACCCCCAGAGCGTGCTGGGCGAACTCACCCCCCGGGTGCGCGTGGACCGGTAGCCGTTGACCAGCGTCCAGGAGCTTGACCAGGAGCTTGGTGTCGGCGCCAAAACGCGCGGCGTGCTCCCGCCCCAACCAGCGCTCTGGATCCTCCGCAATGGCCTCACGCAGGAGGCGGCCATCGGGCAGCCGGGTCAGCCCCACCGGTTCCTGGCCGCGGACCTCCACGGTGGAGGCCACCCAGTCCTCTGGAGTGTGATCGTCCACGTGCTGCTGCCCGCGGAAGCCCGCGATCTGCGACCCTCCGCGATAGAAGCGCGCAGAGGGCTGGTTGGCACCGATCGGGATGGGTCCCGATCCGGCGCTCAGGAGGCCAAGGCGCGCGATGGCGCGCGCATCGGGCGTGCCCCCTGAGACCACAGCGGCAGCCACTGCGGCCATCAGCGCGCCGGCCTGCACGGGGGAGAGTCCTACCGAGAGGGCATAGAGCACCGCCGCGCTGACGGCATCACCGGCACCGTTGGTGGTCACGACGTGATCCACAGTCACCGCAGTCTGATCGATGGCGGCGCCGGCCCAGGATGCGCTCAGGGGCGCAAGAGCAGCGCCCCCCTCCCGCAGCCGGCCTGCCGTTCCGGCGCGCAGGGCCAGGCCGGCCTCGCCATCGGAGACCACGACGACCCCTGCACCCCACCGCACGAGCTGGTCCGCACAGGAGGCCGCCGAATGCGCGCCCGCCGGGAGGATCGACTGCAGGTCGGCCAGGCTTGGCGAGAGGACGTCGCACTGCGCCGCCAGCGCCGGCAGGAGCCGCTCCCAGTCGGGCCCGCTGACGAGATCAGCAGCACTGACCACCGCCAGGTCGACGGACGTGGTCACTCCCTGCGCTCGCGCACGTCGCAGGAGCGCAAGCAGCGGTTCGCCCTCGTCAACGAGCAGCCCGGGCAGGAGTGAGGGATACCCCAGGTGCAGGATCTCCGCGTCACCCAGGTCGAGCACGCCGGGATCGAAGTCTGCGTTGGCGCCCACATGGTGCCAGAAGGCACGGTCCTGCCCACCGGGCTCCACCACGAGGCTGTACGAGGTGGTCGCCGGAACCTGCGTGAGATCGGCCTGCACCAGCGGGCCCGAGAGCCGCTTGCGGAGCACGTCAGCAAGATCGTCATCTCCGATCGTCGCGCAGGCCCGCACAGGGTGACCGAGTTGCTGGAGTGTCCGGGCGGTGTTGGCCACACTCCCCCCGAGCGAGATGTCGAGATGACCCACCTCGACGAGTGACCCCGGCGTCAAGCCACCGTGCGGCAACTGCCGCGGGACCAGGTCAAGGCAGACGTGCCCCGCGACCGCAACTCTGCGCATCCTGAGGTTCCTTCTTCTCGATAGACAACGTTGTTTCGCTGCACTACTGTGGCACACGGCTGGCCAGATCGCACCTCCTTCCTCGTGGCGCGCAGCCGCGATCCCCCAACGACGGACAAGGACCGCACGTGACTCCCTATCGCCTCAACCGGCTGTTCCATCCCACTTCCGGACGCGCTCTCGACGTGGCCGTGGACCATGGCTTCTTTGGCGAGCCGTCGTTCCTCGCCGGCATTGCCGACATGCCCGCGACAGTGCGCACACTGGCCGAGGCCGGGCCGGACGCCGTCCAGCTGACCATGGGTCAGGCCCCATTGCTCCAGCGCATTCCGCAACGCACCAAGCCAGCGCTCGTCATGCGCACCGACGTTGCCAACGTGTACGGCAATCCGCTCGATGAGCACCTCTTCAGCCATCACGTGCCGAACGCGATCGAGGTCGCCGTGCGCCTCGACGCCGTCGCGGTCTGCGTCAACCTCATGCAGCTGCCTGGCCGCCCCGATATCCGCGAGGCCAACATCCGGTCCATCATGGCGCTGCGCGAGGACGCCACCCGGCTCGGCATGCCCTTGATGATCGAGCCGCTGGTCATGCAGGACAACGCCACGGCCGGTGGGTACATGGTCGACGGCGACATCGACCGCATCACCGCGCTGGTGCGCCAGGCCGTCGAACTCGGCGCGGATCTGATCAAGGCCGACCCCTCGGACGACCTCGCCGAGTACGGGCGCGTCATCGAGGTCGCCGGGGAGGTCCCCGTGCTGGTCCGAGGCGGGGGCCGCGTGGACGACCGCACTTTGCTCGAGCGCACGCATGCGGTACTCCGGGCCGGAGCGCGCGGCATCGTCTACGGACGCAACATCATCCAGCACCGCAGCCCGGCGGGCGTCACTGCCGCCCTGATGGCGACGGTGCACGAGGGCGCCGGCGTCGACGAAGCCCTGGCCATCATCGAGGAGCACGCACGATGAACGGCGCCGAGGTGCGCGTCGGCATCATCGGTGGCGGACTCATGGGACGTGAACTTGCCGCCGCACTCGGCCGATGGCCCGCACTCATCGATCATCCGGTGTGCCCCCGCCTGACGGCCGTCTGCGACATCCGGCCCGAGGCCCTGGACTGGTTCCGGCAGATCGAGACGGTCACCCAGCTCACCACGGACTACCACGAGCTGCTGGCCTCGGATGAGATCGACGTCGTCTACGTCGCCGTGCGGCATGACCTGCACGAGAGCATCTATGCGGACGTGATCCGCGCCGGCAAGGACCTGCTCGCGGAGAAGCCCTTCGGCATCGACGGCGCCGCAGCCGAATCGATCCTGGACGCCGCTGCCGCACACCCCGAGGTCTTCGTCCGCTGCTCCAGCGAGATGCCGTACTTCCCGGGAGCGCAACTCGCCTACCAGACCATTGCCTCCGGCGCCCTGGGACGCATCGTCTCAGTCCGCAGCGCCTTCCTGCACTCCAGTGACCTCGATGTGCACAAGCCCATCAACTGGAAGCGCCAAGTGGCCACCTGCGGCGCCGCCGGGGTGATGAACGACCTCGGCCTGCACGCCTGGCATGTGCCGCTGCGGCTCGGATGGGTTCCCAGCACGGTGTACGCCGACCTGGAGAACATCGTCACCGAACGCCCCGGGCCGGACGGCACCCCGGTTGCCTGCGACACCTGGGACAACGCCGTCCTGCACTGCCGCGTCGACTCAGCAGGCTCGTCCTTCCCCATGACGGTGGAGACCAAGCGCATCGCTCCGGGCGAGAAGAACACCTGGCTGCTCGAGGTCGTGGGCATGGACGGCGGGGTCCGCTTCAGTACCAAGAACCCGAAGCGGGTCGAGCTCTTCGCGAAGATCGCGATCCCGGGCGGGGGCACCGAGCAGTCCTGGCAGCAGATCGATGCCGGCAGCCAGTCAGCCTGGCCGACGGTCACGGGCGGGATCTTCGAGTTCGGCTTCTCCGACGCCATCTTGCAGATGTGGGCGTGCTTCCTCGCCGAGCGTGCGGGCGCCCTGGGTGATCGGTTCGCCACTGCCAACCCCCACGAGGCAGCCATGACCCATCGCCTGGCAGCCGCAGCCGCGGAAGCCCACGTTGAGGGCCGCGCGGTCGCCGTGGCGAGCCCGGCTGCCGCCAACTCCTGACCTGCGAGGTACTCCGATGTCTGCCACTGCCACACCTCCGCGCACCGTCCACCTCATTCCGCACTCGCACACCGATATCGGGTACACCTCACCCCGAGCCGAGGTGGCCCGCGCCCACGCGGACTTCCTGCACGAGGTGATCCGGGCGTGCCACACGGCACCGGAATACCGCTGGCAGCTGGAGAACTTCTGGCAGCTGGAGCAGTTCCTGGCGGCTGCGGACGACGGCGAGATCGCCGAGATGTCGGAGCTGATCCGGACGGGGCGGGTGGGTGGTTCGGCGAGCTACCTGAACATGACCGAGCTGCTGGACGCCACTACCTTGGCGTCGGTCACGGCACGAGCGGCCCGGTGGTTCGCCGCGCACGACCACCCGCTACGCACTGCCCTCACGGCCGACATCAATGGCTACTCCTGGGGATACGCCGACATCCTGGCCCAGCACGGAGTGGACCAGCTCTTCGCGAGTATCCACACCCACCACGGCCTCGCTCCCGGCGGCACGGACCAGCGGGCATTCTGGTGGGAGGGCCCCGGTGGCGGTCGGGTTCTCGCCTGGGTGGCACCGCACTATCAGCTCGGCAATGATCTCGGCTTCTGCCCGCGGGGTGCCATGAGCTACACCATCCGGGACGCCTACGACGCCCGCGGCGCCTCCGCCTCGGCGCAGATGCGGGAGGACCGCCTGGGGCGCTACCTCACCGAGCTCACCGAGCGCGACTACCCGTACTCGATCGTCCCGGCACTGATCTCCGGCGCGGCCTCGGACAACGCCCCACCAGACGTCGAGCTCACCGCGGCGGTGCAGGATTGGAACGACAGGCATCCCGAGGGCGTCCGCGTGGTGCTGTCCACCGCGGAAGAGTTCTTCCAGGCTCTCCGTGCCGAGGAAGCCTTCCACGACATCCCCACCGAGCGCGGCGACTGGACCGACTGGTGGGCCGATGGCGTCGCCTCGACTCCTCGTGAGCTTCGCATCGCTCGGGACGCCCACAACCGACTGGAACGTGCCCGCGCCCTGGCTGCCGTCTCCGGAGCCGACATCTCGGCGCAGGTCGCCGAGGCACAGCAGCAGTTGGCGCTGTACGCCGAGCACACCTGGGGGCACTCGCACTCGGTGCTGATGCCATGGTCGACCGAGGTCGTGGCCCAGGATGTCGCGAAAACGTCGGTGGCGGCCAAGGCGCATGCGGCGGCCACCGGTGCGCTCACCCGAGCCCGGGCTGTCGCCGGGGAGTCGCTCTTGCCGCCACGGCACACCACGCTGCGCTACCGGGCCGTCAACACCACCACGACCACACTCTCGATGCTGCGCATCCACGTCGACGACTGGCTCCTGGCCCACCCCGGCACCGAGCCGGTCGCCTTTCACCAGGGCAAGGCGCTCCGTTGCCAGAGCCGCCCGGTGGCTCGAGGTGTGGAGTTGCTCGTCGAACTCGAGATGGCGCCCGGCGCAGACACCGTGATCGACGTGCGGGAACAACCGTGGAAGCACGCCCGGATCGCGGGAGTGGACCGGGTGCACGATGTGAGCGCTGCCCCAGTCGATGACCACGTCCTCGAGGCACGCCACCTTCGCCTGGTGCTGGACCCGGAGAACGGAATCGTCGAGGCGGTGGATCCCTCGCGGGGCGCCAGCATCCTGCGCGGTGCGGCGCCCTTCGCGGCGGTGCACTCCCGCTGGGAGAGCGGCGCCGACCCGGTCAGCCCACGGGCGAACTCGGGTCGCAACAGATCACCTGCCGCCGCCAGCATGACCACCGCGTCAGTCACCGCAGCGCGCGTCACCTCTCGTGGCCCACTCGTCTCGCGAGCCGAACTGCTCATGGAACTGCCCGGATTCGAGCATCTGAGAGTGGGCGTGGAGTGCTCGATGATCGACCCGCTCCTGAGTGTCTCCGTCACCTTCCGCGCGGCGGGGAGCTGGGAAGCCGAGAATCTGCTCCTCCCGCTGCCCTTCGGCCCGACCGAGCCTGGCACACTCTGGGTGGACAAGACCGGTGCGCTACTGCGTCCGGCGATCGATCAGATCGCCGGCACACTGCAGGACTACATGCTGGTGCAACGCGGTTTCGTCCAAGAGGCCGGCGGCTTTGCTGTGGCAGTGGCGACGCCGGATACGCCGTTGATCGCACTGGGAGGGATCGAACATCGGACCGTGTGCCTGCACTCCGGCCCGGATGCGCGCGCTAACCAGCGCGATGTTGCCGCCTGGGCCATCAACACCACATGGGAGACGAACTTCCGCGCTGATGCCGGCGGCTTTCACGAGTTCCGCTTCCATCTCACCTGGGGAGAGCTGGACGCCGCGGCAGCCCTGGAGCGGGCGGGCGCCCTCGCTGCCGGGCCCGAGACCTTCCGAGTTCAGGACTGAACCAGGGCGCCTCCGTGCCGCTCACTGATTCTCCACTCGAGGAGCTCTGGTCCTACCGGCCGGAGGTCGGCCGGCCAGCGGATTTCGAGGAGTTCTGGTCGCTCACCCTGCAGGAGGCGCGGTCGCTGGCCGGCCCCACCATCGCGGAGCGAGCCCGCACACCACTGTCCGAACTCGAGGCCTGGGATCTCACCTTCTCCGGTTTTGGCGGCGACCCGATCAGGGCGTGGCTGCTCCATCCGCTGGGCGCAGGACCCTTTCCGGTCGTCGTCGAGTTCATCGGCTACGGCGGGGGCCGAGGACTGCCCACAGATCGGCTGGGGTGGGCAGCCAGCGGTTTCGCCCACCTGGTCATGGACACCCGGGGGCAGGGCAGCGCCTGGCCGAATGCCGGCCCGGGGGCGACGGCGGACCCACACGGGAGTGAGTCCGCGGCCCCCGGCTTCCTCACGCGCGGGATCTCCGATCCGAGCACGAGCTACTACCGGCGTCTCCATACAGATGCCGTGCTCCTGGTCGAGGCCGCTGCCCGGCTGGACATCGTGGACCCGGCTCGCATCGCCGTGACGGGAGTGAGCCAAGGTGGCGGGGTGTGCCTGGCAGCGGCTGCTCTGAGCCCGCTGGTCCGCGCGGTGATGCCCGACGTCCCCTTCCTGTGCCACTTCGAACGTTTCATCGCGAGGGCGTCCGCGGCCGCAGCCGGAGAGATCCGGCAGTACCTCACTGTCCACCAGGACTCAACCGCCGAGGTGCTGCGCAGCCTGTCCTACATGGACGGCGCGTGCTTCGCCGGGCTTGTGACTGCACCAACGCTGATATCGGTGGCCCTCATGGACGACATCTCCCTGCCGTCAACGGTCTTCGCCGCCTACCACCAGCTGCAGAGTGCCGAGAAGGAGATGGCCGTCTACCCCTACAACGGTCATGAGGGTGGCGGCACAGTGCACTGGGCCCGGCAGGTGGACTGGCTCCGCCAGCGCCTGCCCGGCCCTTCAGCCGAGTGACAGCTGCCGGCGTAGGCCGAGTAACACACCGCCGATGAGGAGGGCGCCGAGAGCTGCGCCGATCACGCCCGGCTCCACGGCACTTCCGGTCTGCGCGAGGTCCCCGCCCGGTGCAGCGACTGGCCCGGAGACCTGATCCGCGCTTACCGACCCGGCGGCCTCCTGCTGCGTCCGTTCGGGTTCGATCGGTTCGGGGTCAATGGGGTCAGTGCCCTCGGGCTGCGCCGGGTCGGTGGGGTCGGGGTCGACTGGGTCGGGGTCGGTGCCTTCGCATTGGGTGGGCAGGGCGATGGTGGTGCCGACCTGGACGCCGGTGATGGTGTTGCATTCCTGGGTCGCGGCGACCGCGGGTCCGGAGAAGGTCACTTCACCGGCTGCAGCGTTGACGTCGGTGTTCAGCGTCTGGCCGCGGTAGGTGATGCCGTGCAGGCCGCCGGTGGCTGCTGGGGCGAGCAGGGCGTGGGGGTCTCCCAGGTCCATGCGGTAGCCGTTGTTGAGCCAGACCGCATCGATCACTGTGGCCAGCCCAAAGATCGACGGACGCACCCCCACCGGCACTGGGCCATCCTCGGAAGGGTTGTAAGCCTCAGCGAAGGAGCCACTGGCGATGGAGTCGCGGAGCACCGAGTTGATCAGTGTCTGCGCGTCCTGCGACCTGCCATGATCGAAGAGCCCGTAGGCGGTATGCGACAGGCTCGTGTATTTGACGCCGGCGAATCCCGCCAGTTGCGTGCCTGGAGCGAACACGGAATCAAAGTGCGCTTCCAGTGCCTGGCGTCGAACCGCATCAAGATCAGGGATGTGGAGCGAACTCGTGGTTTGCAGATCGTGCAGATCGTCTCCGTAACATCCACCAATGGGCGTGCACGCTGGATCACCAGGGAAGTACCACCGGGCCGGCTTACCGTCGAGGGTGTCCCAGTAGTGGTGGTGGTAGCCGGTCAGGAGTTCTTCGCGGAGGTCGTTGAGCATGTCGATGTCGTCATCGTGGCCCAGGACCTCAGCGATCTGAATGCCGTAGTCGATATCGATGATCAAGGTGGTCACGAACTCGGAGTCGCGTTCACCGGGATTGTCATACGCGCCGTAGATCCAGCGCGGGTTATCGGCCTGCCACTGCAGCAACCGGATCAACGCGTCATAGCTGTACGCCAACTCCTGGCTTTGTCCGGTCATGGCATACAGCACCCAAGCCGCCTGAGCCTTCCGGCTGGGCAGGCTCTCCCCAGCCAGGGAACCATCTTCATCAACCAGTGACATCAGCCCATTGAAGGAATCCCAGGCCGCCTCGGGATCGACATAGGCCAGGAACTGGACACCGATGAAACTCTCCCACGCCGCAGCAGACTGCGCCCCGGGAGCTCCGTGGTTCCACATCGAGGGCTTACCGGTAGCCACCGTGCGATACGCGAAACCGGTCTCAGGCTGCGGGGGCAACACGTTGGAATACAGCGCCACAAAGGCCCGGTAGTACGCGCTACGCACCTGGTCATCACTGAGCCCGCCATCATCGGCCACACCCAGCAACGAGAAGTCCTGCGGATGCGGAACACCAGCTAACGCATCCGCCCAGAAACTCACCAGCTCAGCACGAGCATCCGCGATCGGCGTCGCAGCCGCCGCCTGAGCACGCGCCACCGCCTGGGCGTTGTCATCAACGGAGAACCCCGCCCCGATCCGCACCTGACTGGCCGACTCCGGCACCGCCGCGGCCCACACACCCATCCGCGAGGTCGGCTCACTCGAGGCCGGACCACCAGCTTCCAGCTCCTCAATGGACTCGAAGAAGTACACATCCTCCATGCCCGGGATCGCCACCGCGTAACGCACGTGATCCCCGGCAACAGTGATCACCCCGGCATCGGCATCGACCTCCACAGCCCCCACAAAGGAGCCCGCCACACGAAGAACCTCACCCTCACCGGGCGCCTGATCGATCTCGAACTCACGCACCACCGAGTCCAGCCCCACCATGGCATCCGCACCAGAGACCGCCGCACCACCGGGATACGTCGCAGAGAAATCCAACGACGCCGGCGACCAGAAGTTCTCATACTCCGCAGCACCACGAACCCACTCCTGGCCCTGGGAAGCACTCACCAACCGCACGCTGTCGACCACAATCTCAGCGCCACCACCCACGGCGAACAACTTGATCGTGAACGACTGCGAACCCGACCAACCCGTCGCGGCAGAAACATCAAAACTGAACACACCAGAAGCATTCGAACCCGGCTCAAGATCCACATCGTCCCCAGAACCATTGTTGACCTTCAACGCCCAGTCACCATCAACACTGGGCAACGCCAACCGCAGCACCGGGAAAGCATCCAGATCAACATCGACACCACGCTGCACAGCACCAAAGCCATGAGCAGAGTCCGGCCCCACCGTGATCCTCAACGTCCCATCGGCCAGCACAGTCTCCAACCCCTGACCCACATCCCACTCCAACGTCTCCGAGGAGAAGTTGTCCACAAAACCAGCCTGCTGGCCCTGCACACGCACACTCTCCACCGCGATCGAAGCATCCCCACCCACGGCGAACAACTTGATCGAGAACGTCTGCTCACCACTCCACCCCGTCAGGGCCGCAATATCGAAACTATGCACACCACCCGCAGAAGAACCCGGCTGCACATCGATATCAACAGCACCACCGTCATTGAGCTTCAACGCCCACTGACCACTCACCGACGGCAACGCCACCCGCAACACCGGAGTCACATCCACATCAACAGTGATCTCACGAGCCATCGCCGGCCACGGAACCGGTGAATCCGGCAACACCTCAAGAAGCGCCACCCCATCATCAACCGTCACACCAAGACCAGGCTCCAACACCCACTCCTGCGACAGCTCCTCGAACTCATCAGCAAAACCAATCTCAATCGCATCCGGATCATCCGCCAACACCGGCGGCTCCCCCGAAACCCCCTCATACAACTCCAAGAACCGAGGCATCGTCACCGCCTCGTCATACGCGTAATACCCCGCACCCAACGGCATCGAAGGACCAGTACTCTGCTCAAACTCCGACTCCGCCAAATAGAAATTCTGCGGATTCAACACCAACCGACTCTCCGGCACACTCATCGACCGCTGCTGATCCGGCCCACTCAACGACAACTCCAACGGATCCACCACCCCCTCAGGAACAGCCACCGCACCACCCACCGGCCCCACAGCCACCACACCCGCCGCCAGAACCCCCGACACCAACACACCAGAGAGTCTCCGCATCAGAAACCTCTCCCTCCCGCCACAACACTGTGGCTCAACCAACCGAAACAACGAGGACGCGGCGGACTGCCTACCTCACACGGGAGGGTCAGTGCCTGGTCAGACGGCTCTGGCGCCGCCCTGGCCACGATGACCAGGGCGGCGCCAGGGTGATTCAGCGACCTGCCGTGAGCGCGCGGTGTCGCACCGCCAGGATCAGACCGCCGAGCAGCATCGCGGTGATGGCAGCCAAGGCAAGGTGAGTGCTGCCGCCGGCGCCGGTGTTCGGTAGGGCACCGTATTTCCCGGCAGCGTCACCTCCGGCAGCACCTGCGCCGTCCACTCCTCCACCGGAGACCGGCGCCGCCACGATCTCGATCGGTGCCCAGCCGATGAGCTCACCATCGGCCCATTGCACGACGATCCGGTGATCGCCCAGGGTGGCACCCTCCGGGATCGTGGCAGCGATGGTGCCATCAGCGGACACGTCCCCGGTCGTGAGCAGCACCGGATCCGAGTGCAGCCACACGCGCACCTGCTCCCCCGACGCACTCGGAACCGTGACATCGATCGTCTCGCCCCGCTCGGCCGATTCCGGAACACTCACGTCACCGCGGACATCCTCACCGAGCTCCTCATCCGGCGTGGCGACAGGCTCTCCCGGAGGATCGGTCGGGTCGGGGTCGGTCGGGTCGGGGTCGGTGGGGTCGGGGTCGGTCGGGTCGGGGTCGGTGCCTTCGCATTGGGTGGGCAGGGCGATGGTGGTGCCGACCTGGACGCCGGTGATGGTGTTGCATTCCTCGGTCGCGGCGACCGCGGGTCCGGAGAAGGTCACTTCACCGGCTGCAGCGTTGACCTCGGTGTTCAGCGTCTGGCCGCGGTAGGTGATGCCGTGCAGGCCGCCGGTGGCTGCTGGGGCGAGCAGGGCGTGGGGGTCTCCCAGGTCCATGCGGTAGCCGTTGTTGAGCCAGACCGCATCGATCACTGTGGCCAGCCCAAAGATCGACGGACGCACCCCCACCGGCACTGGGCCATCCTCGGAAGGGTCATAGGCCTCCGCGAACGAACCACTGCCAATGATCTCCCGCAACACCGCACTGGTCAGCGTCTGCGCGTCCTGCGACCGCCCATGATCGAGCAGACCGTAGACGGTGTAGGACATGTTGGGGTACTTCACATCTGCGGTTCCTGCGAACTGCGCTGCTGGATCGTAGACCGAGTCGAAGAAGGCGAGCAGGGCATCTGCCCGCTGCTCCTCGAGCCCGTCCACGTGCAGGGCCATCGTGGTCTGGAAGAGGTTGCCGTAACAGCCGCCACGCACACTGCAGTCCGGGTCGCCCGGGAAGAGGTACTGCCTCGGGGGCACATCGTGCGGAGTGTCCCAGTAGTGGTGGTGGTAGCCGGTCAGGAGTTCTTCGCGGAGGTCGTTGAGCATGTCGATGTCGTCATCGTGGCCCAGGACCTCAGCGATCTGAATGCCGTAGTCGATATCGATGATCAAGGTGGTCACGAACTCGGAGTCGCGTTCACCGGGATTGTCATACGCGCCGTAGATCCAGCGCGGGTTATCGGCCTGCCACTGCAGCAACCGGATCAACGCGTCATAGCTGTACGCCAACTCCTGGCTTTGTCCGGTCATGGCATACAGCACCCAAGCCGCCTGAGCCTTCCGGCTGGGCAGGCTCTCCCCAGCCAGGGAACCATCTTCATCAACCAGTGACATCAGCCCATTGAAGGAATCCCAGGCCGCCTCGGGATCGACATAGGCCAGGAACTGGACACCGATGAAACTCTCCCACGCCGCAGCAGACTGCGCCCCGGGAGCTCCGTGGTTCCACATCGAGGGCTTACCGGTAGCCACCGTGCGATACGCGAAACCGGTCTCAGGCTGCGGGGGCAACACGTTGGAATACAGCGCCACAAAGGCCCGGTAGTACGCGCTACGCACCTGGTCATCACTGAGCCCGCCATCATCGGCCACACCCAGCAACGAGAAGTCCTGCGGATGCGGAACACCAGCTAACGCATCCGCCCAGAAACTCACCAGCTCAGCACGAGCATCCGCGATCGGCGTCGCAGCCGCCGCCTGAGCACGCGCCACCGCCTGGGCGTTGTCATCAACGGAGAACCCCGCCCCGATCCGCACCTGACTGGCCGACTCCGGCACCGCCGCGGCCCACACACCCATCCGCGAGGTCGGCTCACTCGAGGCCGGACCACCAGCTTCCAGCTCCTCAATGGACTCGAAGAAGTACACATCCTCCATGCCCGGGATCGCCACCGCGTAACGCACGTGATCCCCGGCAACAGTGATCACCCCGGCATCGGCATCGACCTCCACAGCCCCCACAAAGGAGCCCGCCACACGAAGAACCTCACCCTCACCGGGCGCCTGATCGATCTCGAACTCACGCACCACCGAGTCCAGCCCCACCATGGCATCCGCACCAGAGACCGCCGCACCACCGGGATACGTCGCAGAGAAATCCAACGACGCCGGCGACCAGAAGTTCTCATACTCCGCAGCACCACGAACCCACTCCTGGCCCTGGGAAGCACTCACCAACCGCACGCTGTCGACCACGATCTCCGCGCCACCACCCACGGCGAACAACTTGATCGTGAACGACTGCGAACCCGACCAACCCGTCGCGGCAGGAACATCAAAACTGAACACACCAGAAGCATTCGAACCCGGCTCAAGATCCACATCGTCCCCAGAACCATTGTTGACCTTCAACGCCCAGTCACCATCAACACTGGGCAACGCCAACCGCAGCACCGGGAAAGCATCCAGATCAACATCGACACCACGCTGCACAGCACCAAAGCCATGAGCAGAGTCCGGCCCCACCGTGATCCTCAACGTCCCATCGGCCAGCACAGTCTCCAACCCCTGACCCACATCCCACTCCAACGTCTCCGAGGAGAAGTTGTCCACAAAACCAGCCTGCTGGCCCTGCACACGCACACTCTCCACCGCGATCGAAGCATCCCCACCCACGGCGAACAACTTGATCGAGAACGTCTGCTCACCACTCCACCCCGTCAGGGCCGCAATATCGAAACTATGCACACCACCCGCAGAAGAACCCGGCTGCACATCGATATCAACAGCACCACCGTCATTGAGCTTCAACGCCCACTGACCACTCACCGACGGCAACGCCACCCGCAACACCGGAGTCACATCCACATCAACAGTGATCTCACGAGCCATCGCCGGCCACGGAACCGGTGAATCCGGCAACACCTCAAGAAGCGCCACCCCATCATCAACCGTCACACCAAGACCAGGCTCCAACACCCACTCCTGCGACAGCTCCTCGAACTCATCAGCAAAACCAATCTCGATCGCATCCGGATCATCCGCCAACACCGGCGGCTCCCCCGAAACCCCCTCATACAACTCCAAGAACCGAGGCATCGTCACCGCCTCGTCATACGCGTAATACCCCGCACCCAACGGCATCGAAGGACCAGTACTCTGCTCAAACTCCGACTCCGCCAAATAGAAATTCTGCGGATTCAACACCAACCGACTCTCCGGCACACTCATCGACCGCTGCTGATCCGGCCCACTCAACGCCAACTCCAACGGATCCACCACCCCCTCAGGAACAGCCACCGCACCACCCACCGGCCCCACAGCCACCACACCCGCCGCCAGAACCCCCGACACCAACACACCAGAGAGTCTCCGCATCAGAAACCTCTCCCTCCCGCCACAACACTGTGGCTCAACCAACCGAAACAACGTTGTCCCGCAGGCTACTATGAGATCTGCCTCACCACAAGGGACCGGAGCAACCAATGACGTCAGGCGTGACCGATATGCCACTCGAGGAGCTGTGGCGCCATCGGGCGCCGCGGACGTGCCCCGCAGACTTCGAGGACTTCTGGAACCAGACCATCGAGAGTGCACGCCAGGCCGCTCAACCTGCCGACCTGCGCAGGGAAGCCAGCCCGGTGAGTACCGTGCTCATCGAGAACCTGACCTTCTCCGGGTACGCCGGCGATCCCATCCAGGCGCAGATCGTCCGCCCCACGACCTCCGCCCCCGCCCCCGCCGTGCTCCAGTTCCTGGACTACGGGGAAGGGGCGGGACTCCCGGGCGAGCGCCTCCACTGGGCAAGCTGCGGATACGTGAGCGTCATCATGGACTCCCGGGGCCAAGGCACGAGGCTTACGGCAGGCCACACTGCCGATCCGCACGGCACGGGCCCGTCAGTGCCGGGGTTCATGACTCGAGGCATTCTCGATCCCGAGACCTTCTACTACCGGCGCTTGTACACCGATGCCCTTCGTTTGGTGGACGCCGTCGCCGAACTCCCTTTCGTGGACGCCTCTCGCATCGCCGTCACCGGCAGGGGCCAGGGCGGGTCACTCGCTCTCGCCGCAGCGGCGCTCCACCGCAGGGTTGCTGCTGCTATGCCCTGCGCGCCCTTGCTCTGCGATGCCGGACGAAGCATCGTCATCACACCGCAGCCACCCATCACGGAGATCACCCGGTTCCTCAGCGTCCACCACGGTCGCGAACCGGAGGTGCTCCGCACTCTCGCGTACACCGACGGGGCCGAGCTCGCGTACCGCGTGACCATCCCGACCTACATGTCCACCTCCTTGATGGACGGCGTCGCCATGCCGTCGACCGCCTTCGCCGCCTTCCACAACCTCGCTTCGCAAGACAAGAGCCTCGAGGTGTACGAACACAACGCTCACGAGGGGGGCGGCTACCGCCATTGGCTTCGACAGGTCGAGTGGTTGCGCGAGCGCTTCGGCTCCGATTGAGGGCCCCGCCACATCTTCGCTGCTGCTCGGCGAACTCACCGCCCACTGATCCATCGCCGTCACCAGCGCTTCGAGGGACCGGGCCCGTGCGGTGAGGTCGTACTCCACGCGGGGCGGCACGTCCGGATAGGCGGTGCGGCGCACGATTCCGTCTTCTTCGAGCTCGCGGAGGTGCCGCCCCGCGCCGACCGCCTCTCCGACTACGAGCACGCCCGAGACGACCTTCACCGGCGCCTGAAAAGGCTGTTCACCGGCGCCCCATCCCGTACCGCCCGCAGTTCACTGGTGACTACACCCCCGAGTGGGAGCTGGCGCCGCATGTCCGCCCCGGCGAGCACGGGCTGTGCGCGCGCACCGTGAACTTGGCCGACTACGTGACTGCGCCACGCAGTGCGATCACGATGCCGGCCCCGGCGAGCATGAGGAGGATTCCGAATGCCAAGGTGAAGGTGGCCCCGGTAGCGAGCACGACGGCGATGAGCGCGGTGGTGACGCCGATCCCCATACTTTCTCCTGACTGCAGGGCGGAACTGTAAGCACCGTGGTCCTGGGTGCTTGCCAGCGCCAGTGTGGCGCTGGCGAGCCGGGGGTAGGCAGTGCCCATACCTGCACCCATCGCGAGACATCCGATGACGAGCCCCCAGAGCGGCAGGCCGATGCCCGTGTAGATCAGCACCAGAGCCGTCCCGGTCGCAACCAGCAGCGCGGCCTGCAGAACGAGACGCCGATGGCTGGCCTGTGTGGCGGGAAAGCGCCCTTGAACCCAGGCGCCCAGCGCCCATCCGCTGGCGCCCATCGCGATGACCAGGCCCGCAGTGGTGGGCGGGTAGCCGCGTTCGCTCTGGAGGTAGAGCGTCAAGTACAGGTTGGTCGTAGCGACGGTGGCACCCAGGATGGCGCGGAGCGCCACGAGCCGTTGAGGTCCGCCGCGCAGGAGGAGCGTCCCCGCAGGGAGGATGATGCGCGCTGTGGCAAGGAGCGCGACGGAGGCCACCGCCACGACCAGGACCGAGACGGGTGGGCTGAGCTGGCTGCTCAGGTGCAGGGCGACGAGTAACGCGGCGGCCAGGCAGGCCAGCGCTCCGTTCCGCCCGATGATCCCCGACCACACGCCACGTTCAGGCCGTGCGGCGCCGGCTTCGCGTGGCCGCACAGGGGTGCGGGTGACATGCAGCAGCGCCAGGAGCGAGACGGTGGCTCCGGCAAGGACGATCCCGAACACGGCACGCCAGGTCATGAGATCGGTCAAAGCTCCCGCGATCACGGGCCCGGCCAGGGAGGGGACGAGCCAGGCGGCGGTCAGGAGCCCGAACATGCGCGGCCGCGGAGCTTCAGGAATGTGGCGGGCAATGAGGACGTAGAGAATGACCGAGTCGATCCCACCGCCGATTCCTTGCAGGAGCCGCCCGAGAACGAAGGTCACGCTTTCCGGTGCGACCACGCTCAGGGCCAGGCCGAACAGGAATATGCTCCCGCCGACGATCAACGGCACACGAGGCCCGGATCGATCGGCCCAGTTGCCGCCGACGACCATACCGATCAGGGCGGTGGTGATCGTGGCTGCATAGGCGAAGGAGTACCACCCGATATCCCCGAGGTCGGCCATCGCGACCGGGAGGACGGTGGTGACGGCAAAGGACTCGAAGGCAATGAAGGTCATCAATGCCAGCACACTGGCGATGAACGGCCACGTTCGCGCCGTCCACAGTTTCTCCTGCAGATCGGGAGTACGGGCCCTCACGGCATCTGGCCGATCTCGAGGACGACCTTGCCGCGCCCGTGCCCGGTTCCCACCTCGCGGTGCGCGTCAGCAACATGATCAAGTCGGTAGTGACGGCGGATGTGCACGTCCAACTCACCTCGCTCGAGCCGTGACATGAGATCGGCCAAGCGGTCGGCGCTACGGCGGCTGCGCACGATCCGGCATCCGAGTTCGGCTGCCAGCGCCATGTCCACGATCGTTGCTACTCGATCTCGATCGGCCACCAGTTCGAGCGCGGTGCGCAGGTTCTCGTGCCCGGCCGCATCGAGGGCGACGTCAATGCGCGGCGCCATGGCGCGGATGCGATCGCCTTGCCCGTCCCCATAGGCCACGGGAACAGCACCCAGGGACCTGAGGTAGTCATGATTGGCCTCGCTGGCGGTCCCGATGACGGTCGCGCCGGCGCGGACGGCTAGCTGAGTGAAGATCGTGCCCACTCCACCAGCAGCACCACAGACGAGCACGACCTCGCCTGCGGCCACAGCGAGCTCCTCGAACGCAGTGTGAGCGGTCTGCCCCGAGGCCGAGAGCGCCCCGGCCGCCGACCACGTCACGCTCTCCGGCTTCCGCACGATCTGCGCTTGCGGCACGGCGACGTACTCGGCGTAACAATTCAGCACACTGAAGCCGGCAACCCTGTCACCGACTCGGAAGTCGTCCGCATCGGCACCGACCTCCTCAATGAATCCGGAGAACTCGTTGCCGAGAATCTGCGGGAACCTGATCAGGGCACCGGGAGGCGTCCAGCCGGCACGGATCGCCGTGTCGGTGAGCTGAACCCCCGCAGAGATCACTCGCACAAGAACACCGTCAGCAGGCACCACGGGGCGATCCATCTCGCGCACCCGGAGCACCTCGGGCCCACCGAAGCTGTCGATTGCCGCCGCTCGCATGATCGCGCTCACGAGACCACTCCTGCGGCCGCCAGGAAGTCGGTCAGTTCGTCGAGCGGGGCCATGCCGGAGATCTGTCGGCCGTCTGCTGCCACGATCGTCGGCACGGAGCTGATCGCCAAGCGCCGCGCGTCCTCCTGATCACCAATGACCTCATCGGCGAAGCTCGCGCCGGCCAGTGCATGCTCTAGCCCCACGCCATCGACGCTCCAGGACGTCGCCAGTTCGCGCAGCGTCTCGGCCTCTCCCAAGTTCCTGTTGTGGCCGAAGTGTGCCGCGAAAGCGGAGTCCCACGCAGCATCGGTGTCAACGGAATCCGTGGCCTCAGCAAGTTTGAGGAGCCGGTGGATCCGACGGGAATCGAACATCACCGCTCCGTCCAGGTTGATCTCGACCCCTTCAGCCCGCCCCACGCTCCGGATGTGCCGGCTCTTGGACTCCCACTGCTCGGCCGTCATGCCCCATTCGCTCCTCGCAACGTGTGCTGTGGCGCGGCCCGGGCTGACCGGCCCTTCGGGTTCGAGCAGAAAACTCCGCCGCCGCACCCGCACCTGCTCAGGAAGTGCTCCTCGGGCGCGCTGTAGACGCCGCATGCCGATCCAGCACCACGGGCATCGCACGTCCGCCCACATATCCACACCGATCATCACCAGGCTCCTTCGTCGAGTTCGCTTGATCTAAAGTGGACTACGTCAAGTCCACTTGAGGTCAAGCTGACCGGTGAGGAGTCGGCGACGATGCGCCAGGTACCCAAGGACGTTCTCTGGCTCAAGCCCGGACAGATCGCCGACCGCGCCGGAGTAGCTGTATCGACGTTGCACTACTACGAGTCGATGGGCCTCATCCACAGCAGGCGAACCGCAGGCAACCGGCGCGAGTACCGTCGCGACACTCTCCGTGTGCTCGCCTTCATCCGGGCGTCCCAGCGAGTGGGCATCAGCCTGGACCGCATCAAGGATGCGCTTGACGGGCTCCCCCAGCACGGGCTCCCCACGAAGAAGGACTGGGCGCGGATCTCGCGAGAGTGGCGGGAAGATCTGACCAATCGCATTGAGCACCTGACAGCGCTGCGCGACAGGTTTAGCAACTGCATCGGCTGCGGCTGCCTCTCACTTCAGTCGTGCCCATACTCCAACCCGGATGACATTCTCGGTGCGGGTGGACCAGGACCACAGCGCCTTCTTTAGAGACCTCCACTCGCGCGATGGACGCGGTCAGCCCTTCGTGATCACCACCGGCCACCCCACGACTGCTCTGCCAGTTCCGGGCTAGCTCCGCGAAGGCCCTGAGCCAGGACCGCCAGCCCCTGACGACAGGAGCGCCCTCCTCGCACCGCCCCACCACCCCCTGGACCAGATTTACAACAAGGCATCTCGTGCTTATAAGGTAAGCCTGACCTTACCCCCGGCTGAGAGTGTCGCCATGCCTGCCCGCTTCCCCCTGTCCACACGACTGTCCCGCCCTGGAGCCATCGCCATCGCGCTCGTCTTGACCTTGGGCGCCTGTGCCGCGACGACCTCGGCTAACCCGGAGGCCGAACCGGTCGAGCCCGAGACGGCTGACTCACCCGCCGAGGAGTCCAGCGACGAGACCGTCCACTTCGAGTACGGCGAGTTCTCCGCGGAGATCCCCGCCGATCCGCAGCGCGTCGTGGTCATCGAGGGCCGGGCGGATCTGGAGTTCGCCCTGACCGTCGACTACCCAGTGATCGCCTCCGGGTTCTTCTTCGGCCGTGAGGGCGCGCTCTTCGACGAGCTCGACGAACTGATCTCTCCGGACCTGCACACCTTCCACTTCGCCGACAGCAACGAGCCCGACTACGAGGTGATCGCCTCCCTGGAGCCCGATCTGATCGTGATGCGCCAGAACGCGTACCTGGGAGATTTCTACGGCCGCGACCGACTGTCGGAGATCGCTCCGATCCTCGGCGTGGAGACCGGCGTGGCGGACTGGCAGGACGTGCTCCTCGACCAGGCCACGGAGCTGGGACGAGAAGAGGCGGCGGCTGAGCAGATCCAGCAGTACACCGACCTCGTGGAGGAGATCACCGCCCGGTCCGGGGACGAACTGGCCGGGATGTCCATGGCCTGGGGCACGGCCCTCAACGAGCCGGGGATGCTGGTCATCACCAACTCCCTGGGCTATGCCGTCGCGGAGGATCTCGGCATTGACGTGCCGCACTTCGATCCCACCGATGAGGACGGCTACTACGAGGTCTCCGAGGAGAATCTCGATGCCGTGGCCGATGTGGACGCACTGGCCATCTTCGCCTTCGATGAGCGACCGGCCCTGGGCGAGTCGGAGACCTTCGCCCGGCTGCCTGCCGTTCAGGACGGGCGGGTGCGCTCGGTGGACCTGACGGTGAACCAGGGCCTCGCCCGCGCCGCCCGGGCGCTGGCCCTCGAGCTCGAAGCGCTGGCCACCTCATGAGCCGCTTCGCTCGCCTCCTCCCGCCGAAACAACGCGTCGAACCGCCGCCGCGCCGCGGCACGTACCGGGCCTTCGCCACCACCGTGCACCAGGTGCAGGACCTCTCCGCGCGCATGCGACGGGTGACGCTGGGAGCACCGCAGTTCCAGGATTACTCCCTCTGCCGGCCCGATGACTTCTTCGCGCTGCTCCTCCCCGGCGAGCGCGGGCTCGAGCTCCCGCCCGAGGGAACGACCGGCACCACGCCCCGCGGGTTGGTCGCGGACATGCCCGAGGACCACCGCCCGGAGATGCGCTGGTACACCATCCGCGAGCACCGACCCCAGGCCGGCGAGGTCGACGTCGACATCGTGCTGCACGGCGACGGCCCCGAGAGCGGTCCCGGCAGCCGGTGGGCCTCACACGCCCGGCGCGGTGACCCGGCGGGTTTCGTGGAGGGCAACGGCATGTACAACCCCCCGCCCACCACGCGCCGTCAGCTGTTCTTCGCGGACATCACCGCCGTCCCGGCCCTGGCGGCGATCCTGGAGTCCCCGGATCCGGCCCCGGGCCGCCCCAGGCCGGGAGCAGCCGATGTCGCCCACATCGAGGTACCTGAGGCCGGCGACATCCTCGACATCGACACCGAGGTCGCGATCGCCTGGCATGTGCGCGGGTCACAGCCACCCGGCTTCTCGATCGAGCAACTCCTGCGCGACGCCCCGCGCGGCGAGATCGACTACGCCTGGGTCTGCGCCGAGGCTGGCCTGGTCAAGCAGGTGCGCCGGGCACTGGTCCACGACTCCGGGGTGCCCAAGAACGCCATCACCTTCAGCGGCTACTGGCGCGAGGGCGAGGCACGGACCTGATCATGTCCGCCACCACCATCGAGGCTCCCGCGCGCCCGCGTGCGGCCACGCCGCGGCGCTCCTGGCGCACCACACCCCGCAGGGCCGCCATCTGGCTGCTGCTCCTGGCCGCCCTGGTGGCCGCCGTGCTGGTCAGCATCGCGGTCGGCTCCCGGGAGATCGCACTGAGCACGGTGATCGAGGCCCTCACCTCCTACGACGCCGCTGTCGATGAGCACTTCATCGTGCGCGACATGCGCCTGCCCCGCGCGGCCACCGCCATCGCGGTGGGTGCCGCACTCGCAGTCGCGGGGGCGCTGATCCAGGCGCTCACCCGCAATCCGCTGGCCGACCCCGGCATTCTCGGCGTCAGCTCGGGCGCCGCCTTCTTCGTGGCCCTCGGCGTCGCGGTTTTCGGCGTGGGTGCCATCCAGCAGTACGTGTGGTTCGCCTTCCTCGGTGCGCTCGTGGTCACCGCAGCGGTGTATGTGATCGGCTCCAGCGGCGGGGCGCCGGATCCGGTGCGCCTCACACTCGCGGGGGTGGCGCTGGGCGCCGTGCTCTCCGGCGTCACCACCGGCATGGTGCTGCTGAACCCCACGGCTTTCGACCAGATGCGGCACTGGAACGCCGGCGTCGTCGCCGGGCGCGGCTACGACGTGCTCCTGCCGGTGTTGCCCTTCCTCCTGGGCGGCCTGGTGCTCGCCCTCTCCCTGGGCGGCCCGCTCAACGCGATCGCGCTCGGCGATGATCTCGCCGCCTCACTCGGCACCCGCATCGCCCTGGTGCGCGTCGGTGTGATCGCCGCCGTGACGCTACTGGCCGGCGGTGCAACCGCGGTGGCCGGCCCGATCCTGTTCGTCGGGCTCATGGTGCCGCATATCGCGCGGTGGATCACCGGCCCGGAACAACGCTGGATCCTCGCCTACTGCGTGGTCATGGGACCGATCCTGCTGCTCGTGGCCGACACGGTCGGCCGGGTGGTGATGCGACCGGGTGAACTCCCCGTGGGCATCGTCACCGCCTTCGTGGGCGCCCCGCTACTGATCCTGCTCGCACGGCGCAGGAAGGTGAGCGGACTGTGAGCCTGACCAGCGAGCGCTCCGCCATCGACTTCGGGCCTCGCCAGCGCATCTGGCGCAGGGGGCCGTTCTCGCTCCGCGCCTCCTCGCGCGCGATCGTGGTCTGCGCCGTGCTCGCTGGGCTCTCCGCCGCCGGTGGTGTGCTCGCCCTGGCGCTCGGCAGCTACTCGATCAGTCTCGCCCAGTTGCTCGACGTCCTCCGCGGCGCGGATGACAGCTTCGCGCGCACGGTGGTGCTCGAGTGGCGGGCGCCGCGCATCGTGGCTGCGCTGGTCTTCGGCGCGGCTCTGGGCATGTCCGGCGCGGTCTTTCAGGCGCTCACGCGGAACCCGCTCGCCAGCCCCGACGTCATCGGCTTCGCCTCCGGCGCCTACACCGGGGCGCTCGTGGTGATCATTGTGCTCGGCGGCGGTTACGCCCTCGTGGCCGGAGGCGCGCTCGTCGGTGGCATCGCCACCGCCGCCGCGGTGTACCTGCTCGCCTACCGCAACGGGATCACCGGCTTCCGGCTGATCATCGTCGGCATCGGCATGTCCGCGATGCTCGGCGCCCTCAACACCTGGCTGATGCTGCGCGCCGACCTTGAAGTGGCCATGAGCGCCGCGGCGTGGGGCGCCGGCTCTCTCAATGGCATCACCTGGCAGCAGACCGGCGCCGGCTGCGTCATCATCGTCGCTCTGGTGATCGGAGTGAGCGCGCTGGGCCGGTCGCTGGGCCAGCTGCAGCTCGGCGACGACGCCGCACGCGCCCTGGGCACGCGCCTGGAGCCGGTCCGGCTCGGGCTGGTGATCGGCGGGGTGGCGCTCACCGCCGCCGTCACGGCCGCAGCGGGGCCCATCTCCTTCGTGGCCCTGGCCGCACCGCAGATCGCACGGCGCTTGGCCCGCACGCCAGGCATCACCCTGGCGCCAGCGGCCTGCACGGGCGCGGCGCTGCTGCTGGCGGCCGACATGGTCGCCCAGCATGCGCTCCCCCGCCCCCTGCCCGTCGGCGTCGTCACGGTTGTCATCGGCGGCAGCTACCTGATCTGGCTGTTGATCCACGAAATGAGGAAGCGCGCATGAGCTCCCGGCTGCATGCCCAGAACATCACCATCGGCTACGACGGCGCCCCGATCTCGAAGGACTTGAGCGTCGCGATCCCCCCGGACGCCTTCACCGTGATCATCGGCCCGAACGCCTGCGGGAAGTCCACGCTGCTGCGCGCGCTCTCCCGCCTGCTCAGCCCCACAGCGGGCCAGGTCATCCTCGACGGCGCCGACATCTCCTCCTACAAGACCAAGGAGGTCAGCCGGCGCCTCGGCCTGCTTCCCCAGTCCTCTCTCGCGCCGGACGGCATCACCGTGGCGGACCTGGTGGCACGTGGGCGTGCCCCGCACCAGAGCTTCCTGCGGCAATGGTCGCCCGCGGACGAGGCCGCGGTGGCTCGCGCAATGTCAGCCACGGGGACCACAGAGCTTTCGGCACGGCTGGTGGACGAACTCTCCGGCGGGCAGCGCCAGCGCGTGTGGGTGGCCCTCGCCTTGGCGCAGGAGACCGAGCTGCTGCTCCTGGACGAGCCAACCACCTTCCTGGACATCGCCCATCAGATCGATCTGCTCGAACTCTTCACCGATCTCCACCTGCAGGGCCGCACGCTCGTGGCCGTGCTGCACGACCTCAACCAGGCCGCCCGCTACGCCACCCACCTGATCGCCATGAAGGACGGGCGCGTGGTGGCCACCGGCACGCCGGACGAGGTCATCACCGAGGAGCTCGTCGAGCACGCCTTCGGGCTGCGGTGCCGCGTGGTGCCCGACCCGGTGGCCGGCACTCCCCAGGTGGTGCCGCTCGGCCGCGAGCGCAGCGCCACTCCCCTCGCCCCCTCCCAGGCACCCGCCTGACCGAAAGGACCCCGCACCATGCTCTCTTCCCGACCGCGATACCTCCTCACCCTGGCGCTCGCCGCCGCGCTGGCCGGCTGCTCGGCGGCCGGCTCCGAGGAGGGCGAGGCCGACCACGCGACCCCGGAGACCTCGGCAGCCGAGGAGGCCCCGGAATCCTCTGCCTTCCCCGTCACGATCGAGCACGCGTTCGGCGAGACGGTCATTGAGGCCGAACCGGAACGGGTGGTGGCGCTCGGCCGCACCGAAGCTGACGTGCTCCTGGCGCTCGGCGTGGTGCCCGTGGGCTATGTGGGCTTGGCCTTCCTGGAAAGCGGCCTGGGCCCCTGGTCGGAGGAACTCCTGGGCGAGGAACAGCCCGTGCGGCTCGAGGCCGAGCCCGAGGTGGACCTCGAGGCCGTTGCCGCGCTGGAACCCGATCTGATCGTCACCATCAACTCCGTCGTCGACGAGGAGATCCACCGCAACCTCGAGCACATTGCGCCGACGGTCGCGCGCCCGGCGGGTACTGCGCCGTGGCAAGTGGAACGCGCCGAGGAGACCGAGCACATCGCGGCAGCCCTGGGGCGCGCGGAGGACGGCCGGGCGCTCAACGACGAGGTCGAGGAGCTGCTCGCTCAGGTGCGGGAGGAGCACCCGCAGTTCCAGGGCAGAACGGCCGTCGCGATCCTCCCCTACAACGACGTCATCGGCGCCTACACGCCCGGGGATACCCGCGGTCAGTTCCTCGCCTCGCTGGGCTTCGAACTGCCGCAGGGAATCCGCGACGCCGACGACGGCTCCAGCGCCTTCATCGACGTCTCGCCCGAAAACGTCGACGTCCTGGACGGCGACCTCCTGCTGGTCATGGCCGACGACGCCGACTTCGACGTCACCGCTGACATCGCGAGCCTCGGCCGGCTCCAGGTCGCCCAGTCCGAGGCCATTCTCGCCACCGATCGCGAGCAGCGGGCCGCGATCACCATCAACACCGTGCTCTCGCTCCCCTACGCCCTGGAGCATCTGGTGCCCCGCATCGCCGAAGTCATCCACAACTGACCCTTCCCCGAGAGGAACCACCATGACCACCCTGCACTCCACCAGCCGGCTGGCCGCGCTGGGCGGCGCCGCCCTCCTGGCGCTGAGTGCCTGTTCTGCGAGCACAGCAAGCGAGCCCGCCCCGGAGGCTCCGGCAGCCGAAGAGGCGCCGGAATCGTCCGCTTTCCCCGTCACCATCGAGCACGAGTTCGGCGAGACGGTCATCGAGGCCGAACCGGAACGCATCGTGGCCATCGGCTGGGGCGATCTCGACAACCTCCTGGCGCTCGATGTCCCCCCGGTGGGCTACTTCGGAGCACTCTCCGAAGGTCTGCTGCCCTGGGCCGCGGACCAGATCGACGGCAGCGAGCCGGAGTTCCTCGGCTACACCACGGAGGTGGACTACGAGCAGATCGCCGCTTTGGAGCCCGATCTGATCATCGCCGTGCAGGGAACTGCGGTCGATGACGAGTCCTACCGGCTCCTCGACGAGATCGCACCGACCGTCGCGCGTCCGGCGGGGATGGGCGGATGGCAGGTCGGGCGAGAGGACGGCACCCGGCAGATCGCTGCGGCACTGGGCCGCGCGGACGAGGGCGAGGAGCTCTTACGCGAGCTGAGTGCGCAGTTCGAGGCGGCACGGCAGGCCTACCCCGCGCTCGAGGGCGCGACCGGGGTCTCGGTCATTACCTACGACGCGAGCCTCTACTACGCGTTCGCCCCGATCGATGGGCGGGGCGCCTTCCTGGAGGATCTCGGCCTGGAGTGGCCCGAGGCGGTACGCGACCAATACGACGGCACGACCTTCAGCGTGGAGCTCTCCCCCGAGGAGGTGGGGATCCTCGACGGCGACGTCGTGCTCTTCATGGTGGACGAGCCCGAGTACGACCCCATTGCTGACAACGGGCTGTTCGAGCGCTTCGACGCCGACCTGATTGCCGTCACCGCCGAGACCCGCACGGCCATCTCCCTCAACACGCCGCTGTCCACGGCGTACGCGATCGAGCACCTCACCCCGGTAATCGCCGAGGCTCTCGACGACTAACTGGCTTCCGCCGAAAGGACTCCATGAAGACTCCGCACGCCCACCGAACCTGGCCGGCCGTCGCCGTGTTCGCTGCTGCCACTCTGGCCGCTTGCTCCACGTCGCCCTCCGCGACCGCGGAGGATGACGCAGGTACCGTCGCCTTCAGCTGGGGGGATTACGAGACCCAGTTGCCCAGCGAGCCCGAGCGCGTCGTGGTGCTTGACTCCCGCGCCGCCCTCGATTTCGCGATCATCGCCGACTTCCCGATCGTCGCCACGAACTGGGATGACGGGAGCGTCCTGCCACCGATGCTCCCGGATCACGTGGAGGCCTTCGAATGGAGCAATACCGAGCCCGACATGGAAGCCATCGTCAACGCTGACCCTGACATGCTCGTGGTCAGCGCCGGTTGGTTCGACTGGTATCGCGAGCGCGATCAGATCGACTTCGACCTCATCCCAACCTTCGTGGTCGACCAGGGAAGCCCCACCAGCCAGTGGCGCGACGCCATGGCGGCACAGCTGTCGTCCATCGGTCGCGAGCAGGAGGCAGAGCAGATCGAGCGGCGCTACGAGGAAGCGATCGCGGTAGCTGCGGAGCAGATCGGCGACCTCCTCGACGGCAAGGTCATCGCCATCGCCGGCGCGTACGGGGGTGACTACTGGCTCCAGGGCGACACCTTCAGCGTCTCTGTTGCCGAGGACCTCGGCCTCACCGTTCTGCGGGATGACCCCGACACCATTGACGACGGCACGTGGACATACAGCGCCGAGAATCTCGACGTCTTCTCCGAGGCCGACCTGATCATCGTGCAGAACATCGACGCACCAGAGACTGCGGCCGCGGCATGGCAGCGCATTCCCGCCATCGAGGCGGGTCACGTCGCCGAGCTGCCCTACTACCACGTGAACGGTCTCGCTCTGACGGCGATCGACCTCGCTCACCATCTGGCGGAAGCGGCCCAGCTCCTGGCGGACTAGTCAGCCGAGCCAGTCGCCACCCCGTCCGTGGCCTTCGACAACTGACCGGCGCAGGAAAGGCATGCATGACACGCAATGACCGACCCGTACACCTCCACCCCGTGGCACTGCGCCACCTCGTGGTCGCCAGAAAGGAAGACGTCTCGCCGGCGATGCTCCGCCTCACCCTCACCGGTGACCAGCTGAGCGGATTCACCCGCGAGGGCATCACGGTGGGCCCCTTCACCAGCGACGGCTTCGACGACAGCGTCAAGCTGTTCTTCTCGTACCCGGGCGAGACCGACCTGGTGCTGCCGGTGCAGAAGGACGGACGCCTGGAGACCCCGCGCCACAAACGGCCGCTCGGCAAGACGTACACCATCAAGCGCTGGGACGCCGAGGCCGGCGAGATCGACATCGACTTCGTCCGGCACGAGACCGGCGTGGCCGCGACCTGGGCCGAGCGCTGCCGCCCGGGAGACCGCATCCACATGGCGGGCCCGGCGCGCAGTCAGGGCATCCCGGAGGGCGCCGACTGGCTCCTGCTCGCCGGCGATGAGACGGCACTTCCGGCGATCGGCCGGTTTCTCGACTCCGCCGACGGCCGCCCGATGCAGGTGTTCATCGAAGTGCCGGATCGCCGGCACTGGCAAGACCTCCCCGAGATCGAGCACGCCGAGGTCACCTGGCTGTACCGGGGCGAGGACCCGCCGGGCTCGCGGCTCCTCGGCGCGGTGGCAGCGACTACCTGGTGGCCGGGCACGCCCTTCGCGTGGGTGGCGGTGGAGTCCCAGGCCATGCGCGCACTCCGCCGGCATCTGGTGGACGAGCGACACCTCCCCAAGGAGTCCGTCGACGCCGTCGGTTACTGGCGCCAGCGCGTGGTGCAGCGCCACACCGATGACTCCTCCCTGCCCGCGATGGACAGCAGTGCGCCCGTGCCCGCCTGGCAGCTCCGGGCCTTGGCCAGCCTGGCCACGCCCATGGCGATCCGCACCGCCGTCACCCTGCGCATTCCCGACGTGATGCTCGACGGCGTGGAGGACGCGGCGGCGATCGCGCGGCGCATCGGGGCGGCCCCCCAAGCAGTGCACAAACTGCTGCGGTACCTGAGCACCGTGCAGATCACCGCCGCCTCCGGCCCGGGCCGGTACCAGCTGACCGAGCTGGGCGAGCTCCTGGCCCACGAGCATTACACCGAACTCTTCGACCTCGGCGGGCTCGAGCATCACCTCGATCTCAGCGTCCTCGACCTGGCCGAGGTCGTCGGCGGAGCCACAGCCGAGCCGTGCCCGATAACGGCTCAGAACGGCCGTGGCCGCCGCACGCTCACCAGCATCGAGGACTCCCAGGCCGAGCAGGCGGACCGCAGCGCCTCCGGGGTCGCTCCGGCCGTAGCCGCCAGCCCTCTGGTGCAGGACGTCGAGCACCTCGTCCTGCACGCTGACGCCTGGGGCCGCTACGCCCATCACCTCCTCGAGGCCGTGCCCCAGCTCGACGTCACCATCATGTGCCCCCCGGAGCACACCGGCACGGTCCGCGCCCAGCTGCCGTCCCTCCTCAGCGACACGTCACGGCGGGCGCGGGTGAGAGTCCACGGCGACTCACCTGCCGAACACCCACCCATAGCCGATGCCGTGTTGTTCGCCCAGGTCCTCACCCGCCAGGACGACGTCCAGGCCGCACAGGCACTGCGACAGGGCGCGCAGTCCCTGCCGCCCTCCGGGCGCCTGCTCGTCGTCGAGCAGCCGCTGGACGAGACGGCACTGATCCAGGTCGATGCCGAGGCCGATCTGCGCGCGTTGACCTGCCACGGCTCGGGGCGGCGCACGGACGCCGAGTACCGCGAACTCCTAACCGCTGCGGGCCTGGGAGAGCCCGCCGCGCACTGCCTGCCGTGGGGCTACACCGTGTACGAGCTGCGCAAGACGCCGGAAACTCTGAACACCCACCACCGCTCCGAGAGGACCTCATGAACTCCCGACACCCTCGTGCTGCGCTGGTCGCGCTCACTCTGCTCGCGGCCACGGCTCTGGCCTCGTGCGACGACGGCGAGAATGGCTCCGGCGAACCTGACTCCTCAGAGACTCTCCTCGTGGAACACGACCTGGGCACCGCGGAGATCCCGGCCGACCCGCAGCGGGTCTTCGTGATGCCCTCCGGTGCCATCGAACTCGCGATCTCCCTGGATCTCGAGATGGTCGGTAGCCCCATGTGGGGTGGCATCGAGGAGTTCCCCGAGCACATCTCCTCCCACTTGCCCGAGGAGTTCAGCACCGCCGGGACGGATGCGGAACCAAGCTTCGAGGACATCGCCGCACTCGAACCGGACCTCATCGTGGGCGATGACCGCATCGCGGAGCACCTGGAGCGGCTGGAAGGCATCGCGCCGGTCGTCGGATTCGACCGGGAGGACGCGAACGGACGCGTGGACTGGCGGTTCCAACTCAGCCGGCTCGCCGAGATCCTTGAGCTCGAGGAGCGCGCCAATGCGGTCCTCGCCGATGCGGAGCAACGGGTTGCCGAGGTCGACGCCACGATCCCCGACAACGGCGAGACCATCGCCGCGCTGCGCGTACGGCCCGAGGAGGTCCGCTTCTACACCACCACCAGCTCACTCAGCTCCGGCGTGCTGCAGAACCTGGAGCACATCACCCTCGCGGACCCTGATGCTGGTGACCTGCACGAGGCGGGTCTGTGGGCGACTTTCTCATCGGAGAACCTGCTCGACATCACCACCGACTGGCTCTACCTGGTTCCAGACAGCCCGGCCGACCTGGAGGCGCTGCGTTCCACCGGCGTCTGGGACCGGCTCCCCGCTGTGCAGGCCGGTCAGGTCTGCGTGGCCGAGGATCTGGGAACGTGGATTCTCAACGGCCCTCTCGCCACGCAGATCATCGCGGATGAAGTGGAGGCCTGCCTCGGTGAGGCGGGCAGCGCAGAGTAGCGATCTGGACCCCGGTTGCGCCCGGGGCGAGCAGGCCGGCTCCGGTGGAGCTGCTCTGCGGGAACTTCAGGGGCGGCGCCAGCGACTCAAGTGCCAGGTGTTCGACGGGCTGGCGTCGTGGCGGAGTTCGTCGAGCACCTGCAGGGCCAGAGCCAGGCCGCGCCCGGACTCCTCCCACTCGTCGGGCATCGTTGCCTGCGCCAAGGGCATCTCGGATGCCTCGGCGGTGTCGGTCACGGTGGCGCGCAGCGCGTCCGTGGTGATCTCGACGCACACATCGATGTCGATTCCGGGCCGCGGCGCTTCCGGTGCCTCTCCCACAGCGATGCGGTGCGCGCCGTGCTCGACCACGTTGGTCACGATCTCGCTGACCGCGAGAGAGAAGTGCAGGCGATCCTCGGGATCGACGTCGGCGACCTCGTCATAGAGCCGCTCCAGCGCATCGAGGACCACCTCGACGACCTCGGGGTCGGCTGCCGCCTGCACCCGGGTGGAGCCGGTCCCTCGCGGATTATTCATGCCGTGTCGAAGGCTGAGTCGGGATCCGGATAGGCCCGCAGGACCCGGTCGAGGTTGGTCAGGCGCAGCACCGAACTCACGGCCGTCGTCGGGGCGGCGATCCGCAGGTCGCCCTCGGCCAGCCGCGCCGTCTTCAGGCTGCCGATGAGCGCGCCCAGGCCGGAGGAGTCGATGAAACTCACCTGCGAGAGGTCGACGACGATACGTACCTCGTCCTTGCCCACCAGGTCAGTGACGGCCTTGCGGAACACCGGTGCTCCGACGGCGGTGAAGCGCCCCTCCAGGGCAATCGTCGCGTAGCCGGTGTGGTGGGAGACGTTCACCTTCATGTTGTAGTCCTTTCCGGGAGGGCGGCCACGGGGCCGCGGTAGCGCATGGCCTGGATGATGATGCTGAGCACTGCGAGGCTGTAAGCCACCCAGATCACGTTGACGATGGTGCCGGTGCCGTCGTTGGTTCCCACCGCCCACTGCGCCAGGCCCGTGATGAGCGCGACGATGAGCAGCACGATGGCGGTTAGCTGGGGCCAGACCTCCCGCCAGGGGATGCCGTCACCGGTTCCGTCCTTGCGGGTGACCACGAAGCCCAGGGGCTGACGGAAGTAGACATTGGCGGCGGTGGACACGCAGGCCTTGATCCACACGGGGAAGAGCGCCAGCGAGTACTGCTGCCCCCGCCAGGTGCGGATCCCGCGGGCCACCACCACGAACATCAGTTGGTTGAGCAGGAAGTAGGGCAGGAAGCGGGCGAAGAAGTCCAGGCTCCATGCGTTCACCGGGAGCACACCGGCGGTCAGGTAGATCACCGGGGCGCTGAGGTAGGCGAGCGCGGCGAAGCCGGAGAGGTAGCTCCACATGGTGGAGAAGTACATGAGGCGCTGCCCGGCGGAGAGGCCGCGCTTGACCAGGGGGTTGTCGCGCAGCATGACCTGCAGGGTGCCCTGCGCCCACCGCAGGCGTTGCTTGAGCATCGTGCTGAGGTCTTCGGGGGCCAGGCCGTGTGCCAGCACCTCGTGGTGGTAGGCGCTGCGCCATCCCAGGGAGTGCAGCTGCATGGCGGTGGCCATGTCCTCGGTGACCGAGATGGTGGCCATCGGCTGGATGGGCTGGGCTTCACCGGGCCGGTCCACGCGCAACTCCGCGAGCAGATCGGCCACCGAGGAGATCGCGGTCAACGGCGAGAGGTCGCGGGCGCTGAGCTCCTGCAGTCCCTGGTCGTCGACGATGACGCCGTTGAGTTCGGCGTCGTGCTGGATGGGCAGGGCGCCGAGTTCCTCGAGGTCCTGGCGCATCTCGGCCACATCGGCGTCCAGCAGGCGCTGCGCGGACTTCTCCGCGTGCTGCTGTACCCGCCACAGCACTTCGGCGATGGGCTCGCCCTGGCGGATCTCCCGGATGCCCTCAGCGGCGTCACGGCCCAGTTCCCGCAGCTCGGAGGCCAGCTCAGGGGCCTGGCGGTGGCGCCGGGCCTGCCGAGTCAGCATGCCCTCGGCGGCGCGCAGGGTGCGCAACGCGGAGGACTGCAGGTCGTGAACGTAGCCCACGATGCCGAGCTGCATGAGTGCGTCGCGCCGCAGCACCGCGTTGGACCCGCAGAAGAAGGCGGCGTTCCAGCCGTCCTTACCTTGCTGGATCGGGCCGTAGAACAGCGGGGCCTGGCTGCCGAGCGGATCGGCTTCGTCCACGTTGGTGAACCACTGCGGGGTCTGGACGAGGGCCAGCTCGGGGTCATCGGCGAAGTAGCCCAGGGTCTGGTGCAGGATCAGGGGGTCGGGGACCTGGTCGGCGTCGAGGATGAGCAGGAACTCGCCGTCGGTCTGGAAGAGCGCGTTGTTCAGGTTGCCGGCTTTCGCGTGGCGCGGTTTGCCGGTCCAGTCCTCGGAGCGGGTGAGGTAGCCGACGCCGAGTGCTTCGGCTGCGGCGCGCATCTCGGGGCGGTTGCCGTCGTCGAGGATCCAGGTCTCGTGCGGATAGGCGATGTTCTTCGCCCCCCGGGCGGTGGCTTCCACCAGCGCCACGGGCTCGTTGTAGGTGGTGATCAGGACGTCCACGGTGCCGGTGGGCGCGGAGCGGGGCTTCTCGCGTTCCTTCGAGCGCCACATCGTGGTGGCGAAGAGCATGGTGTCGATCAGGCTGTAGGTCTCGGCGAGAATCAGCGGCACGGCGATCCACCACGCCGACCAGTTGACCGATTCGAGCCAGCGCCAGGTCACGTAGTTGAGGCCGAAGATCACCGAGCACACCGCAAGGACGCGGATGACGATGAGCCGGCGGCTCATGGGTTCCTGCGTAGCGCGAGCACGGTCACATCATCGGTGGCGCGGCGGTCCGTGGCCAGTTGGAGCAGATCCTTGACGAGCCCGGCAGGCGAGGTGCGGCCACTGAGCTCATCCAGGTGGGAGAGCAACGCTTCCGACTCGATCAAGTCGAGGACGCCGTCGCTGCAGCAGACCAGGGTGTCGCCGCGACGCAGCTCGGCTCGTGCCACCTCGTGGCCGGTGTCGAGTCCCATCCCGAGCGGCATCCCGAAGGAGGTCAGATGCTCAGCGGATCCATCGGCCCGGATGATGAAGCCCAGGTTGTGGCCGGCGTCCACGAAATCCAGCGTGCCGCGCTCGAGATCGAGATCGGCGTGAAATCCGGTGACGAACAGGTTGATGTCGCCGAAGGACTCCCCCAGCTGGCGGTCGACCTCAGCGACGCTCTCTGCCAGCGACCGCCCCGGCGCCGTCCGCAGCGAGGCGCGTACGCCCGCCGCCACGATCCCAGGCCCCACGCCTTTGCCCATGACATCGGCGACGGTCAGCCGCAGTCCGCCATCGATCATCGTGGCGTCGTAGAAATCGCCGCCGATCTCGCTGACCGGCCGGGAGTCGGCGGCGAAGGAGTACCCAGGCAGGTCCGGCAGCCGGCGCGGGCTGAGTGCGCGCTGGATGAGGACTGCGTGGTCGAGTTCTTGCTTGCGCGCGAGCTCGGTTTCCACCCAGGTGGCCAGATCGCGCAACAGCTGGCGCTGCGGCTCGGCCATCGAGCGCACTTGGGTATCCAGAATGCACAGCGTGCCGATCCGCTCCCCGCAAGGCGCCTCGAGGGGGTGCCCGGCATAGAACCGTAGATGTGGGTCACCGGTGACAAAAGGGTTGTCCGCGAAGATCGGATCCTGCGCGGCGTCCTCAATGACCATGGTGGTGCCGAGGCGCACGGTGGCGTCACAAAAGGCACCTTCACGTGGCGCCTCCTGACCGCCGAGACCGATCTCGGACTTGCGCCATTGCCGGTCCCTGTCCAGCAAGGTCACGCTCACCATCGGCACACGGAAGGCCTCTTGCGCCAGGCGCGTGATCTGGTCGATCCGCTCATCCGGGGGCGTGTCGAGAACGCCGAGCGCCTCGACGGCCTTCTGACTCCGGGCCTGGTCGTACATGCGCTTCACGTCCTCAGCTCCATCGGCAGCAACTGCGCTGCACGAGCCGCGAAGAGCGCACGGCCCCACCCGAATCCGGAACAGCGATGACACAGACCCTATCGACGCTCGCTCGTCTCCGGCAACGAATCGCGGGCTCGCGCCCGGGGTCTGGCTTGCGCGGCTGGCCCGGTTCTGGGCTACGAGCTGGCGAGGCTCTGGCCCCATTGATGTGCGGCTTGCGTCTCACCGTCCTTCAACGGCCCCTCCTTGCCGGTGATGACGAAGCTCTTGATCTCCGCGGAGAGGTGGGGCTCACGGCGGGTGAGCTTCCGCGCAGCAGCCTTCGCCGCCGAACCGGCGAGCCAGCGCATGCTCGCCGCGGTATCGAAAAGCGCCAGCCGGAGCCCTTCTCGCAATTCGACGGTCTCGATCCACTCCCGGACGCCGGGTCCACCACGGCCGGAGCTCGCCTCTTGCCGGGTCTGGCTGGTGGACAACCCTCGGATGTGCGTCGGTGCGCCGATGATCAGGAGGTCGACGTCGTCGGGTATCTGCACCTCCGCGTCCTCGACTTTGACCACGCGCGCCCGCCCGCCGCCGTCGATGATGCCCTCCGCGACGGACTCCGCGATCGTGAGGGTGTTACCGAACCACGATTCGACGACCACTAGTGCTTCCATCGCACGCTCCTCGGTGGGCTTTTGTCGATCGTAGTCCTCGGCGGGCGCCGGGTGAGGCCATGCGCGCGCTGGAGCAACAAGTCCCTGACGCTTCCGCTCAGCACCGTTAGCCTGGGGTCATGGCAGCGTCTGCCTCGAGCCCCTCGGTCCTCATCGTGGGCGCCGGCCCGGTCGGGCTCGCGCTGGGCCTGGGGCTGGCCCGCCAGGGTGTGCCGTCATTGGTGCTGGAGCGGGAGCACGCCACCAGCGAGCACTCGAAGGCCCCCGGCATCCACATCCGCACGCGTGAGGTGCTGCGCCAGTGGGGAATCGACGACCGGTTCACCTCTCGCGGCCACCTGCTGAGACGAGCGGTCTTGCACCGGGCAGGTGCCGCGCCGCTGATCTCGGCGGACTTCGGTGTGCTCGCCGACGAGGCCGCAGACCCCGGGCTGCTGGTGCTCGAGCAGAGCGTCACCGAGGAACTGTTGCTGGATGCTGCCACCGAGACCGGGCTGTGCGAGGTGCGCTTCGGCGCGGAGGTCACCGCTGTGGAGGACGAGGGTGAGGCCGTGACGGTCACCGTCAGTGGTGCCGAGGGTGAGCAGCGGCTGCGGGCGCCGTTCGTGGTGGGCTGCGACGGCGCATCGAGCACGGTGCGTGAGCAGATGGGCATGGGCTTCACCGGGCACACCTATCCGATGCGCCCGATGCTGGCCGACGTGCGCGTCGACGACGAACGCGACTCCCTCGCTTGGCCGCGCACCTGTATCGACCGCCGCGGCATGACGAGCGCGCTGCGTCTGAGTGCGGGCGTGTGGCGCATCATCGGCCTCCACCCCGGCGATAGGCACGAGGAAGCCCTGGGCGATGAGGAGGTGCAGTCGCGCGCAGCCCGGGTGCTCGGTCCAGGCAGCACGGAGGTGGTCTGGAGCAGCCGCTTCCGCATCCACCGGCGGGCCGCACCGCGCTTCCGGGTGGGGCGGGTGTTGATGGCGGGCGACAGCGCTCATGTACACAGCCCCGTGGGCGGGATGGGCATGAACTCCGGCATCCACGACGCGCACAACCTGGCGTGGAAGCTGGCTCATGTGCTGCGCGGCGGCGATCAGGAGCGCCTGCTGGACTCCTACGATGTCGAGCGGCGCGAGGTGGTGGTCGAGACCGTGTCCCGGAACACCGACCTGGCGACCCGGGCCTTTCTGCAGTCACCGAGGCCGGTGCGGCTCGCCGCCTTCGCCGTGGCGCGCCGGGCCCTCGCGTGGCCACGACTGGCGCGGCGCGCGCTGCGGGGGGCCTCGATGATCGATTTGCGCTACAGCTCCTCCCCGGTGCTCCGCGGTGGCGGCGCGGTCGGTATGCGGCTCCCGAATCCACCCCTGGAAGGCCAGGGCACCCCGGGGGCACGTCTGCATGACGCGATTCCCTACCGTCCGGTGGTGGTCCAGCTGGGCGAGACACCACCGCCGGCCGGTCTCGGCATCACGGTGATCGCGGTGGATCGAACTCGCCATCCCGAGGCCCACCGGGTGTTGAGCGGCGTACTGGGCGCGCGCGAGGGGTGGCTGCTGGTGCGCCCCGACCAGCACATCGCCTGGACGGGCCGCGCCGACGCCGCGGTGCTCCGAGCCGCTGTGCGGCACGCGCTGGGGACGCCGGTTTCGGGGTGCGACTGATGCGTACCCGAGCGGCACACCCTCAGGCTGTCACACCTCCAGAGGGCCAAGGGAGGCCGGAAGCTCGCACTGCGCAGCTACTTCTTCGATGACACTGCCAGGCCAACGAAGGAAGTACACGTGGGTTCGTTCGACCTCACTACCAGGTGCCGACCAGGTCGCAACTCACTTAGTCGAAGGGGCGGAGCCTGCCCCATAGAGATCGTCAGTCCGATCATCGCTCTCGGGAAAAACGGTTCCGTGGTTGGCAACGCCGCACTCCCCTTCGCGAAAGAGGAGCCCACGCCAGCCGCCCTCTTCCGACTTTCGGCGTCGGGTCGTCGGGGTACTTGAGTACTCCCACTCTTGCGCCATGAGTCACCTCTCACCGCGTACCTTCAGGCGACGGCACTCGGCTGCGCTAACGTCGCGCAGGGGCGGCCCGCGTGCCTCTGCTTCACCACCCAGTTCGCCCTCAAGAAGGCGGCCGTCATCCTCGTCTGCTGACCCCGCAGACGCGGCAGAGTCACGATGCGGCGAGTCCGTCAGAGACGACGCAACCCCTGACACCACGCACGGTGTCAGGGGTTGTGCCATCGATCAACGGGTGGTCGCGAGTGGACTCGAGCCGAACACCTGGCAGAGATTCGAACGGCTCAGTTCCGCGTGGAACCAGGCAAAACTCGGCATCGGAGATCAACCGCAAGGGGCCGCCGAGACTGAGCCGGACGTCGTGACGAACCCTAGGAGACGAGCTAGAACACCGCTGACGGACAGCCAAGTGGACGCTATCCGAAATGCGCCAGCGAACGGCGAGAGCGTGGTCTCTATCTGCCACCGGTTCGAGGTGCATCGGATGACGGTGTGGACACACGCGAAGGACTGGCTGTAAGAGTTTTCCAGGGACTGCTCGCCTCCCAGGGATCGCAGTCACTAACCTGCGACCGACTTGGGGGGTAACGCCTGGACCGGCAGCCGCCATCTCGACGTGCTCACCGAGCGCGAGCACCGAGGGCTCAACCTCGTCGCCGGGGTCAGAAGCGCCAGCCGTTTTCGCGTACGTAGTCGAAGAACTTCACCGTCTCAACGCCGTGTCCGTCTGCGATGTTCGGGATCTTCTGGTTCTTGTCCAGCGTGTTCGGACCTTTGCGGGACTCCTCCGTCACGATTGTGGACTGCTCCGCCTTCGCGTGGGCAACCACGAACGGATCCGCCTCGTTGAGCTGTCCCTGGACCCAACCCGGGTGGGCAACGGCGATCTCGGCGACCAACTCGAGTTCCTCATCGGTGGCCGGGCACACGAACCCTGGAAGCCCCTTAGCCCACTCGTGCAGTTCGTCCCCGCCTCGGTGAACCTCGCGCAGAATGGCCTCGCAGATGCAACTGTCGCCGGCGTGGACCGACGACTCGATGTTCGACCACATGGCGGGGAAGATGTCACGCGGGTACCGCTGTACCAGCCCGATAAGGATGTTGGTATCGAGGGTGTAGGTCACTCGCCACCGCCCGTGCGGTAGTACTCGTCGAGAAGCTGCTCGACCATCGGTAGGCGCGCGTTGAGCAGATAGGTCGCGTCCACCATGTCGACGCGGCGGTCCTCCAGTGCATGAGCCACAGCGCCGATGTATGTGGGCCCGAGGTCGCGGTACCGAAGCCTCCACGGCGGCACGAAGCCCTTCTTCTGCTTCTGCGCCTCGCGGACCCGCTGCCAGCTGTCGTCGCTGGCGGACCGCAGGGTCTCGAGGTCGGCGTCGTCGATGATGCCGAGCCGGCGGAGCCGGACCGCCGCGGCCAGCATGCTCACCTTGAAGTGTCGGGCGAGCTGCTCGGCGGCGACCTCGGGCTGGGCCGGACCGTCGAGCTGGGCACGGACGGCGGGCTCCGGCATGAGGAAGTTCGCTGCGAAGTTGTTGGCGATCGCCTCCTCGTCGACGGACTCGCGCAGGGCGCACAGCCCACTCGTCCGGTTGATCAGGTGAGCGACCTCGTGGAACAGCGTGAACGTTCGGCCCATCGGGCTGTCCGCGCCGTTTACCAGGATCATCGGGAGCTCGTCGTGATGCACAGATAGCCCACGGAAGGTCGCCAAAGAGATCTTCGTGACCTGGAAGACGAGGACGCCGTTCTCCTCCAGCAGACCCCGCCAGAAGTTGAAAACCTGATTGTTCTGGGACTCGGGCGGCACGAACGCGTCGGTGAGCCCGAAGAACTTCCGGAGTGCGGCGGCGCGCGCTGCCACGGTCTTCCAGGTGATCGCTCCCTCCGGGATCCGGCGGGCAGGGGCTCCGGCCAGGTCGAGCATCGCGTCGCGGTGCTGCTCGGCCCGCCGCATCTCCCGCGCCAGGTCAGCGGGAAGCTCGTCGTGGCCCCGACCGCGGAAGTCGGCCGTCTCGGGGACGTCGGGCGCGGCCGGCGGCGGAGCGAAGAAGAACCCCAGCGGCCTGTCGAGTTTGGCCGCCATCAGCGTGAGCTGGCGGAACGTCGGCAGAGCGTCGCCGCCCTCGAACTCGGCGACCCGTGCGGGCTTGACATTGAGCGCCTTCGCGAGCTCCTCGACGCTGACATGGCTGACTTCACGGGCCCACCCGAGGGCAATGGGATTGATGGGCGCTCTCGCCACTGTCCAACCTCCCGTCCCTGCTGGATCTACACCGCTGCGTCAGTCTATGGGCCCACTGCTCGCCGGCGACGAGATCAAGTCCAATCTACGGAGGACGTCCGACAGTCGGCTGCACGGGACCCATCAGTCGTCGTCCCTGAGCTCAAGCTTCAGTCCGAGGGCCTGCGCGACCTTGGCGAGAGTCGCTGTCGTCACGTCGTTGTTCACCTCGACTCGCGCGATCGTCGGACGGGACAGACCCTACTTCTCGCCGAGCTCACCCTGTGACCACCCCTGCTTCTTTCGGGCCTCTCGGATGACGTCGCCGAAGCGGTGCTGCTCCGCCTCGCCCATGCTCACGCGCCTTCCGTCTCCGGGCCAGCGTCCGCGTCGGATCGGTGCTGGACGTCGAGGGCGTCCGCCGCGATGTCGGCGATCTGCCTGACGGACGCCGGGTCCGTCATGTACGACTGGATCTCCTTCGACTCGATCACGGTCTTCAGCACGGCGAGCCCGACGGCCCCGCTGAAGCCTCGGATGCCTTGAGCTGGGCGACGGTGTTATTCATCGCCATCGCCTCCGCCTCGTTGTTGTCGTCGAGGAAGCCCCAGAAGGTCGTGATGAAGCCGGAGAGGCTCTCCGGGCTGACGTCGACGCTCTTGGCCTTGAACATCTCGTTGACCTTGTCGATGGCCTCGCCGAGCGGGCCCCGCTTCGGCGCGGCGCTGCCGGCGTGCTCGCCGTCGGCGGAGTAGTGGTGCCCCCCCCCCCTCGCGCCGTACGCGGGGCTCAGGTCGCGCAGAGCGCGTGGATGAAGCCGATGGCCGACTCGACCCGGATGCGCAGCGCGCTCAGCTGGGTGATGGTGAAACGTCCCGCGTGCCCGTGGGTGCCGTTGTTGAACTCGCGGAAGAGCCCCAGCACGTTGTCCATGTCCTCCTCGACGAGGTCCTCGATCGGAGTCTCGTCGATGCCCTTGCGCCGCAGGAGGAAGCCGACCTTGGCGCGCCGGGTCGGCACTCCTTTGTCGGTCCGGTCGCAGGCTGGGTCGGCCTCGGTGACGGCTGAGTCCGGTGCGGCGCTGTCGATCATCGTGATGAGCACCTCGCGGGCGCTGGTGCAGAAGTGGCGCGCTGCGTCGGGATTGCTCGGGCTGAGCGAGAACAAGGCACCCGCCCATCGGTCGACGAGGTCCTCGCCGAACGTGGCCAGCTCGGCCTGCATACTCGGGCCGCGGAGCTCGTCCTCCGTGGGATCATCCTCGGCCGCGCCGTCGCCGTCCATGGCGTTGAGCAGGTAGGCGCTGTTCGCGGCCTCCTCGCTGCCGCGGTCGACGAGGTCGCGCCCGGCTGGTGTGATCGTCCGTCCGGCCAGGCTCTGCTCTGTCTCGGTGTACCTCCGGGCGAGAGTCTCGACCGATGCGCGGTAGGTGACGAAGGTCGCCGTCGCCGGGCGCGAATTCAGGCGGCGGATCTCCTGGTTCAGGCGTCGACGCTGGTTCTCGACCTTCGAGTTGTGAGCGCGCGCCTTGGTATTGTACGCCCGCACCTCGCGGTTGTAGTCGCTCACGGCCTTCTTGACCGCCGCGTTGTGCCGACGCGCCTCGCGGTTGTAGTTGTCGATCGCCTGCTTCTGCTGGCGCTGCGCCTTGTTCACCGCGGCCTTGAACTGCGCGGGCGTCATCTTCCGGACCATGTTGATCAGTATGTCCGGGGGCACCGACACTCTTCTGGCCGACGATGGATCCGAGGTTCTGGCGCACCAGGTCAGACAGGTACCGGCATGCGCCTCAGCCCTCCGACAGCCGCCGGACCTCAGTCTCCAGTTCGCGGACCCTGGCCTCCAGCCAAGCTAAGCCGTGGTCTGCATTCCGACCGTTTGGACTTCGAGTCCGCGGCGGTCGAGCCAGGTTGGCTCTGTGTCCGGCCCCATCCCGCTGGCCTCCCGTTTGCGCCATGACCATCCACGATAGCCAGACCGACTGACTGTCAGAGGCGCCGCGCAGGGTTGGTTCGCTGGACGTTGCTGCGCGGCGTGTCGGCGAACGGTTCACCGCTGGACTGTGGGTGGCGCATCGCGGCTAAGGCGGTTTGGCACTCGGCGCCTGAACTCCGCCGGGTAACCACGTCGTCCCATCTCGTCCTCCACTACTCAAGCAGCATCAGAATCCAGAAAATGCGCACTCCGTGGAACCTAGGACACACCAGAGTCTCCATCAAAACCAGGGCGGTTCACGATCCACCGGATCCTCACCCGAGCAGGTCTGATCGACCCGAGCCCGAGGAGACGGCCTCGTGCCTCCTACATCCGCTTCGAAGCCGCACAACCCAATGAGACCTGGCAATCCGACTTCACCCACTACCGGCTCAGCGATGGCCGTGACGCCGAGATCATCACCTGGCTCGATGACCACTCCCACTACGCCCTACACATCAGCGCCCACCGGCCGATCACCGCCCTGATCGTTGCCACGACCTTCCGCGACACCGCAGGCCAGCACGGCATCCCCGCCTCGACCTTGACCGATAACGGCATGGTCTACACCGTCCGCCTGGCCAGCCAAGGCCACCGAGGCGGGCGCACCGCACTCGAGGCCCAACTCCGCCTCTGGGACGTGATCCAGAAGAACTCCCGCCCGGGCCACCCCACGACCTGCGGCAAAGTCGAGCGCTTCCAACAGACCATGAAGAACTGGCTCCGCGCCCACCCCCACCAGCCCGCCACCACCGCCGAGCTCCAAGACCTGCTGGACCAGTTCCGCCACGAGTACAACACCCGACGACCGCACCGCTCCCTGCCAAACCGGGCCACCCCAGCCACGCTCTACACCTCGCTACCCAAAGCCCTCCCAGGGCCCAGTCGCGACACGCAGACCCACGAACGCGTCCGCCACGACATCATCGACGCCTCCGGCAAAGTGACCCTGCGCCACGCAGGACGCCTGCTGAAGCTCGGCATCGGGCGAGACCACGCTCGAACCCCCGCCATCCTGCTCATCCAGGACCTCGACGTCCGCGTCATCCACGCCACCACCGGCGAGATCCTGCGCGAGCTCACCATCGACCCCACCCGCACCTACCAACGCACCCCACCCGCACCTACCAACGCCAAAGCCAGAAACGACAAATGGGCTGAACCCCCACAACGGGGGTTCAGCCCATTCCGATGTCCTGAGACATCACAGGGGTGGAGCTAGGGGGATTCGAACCCCCGACCTTCTCATTGCGAACGAGACGCGCTACCAACTGCGCCATAGCCCCAGATGCTCCGGAGAGCAGGACTCAGATTAGCACCGGCGGCACCCCGGGCGTCGAGCTAGGTCCGCCACAAGGCCCTATCCGCGAGCCACATCACACGATCAGGCGCCGGCGGCCCGGCGCCGTGCCAGCACGGCGTTCAGGTCCAGCGCAGGGGGCGCCGGCTCAGCCGCGGCCTCGGCCGGGCTGACGGAGGCGGTCATGTCGCCAGGCATGGGCCGCTGCGGCACGCTCACCTGCGGGATGTGGCCTGACTCGTAGGGCGCCACCTCACGGCGTCCCGAAGCGGGCTTGAGGGTGTAGGAGGGCGGGGGGACCGGCGTCGGCGTCCACTGCACCGGAGCGCGCTGGGGCTCCGGTGCGGCAGGCGCCACGTCGGCGGCCTTCTCGGCCGGAGCTTCCGCCGCCTGCGCCTCCGCCTGCGGAGCCACCGACACCGGAGCCGGCGCTTCCGGACCCATCGCGGTCGCTGCGGGCGCCTGCGGAGCCGCCGTCACCTGGGGCACCTCGCCGGTGCCCTGGAAGGCCCCGATACTCACCGAGCGGCGCGGTGCACGGGTGAGCGTGGTGGAGGCCAATGCCGGGCGGCGGCTCTCCAGGGCACCGGCCGGGGATGACGCGGACGGGCCTATCTCGACCGGTGCTGCGGTGGTCTGCGCCGAGGTTGCGGCGTCGTCGTTCTCGGGGCGGTCTGCCGCGCGCGCGGCCGCGCGCGGACTCCGCCGGGCCGCGCCGGGCACTGAGCTCGCGCGAGCAGCCGCCTGCATCTGGGCCTCGAGCCGCTCGATCAGCTCGCGCTCGCGCCGGTCGGTCTGCTGGCCCTGGATCGCCACCCGGCGCCCCTGGATCAGCACCGCGGCCACGAGAGCCGTGGGGATCGCGGCCATGGTCCACGCCAGCGCGGTCAACCCGACCGCCGTCCAGCTCGCCACGGACACCAGCAGCAGGGCCGCCGTGAGGATCAGCCGGCGCCGGGCGGCAGCCACGCGGTTGGCTCGGCGGGCAGCCCGCCGGGCGCGGGCGGCTGCCAGGGCACGGGCGGACTCGCCAACACCTGCTGGCGCAGATCCAGCTGTGCCGCGTGCGGCGAGTCTCGGCGAAGTCATCGGAGCCTCCGGTGAGGGGGTGTGGAGCGCCGGGCCACGGCCGGAGCTGTGCGGGTGGCGGGCCACATGGTGGTCAAGGACGCGCAGGCCGGCGGAGAACCGGTCCTCCACGCGGGAGTCGAGCACGAGCTGCCTGGCATGCGTGAGGTGCGGCACCAGATAGCCCAGGAGTAGCAGGGCCAGCGCCAGCAGCACATATCCCTGAAGCTCCACGGCACCACGCTAGAGCCGCGCAGGGCGACCGGAGCGCCGCCCGCGCCGGTGTGTCCCAACCTGGCGCCGCGCGTCTGGGCGCACAACCACGATCAGCCTGTCCTGCCGGCCGTCGCCGTCGCCGTCGCCGTGGCTGCACGAACACGATGCAACCAATCCCCGGTCTACGCCGACTCAAGGATGAGAACATGTGCCCGAAAGCTCAGGAGGAGACATGAGGCCCGCTCGTTCGAGGAAGAAGCTGCTGGTCGTCGCCGTCGCCGCGACGCTGGCGTTCGCCGCGTGCAGCACCGACCCCGCAGCGGAGTTCGAGGACCACCCCCCGGAGTCGACGCCGACGACGGCTGACGGTGACGACACCACCACCGAAGCGCCCTCGGAGGACCACACTGCGAGCGAACCACCCGAGAGTGAGCCCGCGCCGGAGCCGGTCACGGTCTCCGAGTTCGTCGCGGAGTCCGGCGGGCCCGTGGAACTCGAGGTCGAGGTCGGGCCGCTGGTGCGTGAGGGCGACCACGCCGTCCTTCCCCTGAACTTCACCACCGTGGAGGACTACGACGAACAGGTCAATATCTTCAGTCTCCTCATGGCCACGCCACACGCCAATACGACCTGGCAGGTGCGGCTGGTCGACGCCGAGGCACTGACCACCTCCGAGCCGCTGGTGAGCGGGGACCGCCCGAACCGCGATCGCCTGGCGACCTTCCCCGACTCGCCGACCTACGCGCCCCACCGCACCGAACCCTTGCCCTGGCTCGGCGTCTTCGATGCCCCCGAGGCGGATTCGACCCATGTGCTGCTGCCCTACTTCGGGCTGGTCGAGGACGTGCCCGTCGTGGACGGCCCCCTCGAGGGAGTGCCCGCGATCGGCGAGGTGTGGGACGACGCCGACCTGACCGAACTGGAGCCGCGCACCTTCGAACTGGAGCGCTACCGCGAGCGCACCGACGTCCACGTGGGCACCGAGAGTGAAGGAGACCGCTCGACCACCACGCTGGCCACCGATGTGCTCTTCGCCCCCGACGAGTGGGAGCTCACCGGCGAGGCGGACGAGACCCTCCAGGCCGCCATCGGCGAGCTCAGTGGGGTGGGCGGCAGAAACCTCGAGGTCGTCGGCCACACCGACAATGTCGACGGAGCCGTCGACAACCAGGAGCTCTCCGACAACCGTGCCGCGGCAGTCCGGGATCGCCTCGAGGACCTCAAGGACCTGTCCGTCTTCGACGAGGTCACCACCGATGGCCGCGCGGCCACCGAACCCATCGCCGGGAACGACTCCGAGGAGGGCCGGGCCGCGAACCGGCGGGTCGAGCTCCACTACACCTCGCCACCAGAGCCGCCCGCACTCGACGAGTCCGGGACGGAGTTGCCTGGCACTGAGGCCCCCACCGCCTCAGGTGCCGAGGCCGTGGAAGTGACGCACGGGGATGGGCGCACCGCGGCGGTCTCCGTCGACTCCGTGCGCCGGGTGGGCGACCTGTTCGTGGGTCGCGTCTCCGTCGAGGCGGTGACCGGATTCTCCGGGGAGGAAGACCACGACGGCGTGCCGGTCGCGTGGCCGCTGACCACCGGCACCCAAGGGTCGCAGGATGGCCAAGGTGGCACGCAGACCGCGTGGCGGACCGACGCTCCGACGCTGCTCGCCGGCAACAACCGGCTCTTCCCGCTCTCCTACGTCAGCGGCGAAGACGAGGACGGCGAGCCCACCCGCCTGCCCCTCACCGACCTGCAGTTCGCCCCCACCCCGTACTACCGCAGTGGCGACACCGCGACCGCGACCATCCTGTGGCCTGCCGTGGGCACCGATAACGTCACCATCGACGTCCCCGATGAGACCGAGAACATCACCGGGCAGACCCGGGCCATCTGGCTCAACCCCTGGCGTCTCACCGACGTCCCGGTCGAGTAGCGCAGGGCCGGCGGGCCCGCCGCGCTAGTCCAGCAGAATGCAGGCCAGGCGCTCGCCCGGGCGCACCGTGGTGACCTCCTCGGGCACCACGGCGAGCGCGTTGGCCCGCGCCAATCCGGAGACCAGCAGCTTCCCCGGCTCACCCATCGGCTCGGCCTGGTAACCACCGCGCGGATCGCCGGTGAGGTGGACGCGCACGAACTCGCGCCGTCCCGCCGGGCTGGCCCACCCGTCCGTCGTGGCCGCACGCACCGATCCGCGGTAGAGATCCTGGTAGCCGGCCATGGTCAGCAGAGCGGGCCGGACGAACATCTCGAAGGCCACCTGCACCGCCACCGGGTCACCCGGCAGGGCGAAGATCGGGGTGCCTTCGCCGATGTGCCCCACACCGAGCTGGCGGCCCGGGGTCATAGCCACCGAGTCGAAGCGCACGGTCCCCAGCGGCGCGAGCACCTCCTTGACGGTGTCGTTCGCGCCGTAGGAGAGCCCGCCGGTGGTCACGATGAGGTCAGCGCGCACCAGCTGATCCTCGAGAGTTTCGCGCAACTCGTGCTGCCGGTCGGGCACGGCCGCCACACGGAAGGTGGCCCCGCCGGCATCCTGCAGCGCCGTGGCCAGGGCGTGCCCGTTGGCGTCATACACCTGGCCGGGCGAGGCGGGCCTTCCCGGCTCCACCAGCTCGTCACCGATAGAAACGATCACGACGCGTGGGCGCGGATAGACACTGACCCGCCCGCGGCCGGCGGCGGCCAGCAGCGCGATCTGGCGCGCGCCGATGCGCTCACCGGCGGCGAGCACCACCTCCCCGCCGCGGAGGTCTTCAGCTTTGCGGCGCACGTTCTCCCCCGCAGCGACACTCGCGCGGATCTCCACCTCGGCGCGGCCGAAATCCGTCTGCTCAATGGGGACCACGGCGTTGGCCTCACCCGGCAGGGGCGCGCCCGAAGCGATGCGAACAGCGGATCCGGGAATGAGCCGCAGCGGATCGACCGCGCCGGCGCGCAACTCATCGAGCACGCGCAACCGGGCCGGATCCTCCGCCGTCGCCGTCGTCACGTCCTGCGCCCGCACGGCGTACCCGTCCAGACCCGCCAGATCGTCCACAGGCAGATCAGCCCCGGCGATGACGTCGTCGGCGAGCACGCAACCCACCGTGTCGGGTAGCAGCACCTCCAGCGGCGGGAGCTGGGAGACCGCCGCGAGGCAGGCGGACAGGTGCTCGGAGACGCTGCGCATGGCTTCAGGCTAGGCCTTGCCGGCAGCGAGCAACGACCACCACCCCGGCCGCCATGATGCTCGCGGGAAAAAACCCTTCCGGGCAGCGCGTGACGCCCGGCGGTGCGATGCTAGGGGCATGCGCAATGTAGCGGCAGCTCTGGTCCCCTCCACCGATGGTTTGGAGCCGGAGGAGGCGAAGCGGGTCTTGCGGCACACGCTCCGGGAGAGCCGCGCAGCGCGCACCCCCCGCCAACGCCGCCAGGCGGCCGAGGCACTGGCCGATCAGGCCCTCGCCGTCGTCGATGAGCTCGACGACGTGCGCGCCGTGGCCGCCTACGTCTCGCGCGACAGCGAGCCAGGCACCGGTCCGCTGCTCGATGCCCTGCAGAGCCGCGACATCCGCGTGATCCTGCCGGTCCTCGGCCCCGGTCTACGCCGGCAATGGGCGGAGTACACCGGCTGGGGTGACCTGGCTGAACGCGCACCCGGACGACCCTTGGAACCCTCGGGGCCCTCGCTGCCGACCGAGGCGGTCGAGGAGGCCGATCTGGTGATCGCACCGGGCCTGGCGGTGGACGAGTCGGGCGTGCGGTTGGGCCAGGGGGCCGGCTGGTACGACCGGATCCTGCCACACGTGCGCGACGACGCCGAGGTGCACGTGTGCGTCTACGACGAGGAGATCCTCCCCGCGGGCACCCTGCCGTGGGAGGAGCATGATGTGCTCGTGCCCACCGCGATCACGCCCACCCGCCGGCTTCGTCTGTTGCACTGACCCGGCCCTACGGGCTGAGCACCAGTTCCGAGGCCGCCGCCTCCTGGACGGCTTCGCTGGATTGCGGCCAGACGAAGGTCTCCCCCGCGGCCCAGGCCGCGATCTGATCGTCGTAGTGCCGGCTGGCGGGGTGTCCCGAGGTGCCGGTGGAGGTCACCCAGGTGGAGTCGTCCCGGTTGCCCATGTCCACGGCCATGCGCAGTGACGGTCCGGCCGTGACGGTGAAATCGGGCCGGCCGAGTTCGTCGACGGCGGTGGCGTCGTAGGCGGTCGCGTTGACCACCGAGGTGCCACCGGAGGTCTCCGCTCCCCTGGGGGTGAAGACCCAGCGCGCCACGGCGGGGATCTCCTCACCGGAGAGGAGCGGGTGCTGAGGCTCGTAACGGTGCAGCTTGCCCCAGCGCCACGCCTGCGGGTCCGAGCTCATGGTGTTCGTGAGTTCATAGCGAGCATCGACCAGCGCCTGACGCAGGATCTCGTCACGACCCTCGACGACGTTGACGGTGGTGCGGTCATCCCACCACGGGTTGTCCGGTTCCCGGAGCAGTTGCTCCATCACCAGCAGCCAGCGCGACCCGCCACTGGGAGCCAGCGAGGAGGGCAGCGCATTGGAGAAGGTGCCGTCGAGCAGGTTGCGCCAGACCGCGTTGAAGTACACGGCTCCCGGGGAGTCCACGTGAGTGGGGTACCCCTCCTCGGCCCATTCCTGGAGCACCTCGACGGCCTCAGCGGTGAACGCGTCGTCCACCGGCACCTGAAGCAGATACGGCACCACCACGGGGCCGAAAGGGCTGGCGTCATCGAGCATGATCTCGTTGGCCCGGTCGATGCCGATGGGCTGACCATCGGCGATGTCGGCGGCCACCAGGTCGCGGATGCGCTGCGCACGGTACCCGGCGTCCCAGTCCACACCGAGATCGGGCCCGGCATCAGGCATGGCAGGCGCCTGGTTCGCGGCCACGATGAACCCCTCCTCGGGATCGACGACGGCGGGCAGGTCCTCCGCCTCGACGAAGCCCTGCCAGTCGTAGCGCGAGTCCCACCCTGGCCGGGGCCAGGAACCATCGGAGGGGACGGGGGCGTCGGGCACGTCATCGCGCACGGGAATGCGCCCGGGCGCCTGGGAACCGATCTGCCCGTCGACGGTGGCGAACACGATGTTCTGCGCTGGCACTTCGAAGATGGCCGCCGCCTCCGCGACGTCGTCGGCGTCGGTGGCGCGATTGAGGGCGAAGATCGCTTCCGCGGAGCGCCCTGGGGTCAGTGCCGTCCACTGCAGTGCCACGGAGTAGCCGGAGTAGCCGGCCGGCGGTGCGCCCTCAGGCACCGGCGCCGAACCCGCCACTGCGGTGCTGCCGAGCACCTCGGAGATCAGCGGCCCGTGCTCGGTGGTGGTGACGGTGAGCTCCACCGGGTCGGCACCGTTGACGTGGATGACCTCGGTGCGGGTCTCCAGCGGCACCCGAGCGCCGTCACGCAGGTAGGTGCCGTCGTCGTAGGTACGCTGCAGCACGAAGTCGGTGACGTCGGCACCCAGGTTGGTCAGGCCCCAGGCGAGCTGATCGTTCTGACCGATGATCACGCCCGGCAGACCGGCAAAGGACGTGCCGGAGACGTCGAAGGTGCAGTCCGCGCTGCTGGAGTTGCAGTGCAGTCCCACCTGATACCAGAGGCCGGGCGCCTCCAGGCCGAGATGCGGGTCGTTGGCGAGGAGCGGACGGCCCGACTCGGTGTACTCACCGGCAATCACAAAGGAGTTCGATCCGATCGATTCTCCTTCGCCGAGGAGCACCGGAACGGCGGAGATCGCCTCGGAGGCGGCGTGCAGGGCGCCCACAGCGCTGACCTCCCCGGCGGCGGCGCTGGCGTCTCCGGCGCCGGGGTCGGCCTCGGGGCTGGCCTGGTCCGCGTTCTCCTCCCCCGCACCGTCGGGATCAGACTCACCCTCGGCATCAGCTTCCCGCTCGGAGGGCGGCGGCGCCACGATCGGCAGGTGCTCGGAGTAGGGATAGGCCGGGTAGAGCTCGGTGACCTGCTCGACTGTGCCGAGGGTGCGTAGCGCTGTGGCGCGCCCCAGCTCGGCATCGAAGTTGCCCTTGAGGTCCCATGCCATGGCTTTGAGCCAGGCCAGGGAGTCCACCGGGTGCCATGGTTCGATGTCGCGCAGTTCCGTGCTGACGCCGAGCACGGTGTACTCCAGACCCACGCGGGAGGCTTCGCGGCCGCGCAGGTAGGCGTTGACGCCCTCGGCATAGGCCTCGTAGAGCGCGCGGCCCTCCCCGTCCATCAGCGCCCACTCCTGTTCGGCGACATCGCGCCACCCCAGAGTGCGGATGACCTGATCGGCCGCGAGCGCCTCCTCGTTCTCCCCCACCAGCTCAGACAGCCGCCCGGCGGTCACGTGCCGGCGGTAGTCCATCTCGAAGAAGCGGTCCTGGGCGTGCACGTAGCCCTGGGCACGCATCAGATCGGCGTCAGTGTCGGCGTAGATGCGAGGAATCCCCCGCTCATCGCGAAGCACGCGCACCTCACCGTCCAGAGCGGTGACGGTGGCAGTTCCGTCATGTGTGGGCAGGGGGCGCCGCACCACGATCACGCTGGCGGCGATGGTGGTGACCACGAGAGCGATGACCACCACGCTCGCAATGAGCGCGGTGGTGCGCAGGGCCGAGGAACGAAGCACGTCACGAGCGTAAAGGACGGAGTACTATTGGCACTCACTGCGTTTGAGTGCTAAGCACTTCGCTGATACGTCGGCGCCGTCCCGGCGCCTCTCTTGTCCCGATGGAGGTCATCGTGCCCACCTATGCCTACCGCTGCACCGCCTGCGGTGAGGAGCTGGAGGTCAAGCAGTCCTTCAGTGACGCGTCCTTGACCGAGTGCCCAGCCTGCGCGGGGTCCCTGCGCAAGCTCTTCGGCTCCGTGGGCGTGACCTTCAAGGGCTCGGGCTTCTACCGCACCGACTCGAGGGCGAGCGCCACGAGTTCGTCGGCCTCATCCTCGAGCTCGTCGAGTTCGTCCAGTTCGGGATCCGGCGGCGACTGACCCTGGCGGCCCCTGTGGGCCTGGCGGCACTCCCCAGCAGTCCGTGGCTGCGCCACGCCGTCCACAGCGTCGCGACGACCGAGAGCCACGACATGTCGCAGATGCCTAGCGTGCGGGCATGGTCCTCACCGAGCATTCCGCCGACGCGGCCACTCACGGCGGCACCGCGTCCGAGGCTCCCTCGCCCTCCCGAAGCACACCTGCGCCCTCACGGCGTCGGCGCGCCCGGCTGCGCCGCTTCGGCTGGCGCTACCGCTTCGTGCTGGCGGGACTGCTGGTGCTCACCGCAGTCGCCACAGTGGTGCCCGGCATCCTGCACACCGATCCCGATGGCGTCCCAGCGCTGGTGCTCACAGCGGACACCGCGGCTGGGAGCGAGATCCGGCCCGCCGACGTCGAGGTGCGCTCCTTGCCGGCCGGTGCCGCCCCCGCCTCAGCGCTGACCGACGTCGCTCAGGTCGAGGGCGGCACGCTGGCCCTCGGTCTGCCTGCCGGCACGACGCTACTGCCCTCGATGTTGGTGGGGCCTGGCCTGGCCGACCACGCTCCCGCCGGTCATGTGGTGGTCGCTGTCCCCTTGTCCGACATCGCCTCGGTGCGGCTGGCCGAGCCGGGGCGGAGCGTGGACCTGCTCGCCGGACCGGAACATGGCAATGGTCCAGCGGTGTTGGCCGCTCGCTCCGCGGTGGTGCTCGCTCACGCCGAGGAGGGCATCACCGGCGGCGGTGGTCTGCTCGCACCGGCGGGTGCCGAGTCCGGCATACGGCACATCTATGTGGCTGTGCCGCCCGATACCGCTACCGTGCTTCTCGGCGCCAGCACCTGGTCACCCCTGCACGCCGTGCTCCCCGGCCAGTAGGCGCCAGCATCTGCTCGCCTCGACCGGATCGGACACCTGATGATCAAGGGATTCAAGGAGTTCATTGCCCGCGGCAATGCCATCGACCTCGCGGTCGGGTTGGTGATCGGCGCCGCCTTCACCGCCATCGTCACCGCTCTGGTCGAACAGGTACTCAACCCGCTGATCGGCGGCATCTTCGGCGAACCCAACTTCGACAACGTCCTGGTCATCACCATGCAGACCGGCCTGGCCGAGGAACCTGCCGAGATCAGGCCCTTCGCAGTGGCCACGGCGCTGCTGAACTTCCTGATCATCGCCCTGGCCATCTACTTCATGGTGGTGCTGCCCATGAACAGGTTCGCCGAGCACCGCGCGAAGGGGAAGGAAGCACAGCCCGAAGGCCCCTCCGAGGATGTGCTCGTCCTGCGCGAGATCCGCGACATGCTCGCACAGCAGACCGGGCAGTCGCCGCCGAGTTCTGCAGCGCCTGGAACGCCGGACGCTCCGCACGCGGACGGGCCACGCGCCGGCAGGCCGCCGGCCTGAGCGGATGGCTCCGGCAGGTTGCCTTCCGGCCACCCACTGTGGGCTTCAGAGCGGCCCGAAGTGCGGGGGCACCTCTCGCAGGATCCGTTCGTCTTCAGCTGAGGGCCGTGTGGGCGGCTTCGGGTCCGCGCGGTCTGCTGCTGAACTGTCTGCGGACGGTGACACGCCAGTCTCCCCGGGATGAGAGTCTTCCGGCGTGTGCAACGCCTGCGTGGGATCGCTGATCTCCCCGGCGTCGAGACGCCGCTGGTCGGTCACGGAGAGACGGATGGCGCGACGTGACCGGCGCGGCCTGCCTTCCACCATCACTCAGGCCCCAGCGCGGCCGTTGTCGCCCGCAGCGCACCCCTCGCCAGCCTCGGCGATGTCACCATCGTCAGATCCGTCATCCGCACTGTCGAGCTCGCGGCTGGAGCGGCGCACCACGTGACCGAGCACCGCATCGGTTTGCGCGCCCCGGCGCGTGAGCCCGAGCTCGGCGCGCAGTTCCTCGATCAGCGTAGCCTCCTCGCGGTGGTGGTCGTCGGCGCGCAGCCAGGCCACCAGCTCATCGAGCTGGTCATCGCTGTAGGCCGCCAGGGGCAAGCCTCGCGGCACATCAGGGCGTGGCCCGCGCGAGCCATCGTCGATCACAGCGGACGTCTCAACCAGCTGGCCACCCTGGGCTGCTGCGGCGAGCCGGCGGGCTGCGACGACGTCGAGGACTTCATCGCGAATGGCCTCGGCCTCGGCCTGGGGATCCATGAACACGGCAGCGGAGAATGCCATCCGCACGCGCCAGCCGCGCGCCTCAAGCCGTTCGACCCAGTGCCGGTCGCGGCGCCGGAGGGAGTGCTCCGCGACATAGTCGATGTCGTCCGTGGCCACGGCGACCACGAGCTCCCCGGGGAGGTCCGGGTGACCGATGGCCAGCGGCACCCGCACCCCGCCCGGGATGCCGTAGCGCGGCTCCACCACCAGACCCAGGCGCCAGAGGCGTTCGGCCAGGTCCACCAGGAGCTGGTCCGGGCCATCGAGCGGCTCGGAATCGGCGGTTGCGGTGAGTTCCTCACCGGAAGCGGCCTGATCGATGAGGTCGGCGAGCAGCTGCGGGCCGGGCTGGCGCAGTCGCTCGCGGTCAAGGTCACCGGGGGCCAGGCAGGAGACCACCACGAGACGGTGGCGCACCGCATCGAGGGCGTCCACCAGGCAGGCGAGCCCGTCCGGCTCCGCGATGGGACCGAAGCGGTGCAGCACGCGTCCGTGTGGCGTCTTGCCGTAGCCCACGGAGAGCAGCACGACATCACGCCGGAGGCCCGCGGCGGCATCGACCTCGAGGACGGTGAACGGCTCGTCGCGCTCCGGGTCAAGGAAGGAGCCCAGCGCGGGGCTCCCCGCCGCAGCGGCAGCCACTGCCTCGCGCACCCGCTCCGCGTGCGGCGCATTCAGCGCCACGACCGCCAGGGACTCCTCGGGGGCAGTCAAAGCGTGCTCGATGACCAGATCGACCACGCGATCGACCTCACTGCGCACCGACTCCACGGCCTCGCGGCCCGGCGCGGGCATGCCGAAGCCCTCGACCAGCTCGAGGCGCACCTGCGAGGCGGGGGTGGTACCGGGCACGGAGGAGATGACGCCGTCGTAGCCGTGCGAGGCGAGGAAGGCGGCAATCCCCTCATGCCGCCGGGCACGATCGGCGGGCAGGGGCACGGTGGGCAGCAGCGGTCCGAGCACACCGGCGAGCCCTTCTCCGCCGCGCCGGGAGTCCCCGGTCAGGACCACCTGGCGGGCGCGGGCGATCAGGGAGATCACCTGGGCCGGCGGAAGGTGCTGCACGCCATCGAGCACCAGCAGATCGATCGTCTCCGGAGCGGGCGGCAGCACCTGAGGCGCGATGGCCGGGGCCAGCAGCCAGATCGGGCAGGCACGGCGGGGCAGGTCGCCGAAGCCGGTGAGGAGGCGGCGCACATCCGGGTGCTCCTCCGCGGCAGCATCCTCCAAGCGCTGGGCGGTGGCGGCGTGGGCGAGGACCGCCTCCTGGGCCTGGGTGGCGATGGCGCGGCGGATGGGAGCGGCGAGGCTGCGGACCTGGGCGAGATCGAGTTCGCGGAATCGTTCGGCCAGGGCGCGCAAGGCCGGCCCATCCTGGCCAGCCAGCGCCGGAGAAGTGCGCAGGATCTGCTCCAACACGGAGGACCACCAGGCGAGGTCGAGTTCCGCGCCGACCAGGGCCCGGGCCACACGACGCTGGGTGAGGTCCGCCACCAGCTCGCCCATCCCGCGCTCGCGTAGCTCAGCGAGCACGCGGGTACGTTCAGGCAGCAGCCGCAGTGCGGCGGCGTCACGGCTGAGGGCCTGCATCCGATCTTCGAGGGCACCCAGGGGCAGATCGAGGAGTTCGTCCTTCCCGATCCCGGAGCCCACCACCGGGTCGAGCGCCTCGACATCGGCGCGAGCCTGCTCGGCGGTCTTGCGCATCGGGCCCAGACCATCAGGCAGGCGGGGCCAGCCACCGGAGGGGTCATGGCGCCGCCAGACCTCGCGCTTGGCCTGAACCTTGACGAGCTCGGCGTGCAGGTCCTCGACGGGGCGGCCGGGCCGCAGCTGATCCCGGGCCTGCTTCCGCAGGCGGCGGCGGACAGAGGCGCGCATGGAGAGCCCGCGCTCCTTGCGCCACTCCCGCGAGGCGGTGGCGACCACCATGTCGGCGGCGGAGCGCTCGAAGATCTGCGGGTGGAAGACGTCGAGGGCATCGGCCACGCCGTCGAGCATGGTGAGCTGCTCGGACCAATCGCGCAAGGTCCGCGCGCGTTCCAGACCGGTCTGGCGGGTCACCCGCGAGGCGTGGTCGAGTAGGTCAGGCAGCAGCTCCTCAGCGAGGCGGTGAGTGCGCTCCAGCGCTGCGGTGGCCTCGGCGGCCGTGTCCAGGGCGGCCCCGTACCAGGGCGTCTCGTGCGGGCGCAGGGTGAAGGCGTCCAGCGCCGCAGCGCGGGCGAGCAGATCGGCCACCTCGGAGAGGCCCTGGCCGCTCAGCTCGCGGAGCGTGGCGGCACTCAGACGCACGGTGGTGCGCGGGCCGGGGCGGCGGGAGGTCTGGCGGGCGAGTTCCTGCAGGGCGTCGTAGGCGGAGACGCCCCAGGGATCGTGCACCGCATGCAGGCCGTCGATGTAGTCACCCAGGGTGCTGCGCACCGCCACGAGCTCGGCACGATCAGCCTCGATGCGCCGGGCGTCGAGTTCCTCCGGTTCCCGGCCCAGACCGGCGGCAAGTCGGGTGGGGACCTGCTGGCGCCATCGATCCTCGGTGGCCATATCCAGGGAGAGGCCGCCCAGGCCGATCTCCTGGAGCCTGCCCACCAGGGCGCGGCCAGTGCGTCGTGAACCGGGCACGTACACGCTGTGCCGGCCGGAGGCTGCGGCATCGGCGAGCAGCGCCGCGAGGGCGCCGTGGACGTCGGAGCCCGGGGGCGCGTCGATGAACACGTTCCGGCCCGACGCCGCGACGTCGACGGCGTAGGCCTGGTCCGGGTCGAGGTCGCCGGCTCCGCGCTCGTCCTCCGGGGCACGATCGCCGCGCACCCGTGGCGGGAGGGGCACATCCAGGACACTCTGCGCCTCGTCATCGCCGGCGAGCGCCGCCACCACCGGCGACTTCGCCAGGTAGGGACGCATGGATTCGAGGTCATCGAGCAGGATGCGGCCAGGCTGCACGAACGGGCCCACCAGCAGTTTCTCGGTGAGTTCGAAGCCGGCCAGGTACCGGGAGCCCACCTCGCGGATGCGCTCGAAGGCCTTCCGCGGGCTGAGGCCCTCGCCGAGCAGTTCGGCGAGCGGGATCAGTTCTGCGTGATCGGCGCCAGGCTCTGCAGCCTTCAGCGCGTCAGCGAACACCGGATTGATCTCCACGCCGGCTTCGAGGTGGAAGAGGACGTCGTCCGATCCCGGCGGGGCGGTCATGCGGATGGGTCGCAGAAGTACTGGTGCCTGCACGGCCCGCACGGCCCGGTGCGACGGCGTGGCCGGGAGGGCGCGCGCCACCTCCGCTGACGTTGCGGAGGGGGTAGCCGCTGCCTCACCGGAGCTGGCGGGCGGTGCGGTACCGGAGGCCGCGTGGGAGTCGGGCGCCTCGGTCGGGACACCCTGGCCCGCGGCGGATCCCGCTGCGGCGTGAGGCACGGACACCCGCTCGGCTTCGTCGCCCGAGGAGGCCGAGACGGCGGAGGTGGCCGAATAGTCGGCGTAGGCATGCCGTGGGTCGGAGGACGGTTCGAGGACGACGTCGCCGTTCTGGCTCTCGTCAACGTCGACCGCGCCGTCGGCTTCTGGCAGCTCGGTCCAGGTGGCCACGCCGAGCGCGAGGTAGACGGGAGCGATGCCGTGACGGCGGGTGAGCTCCTCGGTGGTGGCGCGGGCCGCCTCGGCGGCACGTCGGGCCTCCCGCTGCGCTCCGGGCTCACGCACCAGGCTGGACAGCCGCGTGGGGCGGCCGGCGTAGAGCTGCGCCAAGCCGGAGGGATGTGCGGCGGTGAGATCCACGGCCGCCTCGCTCACGCGCGAGAGGTCCGCCAGGGCCGCTTCTTCTCCGAGCGCGGCGAGTGCGGAACTCCAGCCACGCAGGGCCTGCTCAACGATTTCCTGCGTGCGCGGCGGGGGCGGCTCGACCGGCGGGCTCGATTCGGGCTCTGCGGGCGCAGGGCTCGGCGGGGCGGGGGGCGCAATGGGGGCGGGACCACTGGCCTGCTCGGCGGGGGGTCGACGATCCGCCCCCTTGCGTCGGAAGAGACCACGGATCATTCGTCTACGGTATGCAGTCTCCGGCTACTGGAGTGAGTGCCGCGCCGATGCCTTCCGACGCATTCCTGGGCCTGGCGATCCGCTACGCCGTGCACCGTTGCACCGTGGGATCTGCCTGAAGATGAGGATGGAGCGCGACACGCAGGGGGGGCAAGCGTCGCGCTCCATCTGCCAGCAATACTGCCCCATAAGTCGGGAGTGATGCAATCGCATCCGCCTACTTCTGGCTGTGACAGGTGCCACATCCACTTGCGAAAGGTGAGACGAAAGTCTAGGTGCACCGCCGGTGCTCGCATCACGGGCCAGCTCGACATCCGATCGGCAGGTCGGGGCGGGTGGCTGGCTGCCGTCGGGGCGCGTGGCTGGCTGCCACGGACGCCCTGATCGGGCTCGAAGCAAGAACGGGCGTTGCTACAGTCGGTCGATGTTTGGTGAACCCCTCGCCCTCATCGGCGCCGCCATCGGGCTCTCTCTGATCGTGCTCTTCTTCGCCGCCGTTGTGTCCATCATGAACTCGCGCTCCTACACCGCCGGGCTCAAGGCCTTGTGGATTCTCGGAGTGCTGGCGTTCCCGCTGCTGGGCCCACTGGTGTGGTTCTTCGTCGGCAAGAACTCACACGGATAGGCCACTTTCCCCGTCCCGCGGCCGATGTGCAGCGGCGGTGAGCGTGCTAGCTACACCTTTGGCTACACCGACGGGGAACTTTCGGTGCCTCCGACGCGATTCGAACGCGTGACCTACCGCTTAGGAGGCGGTTGCTCTATCCACTGAGCTACGGAGGCGGGGTGGCCAGGATGGGCGCGATCAGCCTACCCGGCTCGATGGCGACCGGCCGAAACCGACGTCGCCCCAGCGTTCGGCGCCCGCTGCACACCTCTCCCGTGGCCTCCCGGCGTGCGGAGCTCCGTCAAGGTGTCTAGCGTGAAGTGATCGCCGGGCGCACCCTCTGCGCCCGGGAGAACAGCGCACGTTAGGAGTCTCATGGGTCACCTCACAGGCAAGAAGGTCGCATTCGTGGCGACAGACGGTTTCGAGGACAGCGAGCTCACCAGCCCGTGGGAAGCCGTCACCTCGCACGGCGCCGAGGCGGTGCTCATCGCCCCGAAGGGCGGCACGATTGCCGGCAAGAAGGGGCACGAGGCCACGGTCGACAAGACCACCAGCGAAGTGAACGCCGGTGACTACGACGCTCTGGTGCTGCCCGGCGGCACGTCGAACGCCGACCATCTCCGCATGGACGAAGACGCGGTGAGCTTCACCCGCGAGATCTTCGCGCAGCACAAGCCGGTGGGGGTCATCTGCCACGGCGCTTGGATCCTCACCGACGCCGATGTGCTCCAGGGCCGCACCATCACCTCCTACCCCTCGCTCAGGACGGACTTGCGCAACGCCGGCGCCACCTGGGTCGATGAGGAGGTCGTGGTCGACGCCGGCCTGGTCTCCAGCCGCACCCCGGACGACCTGCCCGCCTTCAACGACAAGCTCGTGGAGGAGATCGAGGAGGGCAAGCACGCGGAACAGACCGCGTAGCAATCCTGGCCGCAGAGCCCCGGCGCGTTGCTGAACAAGGCCGCCGGGGCTTTGCGCTGCCTGCACCCGACAGCGCGGGCCAGGGTCAGTGTTCCCAGGGCACGTCGGCCGGCCCGACCTCGTCCTTCACCGAGCGTGTCGGCACCACCATCACCGGGCACACCGCGTGATGCAGCACCGCCTGACTGGTGGAGCCCATCAGCAACCCGGCGAAACCGCCACGACCACGGGAGCCCACCACGATCAAATCGACGGCAGTGGAGAACTCCGACATCAGCGCCGCGGGGTTGCCCTCCAGAGCGAGCTGGCGGATGTCCATGACCTCATCACCGAGAGCGGCCTCGATCGCCAGCCGCAGGCCGGCGCGGACGTCGGTGAGCACGTCGCCGCGGTCGACGGCGGCGGGAAGCCACGCCAGGCCCGCGCCGGTGGGCACCGGTACGGCCGAGACGGCGGAGAGTTCGGCGTCCCACTGCCGAGCCTCGCTGATGGCGCGCTTGAGGGCTCCGCGGGCAGAGTCCGAACCATCGACGCCCACCACGATCCGCCGCACCGGCGTGACCTGACGGCCCCCACGCAGGGGCACCACGACGGTCGTGCAGTGCGCGTGGGCGGGAAGAGTGGAGGAGACCGTGCCGAGGAGCCGGTCAGCGAATCCGCCCCGGCCCCGGGAGCCGACCACCACGATCGAGGCCTCGCGCGAGAGATCGACCAGAACGCCGGCGGGATCGCCCGTCTCGAGGGCGGTGGAGACCGAGAGCCCGCGGTCAGCCACCCGGACGGCGGCGTCGTCGAGCACGCTCTGAGCACCCGCGTGGATGGTGGAGTCGTCCATGGCCGCGTATCCGCCGTCGAGGGAAGCTGCGGTGAAGGAGGGCAGGGCGTAGGCGCAGACGATGTGCAACCGCCAGCCAGTGCGTTCGGCCTCGGCGGCTGCCCACTCCAGGGCCCCGAGGCTGGCCTCGGACCCGTCCACTCCCACCACGATCACGTTCTCGTGGGCCATGTCCGCCTCCTTGGTTGACGGGCCGTTGACCTTGATTTTCCTACTGTATAACGCACGACGCCCCGACCTCCACGAGGTCGGGGCGTCGTTGTGCGATCGCTGGCGCGGCGTGCTCAGCCTGCGACGCGAATGAAGGTGAAGTTCCGGTACATCGGCGACTCGTGCAGCGGCGAGCTGGGGTTACGAGCGGCGATGTGGTTGCCGTTGCCGGTGTAGATGCCGACGTGACCCGGAGCCCAGACGAGGTCGCCGGGGCGAGCCTCAGCGGCCGAGACCACGCGGCCGGCGCCCTGCTGAGCACCGGAGCTGCGCGGGATCGAGATGCCGACCTGGGCGAAGACGTACTGGGTGAAGCCGGAGCAGTCAAAACCTGCTGGGGTCGAACCGCCGAAGGCGTACGGGGTGCCGTTGTACTGCCGGGCGATCGCCACGATCTGGTCGCCGATGGCGGAGGAGGCCGCGGCGGGGGCGGGCTCTTCAGCGGCCGGCGCCTCTGCGGCAGCCTCGACGGCCGGCTCCTCAGCAGCGGGCTCCGCGGCCGGGGCGGCGGCGGGCTCCGGAGCGACGGTGGCCTCAACGGCCGGCTCCAGCGGGGCCGGGGCCTGCGGGGCAGCGAGCGCTGGGGTCTCCGGGGCCGCGGTGAAAGCCACCGAGGCGCGCGGGCCGGTCACGTACTCGGCGTCCGCGGGGACGGAGAACGAGGGCGAGTTGCTCAAGGCGTCATTGACGAGATCGGTGGACGTGATGTCCGCGACCTTCGGCAGGGCCGTGCGAGCGGCGGTGTCCGGGGCGGCAGCTGCTGCCGACGCGGCAATCGTGATCGCGAGCGAGGATGAGGCGGCAACCAAGGCGCCGCGGCGGGCTCCGGAAGCGAGGGACGTCAGCGGCGTCCGCGGACGACCAGCCGCGCGGTGGCGGCGAATCTCAGTCTGAGCATTCACAGGGTATGAACCTCTCCTCGAGCAGGGGGTCTTCCGGCGGCTGAGGAGGAGGCCCATCCGGAACATTCCGCGTGGAGGGTCACGGAACGGCATCACCGTAGCGCCCCAGACGCACTTTTGTCACATATCGGTCACGGAGTGGTGGCCCAGATCACGGACGTGCAACGAAAAGGTGCCGGGAGACCTCATCGGGAACCTCGAGTTCCATGTCCGCGCCGGGGGCGTGCAAAGTGACGACATCGCCGCTGGCGAACACCCGCAACTCCAGCTGGGAGCCCGGCTTGAGGCCGGCATCGGCCATCCGTTCCAAGAGTTCGACGTCGACCTGCAAGGGCTCGCCGATGCGATGCAGCACGATCGCACGTGCCTCCCGGCTGGCTGGCCCGGCCGCGATCTCCTCGACGACCTCACTGAGCGCGCGCAGCCCGGTCACGGCCGTGCCGCCCGGCGCGAGCACGGCGTCTCCCACCGGCTCGCCGAGGGCATCGAGGCCGGGGATGGGGTTGCCGTAGGGGTCGATGTGGGGGTGATCGAGGATCTCGACGAGGCGGCGCTCGACCTGCTCGCTCATCACGTGCTCCCAGCGGCAGGCCTCTTCATGCACCAACGCCCAATCGAGGCCGACCACGTCCACCAGGAGGCGCTCGGCCAGGCGGTGCTTGCGCATCACCCGCACAGCTTTGTCCCGGCCCGCCGTGGTCAGCTCAATCTGGCGGTCCGAGGCCAGGTGCAGCAGACCTGCCCGCTCCATACGTGCGACGGTCTGGGAGACCGTGGGCCCGGAGTGCCCGAGCCGCTCGGCGATGCGGGCACGCAAGGGCGCCACGCCCTCCTCCTCCAGCTCGTAGACCGTCTTGAGGTACATCTCGGTGGTGTCGATGAGATCGGTCATGTTCAGGACTCCGCGGGTTCGGATGGCAGGCCGTCAAGGATCGCGCGCGAACCGGAGAGTCCCAGTCGCGTGGCACCGGCGGTGATCATGCGTAGCGCATCCTCGGCCGTGCGGATACCGCCGGAGGCCTTGATGCCCAGGCGCCCGCCCACGGTGGCGTGCATGATCTCCACGGCACTGACGCTCGCGCCGCCCGCCGGGTGAAAGCCGGTGGAGGTCTTCACGAAGTCCGCACCGGCCGATTCCGCCGCACGGCATGCGCCGACGATCGCCTCGGCGTCCAGGGCGGCGGACTCGATGATCACCTTCAGCACCGCCGAGCCCGCGCCCTCACGCACCGCCGCGATCTCGGTCTGCAGGGCGTCGAAGCGGCCCTGCAGAGCCAGAGAGAGGTCGATGACCATGTCCACCTCGGCGGCGCGGTCGGCCACCGCACGGGCCGCCTCAGCAGCCTTGATCTCGTGATGGTGAGCACCCGAGGGGAAGCCGCAGACCGTGGCGATCAGCGGCGCCGCGGGGTCGGTGCCGTCGCCGTCAGTGGCCAGAGGGAGCAGCGAGGGCGAGATGCAGACGGCGTAGGCGCCGAGCTCGCGGGCCTCGGCGTAGAGCGCGAGCGCCTGATCACTGGTACTTCCGGGCTTGAGCAGAGTGTGATCGATCAGCCGCGCGACGGTGGCGGCGGTAATCGGCGCGCCGAGGCGGTGCGCGGCGGCGTCGAGAAGTTCGGCGGACAGAGGGGCTGCATTGGCGCTCACGCTGCCATGCTAGAGGTATGGCCGAACTGGAACCTGATGACGTCGTCCCGATTCCCACCGAGATGCTCCCCGCCGACGGGCGATTCGGTTCGGGGCCGTCACGCGTGCGTCCCTCTCAGGCGGAGATGGTCGCGGCGCTGAGCACCACCGTGATGGGCACCTCACACCGCCAGGCGCCGGTGCGCGGCCTGGTGCGGCGGGTGCGCGAAGGGCTCTCCGAGCTCTTCGACCTCCCGGAGGGCTACGAGGTGATGCTCGGCAACGGCGGGACCACAGCCTTCTGGGATGCTGCGGCGTTCTGCCTGGTGCGCGAGCGCGCCCAGCACGCCGCCTTCGGGGAGTTCGGCTCGAAGTTCGCCGCGGTGACCGATCGTGCGCCCTTCCTGGGGCCGTCGGATATCCGCCGGGCTGACGCGGGCTCCCTGGCGCTGTGCACCACTGAGGACGGCGAGCAGCCAGAGGCCTCCGCTCCGGCCCCCGACGTGTACGCCTACCCGCACAATGAAACCTCGACGGGCGTGGTCTCCCCGGTGCGGCGACTCGGGCCGGCGAGCGCCTTGACCCTGGTGGACGCGACATCGATCGCGGGAGCCGCGCAGGTGGACGTCGGGGAGACCGACGTCTACTACTTCGCACCCCAGAAGGCCTTCGCCGGCGACGGCGGGCTCTGGCTGGCCCTGTGCTCCCCCGCTGCCGTGAAGCGAATCGAGGAGCTGACTGCCGCGCGCTGGGTACCGGACTTTCTGGATCTGGGGCAAGCCTTGGAGAACTCTCGCAAGGATCAGACCTTGAACACCCCGGCTGTGGCCACGCTCATCATGCTCGCCGAACAGATCGACTGGCTCCGCGAGCGCGGCGGTCTGAAGTGGGCTGCCGGCCGCTGCGCCGAATCCTCCGCAATCTTGTACGACTGGGCCGAGGGCAGCGACTACGCCACGCCTTTCGTGGCCGAGGCCGAGCAGCGCTCCCCCGTGGTGGGCACGATCGACCTCGACGAGTCGGTGGACGCCGCCTGGGTCACGGCGCAGCTGCGCACCAACGGTGTGGTGGACACCGAGCCCTACCGCAAGCTCGGGCGCAACCAGGTGCGAGTGGGCATGTTCCCCGCCATGGCGCCCGCGGACGTGCAGTCGTTGACCGAATGCCTGGACTACGTCATCGAGCACCGGAACGACGCCGGGCTCAGCTGACAGCCCCGGGGGCCGGTTACCCGGTCCGGGTCGTCTATCGCGCCAGTTCCTCGCGAACGCGCCACCCCCGGGCCCCTGTGAGTGGCGCGATCACGAGTACGTGGCGCGCTCGGCCGGGGTGGGGCTCGTCAGCGGAGCTGGTGGGCGAGCCAGGCGATCTGGCGTGCGAGCTGGTGCGTCCCACCGCCCTCGTGGCCGTTGTGCGAGTAGACGGCGATCTCCTTCTCCCCCTCGGCAACGGCGCCCGCACCGGCTTCGGCACCCCAGTGGTTGAAGGCCGCGTAGACGGTCGAGGGCGGGCAGATGGTGTCCATGAGCGCCACCGAGAACAGGGCCGGTGACTGAGCGCGCCGTGCGAAGCTCACGCCGTCGAGGTAGGACAACGTGCGATAGGCCTGCTCGACCCGATCGCGGTGCACTGCCAGGTACTCACGAACCTCGCCGTAGGGCATCGCGTCGGTGAGGCCGATGGCGCGGCGGAAGTGGCTCAGGAATGGCACGTCGGGCATGGCGGCGCGCAGACCGGGGACCAGGCCCGCGACCGCCAGGGTGATACCGCCACCCTGGCTCGCCCCGGTCACCGTGATCGACTCCGAGTCCACCCACTCCAGTGCCCGCATGGCGTCGACGGCGCGCACGCCGTCGGTGTAGACGCGGCGGTAATAGTGCTCGTGCGGGTCGGTGAGGCCGCGCGTCATGAATCCGGGCAGCGATGGGCCTGAGCCGGCCGGGTCTGGGGTGTGCCCGCCGCTCCCCCATCGCGACCCCTGACCGCGGGTGTCCACCAGGAGGTGGGCGTAGCCCGCGTTCGCCCAGGTGAGATGCTCCAGGGCGAGCCCACGCCCGCCGCCGTAGCCGAGGAACTGCACGACGGCGGGCAGCGGGCCTTCGACCGGACCGGCCGGTCGGGACAGCCAGGCCTTGACGGGGTGACCGCCGAAGCCGGCGAAGGTGACGTCGAAGTGCTCGACCAGCGGCAGGCCGGTCTCGACCAGCTCGAGGGCGAGGGCGAGGTCGTGCTCCCGGGTCTCGGCGAGCGTGCGAGCCCAGAACTCGTCGAAGTCGGCCGGCTCATCGAGCTCGGGCAGATAGCTCTCCAGCTCCGGGAGGGGCAGATCGAAGAAGGCCACAGGTTCTCCTGACGTCACGTCGTGGTGGGGTCGGCGCCATGCTCCCGCCGAGGTACAGATGCCGAGGTCACGGCCGCTGGGCTACCTCACGCGGCAGGGCGGCGCGCATGGCTTCGACGGCGCGGCGCAGCACCGGCCGCGGCATGCCGAGGTTGAACCGGGCCGTGCCGCGCGCCGCCTGGCCACACAGGGCGCCGTCGGTCATGGCCACCTGCGCCTGCTTGAGGAAGTGCTGCGCCGGGTGGTCCCCGAGCAGCGGAGCGCCGTCGTCACCGGTCACCGGCCGGAAGTCGATCAGCGAGAGGTACGTGCCCTCGGGCACGTACACCACGGCGCCGGGCAGATGCTCGGCAGCGAGTTCGGCGAGCAGACGGCGGTTGCCGTCCAGGTAGGCGATCACCCCGGCCAGCCAGTCCCGGCCGTGATCCAGTGCCGCCGCGGCCGCGACCGCACCGGGGGTGGAGGCCACCGACTCGTACACCTGCCCCACCTTGCGCCAGGTGGCGACGTCGGCGTCATTGGACAGCACCAGCTGCGCGCACTTCAGCCCCGGCAGGTTCCAGGCCTTCGACGCCGAGGTGGCCGTCACGGTGTGCCCGGCGGCGGTCTCGCTGATCGACGCGTAGGGCACGTGCCGGTACCCCTCGAACACCAGGGGCGCGTGGATCTCGTCGGAGAACACCCGGCCGCCATGGCGCTCGACCACCTCGGAGATCGCGAGCAGTTCCTCGCGCTCGAGCACCCGCCCCACCGGGTTGTGCGGGTTGCACAGGATGAGCAGGTGCCCGCCTCGGGCGAAAGCGGCATCGAGCGCGTCCAGGTCATACACGTAGCGCCCGCTCCGACCTTGCCCGGCGCCGTCGAGGACCATCGGCACCTCGATGATCTCGCGGCCCTTGATCACCGGGCGCTTGAGAAAGGGCATGTAGGCCGGCGTGGGCAGGATGACCGGGGATCCCGGCTCGGAGTAGTGCTCGATCACCGCGTCCAGCCCGGTGAGCACATCGGACAGGGGCCGGATCCGGGCGGGATCGACCTGCCAGCCGTAGGCGTCGGCATGCCAGCGGGCGCTCGCCTCGGACATGCGCTGGGCGACGGCGTCGGGCAGGTAGCCGAAGAGCCCGCGCTCGATGGTCTCGTGCAGCGCTGCGGTCACCTCCGGCGCGGTGCCGTAGTCCATCTCGGCCACGAAGGCACCGACGGCGCCGGGGAAGGTCGACCATTTCACCGAGCCGACGTCGCGTAGCCGCTCCGGGGTGATCGCGTCGAACTGGGCGTGCAGATCCTGATGGGAGGTCTCAGTCACCGGCGCATCATCTCAGGCCGCGACGGCCACCGGCACGCCGCATCCGTCCTGTCTCAGGCTGCGGCGCTCGCCAGCACCTGCCGCGGCCGGAGCACCCGGCGCCGGGCGATGGCCAGCGTGGAGACGCCAAGACCGGCGGCCGTCCACGCCACCAGCAGCACCAGGGCGAAGAGCCACCCCCCGGCCGCGGGGATCACCGCGCTCAGCAGCGCCTGCAGCGCCGGGCCCACCGGCAGCACGTCGCCGATGATCAGGAGCCAGCCCGGGGCGGTGGCCACCACACCCGTGGCCAGCGCCACGACCGCGACCAGCACCGAGACGCAGCGGCCGGCATGACCGAAGGCCGCGGCCAGGGCCTGGTTGACCGTCACGAAGCACACGGCGATCAACGTCGAGATGCCGATGACACCCACCCACCGCGCCGGGCTGAGCCCCTCGACCGCCGCGAGCAGGACGCCCACCCCAGCGCCCCCGGCCGCACCGAGCGCCACCGGCAGGGCCAGGGCACGGAGCGCGAGCTCGGCCGAGGTGCGGGTGGATCCCAGCGCCCCGGGCGGCACGGCGGGCAGGACCAGGAGCAGCATCAGGGCCCCCAGCCACAGGGAGAGGATGGCGAAGAGCGCGCCGGTGGAAGCCCCGGTGAGGCCGTCGATGCCGGGCCCGGAGGCCGGCGCGGCGGCGACGTCGGCGATCTCGTTGCGCTCGGTCTCGTCGTAGTTCGGTAGTTCCTCTGTCGCTTCACGCAGCCCCGAGCCGAGTTCGGCGTTGCCCTCGGCGAGCTCCTCCAGCCCACCGGCGAGCTCACTGTTTCCCTCGGCGATCTCCTCGGCACCCTCGCCGAGTTCGCCCAGCCCGCCGGCCAGCTGCTGCCCGCCATCCGCGAGCTGAGCGGCACCGCCGGCAAGGTCATCGCCGCCCCCGGCGATCTGCCGGGCGGCACCCGCCGACTCACCAGCCCCACCGGCCACGCCGTCGATCCCGGTGGCCAGGCCCTGGAGGCCGGTGGAGAGTTCGGTGGCACCGGTGGCGAGTTCCTCCGCGCCTCCGGCCAACGCGCCGGCCGCCGGGGGCAGCTCGGAAGTGGCGCCGGCCAGCTCCCCCACGCCTGAGCTCAGGCCACTGACACCGGCGGAGAGTTCGTACAGCCCGGTGGGGCCGCCCTGTGCAGGCGGGACACCGGCGAAGGCCGCCATGCCACTGGCCACCTGGTCTGCGCCGTCCTGGAGTTCGATGACCGGGGCGAAGATGCTTGCGAGATTCTCCTCCAGCAGCGCGGCGATCTGCTCACAGTCCTCCGCGGACGGCGGCGGGAGTTCCGGACCGCCGGGGAGCTGCGGCGGCGCGCTGCCGCAGCCCACGGCCTCGAGGATGACTGCGGGATCGGGCACGAAGGCCCCGATGCCGTCGGCGACCTGCTGGGCGCCGGCCGCCAGATCGGTGGCCGCCGGTGGCAAGAGGGCGACGTCCTGATCCAGGGCCGCCATCCCGGCGGCGAGTTCCTCGGCTCCCCCGGCAAGTTCGCCGAGCCCTCCGGCCAGCTCGCCCGCACCACCGGCGAGTTCCTCGGCTCCCCCGGCGAGTTCGCCGGCCCCTCCGGCCAGCTGCCGCGCGCCGCCGGCCAGTTCCCCGGCTCCGCCGGCCAGTTCGTCGAGCCCGCCGCCCAGCTCCCGCGCCCCAGCACCGAGTTCGGCGGCCCCGGCACCGAGCTCCCCGGCGCCGTCGGCCAGCTGGTACGCGGCCGAGGCGCTGTCGCGAGCGCCGCCGGCCAGACCCTCGCCGCCCTCGGCGAGCGCTTCGGCCGCCTCACCGGCCTCGGCGTTCCCCTCGGCGAGCTGGTCTGCGCCGTCCGCGGCCTCGGCCAGCTCGGTGGCCAGAGTAGAGAAGCCGAGGAGCAGGTTGTCCACGTAGGTCTCGGTCAGCGTCTCGCCCAGCACATCGAGCGCCGTGGCGGAGATGATCCGGGCCAGTGCCTCGTCGAGCACGCGGCCGCCGGGCGGGGTGGTGACGTCGATGGTGGCCTGACGGGGCCATTCCTCATCCACCATGACGGAGGTGGCGGCGGCGGAGAAGTTCTCCGGGATGGTGACCACCGCGTGGAAGGTGCCGTCCTCGAGGCCTTCGGCGGCGCGCTCGGCGCTGGTGACCTCCCAGGTGTAGTTCGTGTCGCCCACCTCGCCATCGCCGCCATCGACCAGTCCGCCGGCGAGTTCCCGGCCCAAGGGCAGAGTCTGGTCCTCGACCTCGACAGGTTCGTCCTCGTTCACGATCGCGGCGCGCACCCGGTCCAGCCGGTCGGTGGGTGACCACAGGCCGGCGAGCAGGACGCCGAGCACGCCGAGGGGCAGCACGGTCACCACCAGCAGGGAGAGGATGCGGGCGGGAGTCAGGCGGACGTTCATGAGGCTGTCGCTTCCTGGAGCCGGGAGCCGGCGGGATCGGGGTGCGCGGAGACGGCGTCGAGGTCGATCAGAGCGGCGTCGGGAGCGAGTTCCTGCAGGCGCCGGGTGGCGTCAGCGCCCGCGCCGGGCAGCCCGAGAACGACGGCGACGCCAGCGGCGCGCAGTTCGGCCAGCCGGTCGGCGACGGCGCGGCGTGCCGTGGGGTCGGTCAGGACGTCCGCGCGGTCGAGAACCACGATGCGCAGCCGGCCGGGGCGGGGGGTGCTGCGTTGCTGAGTGCGGCGCGCCTGGGCGGCGAGACGGCGCAGCTCCGCGGGAACGTCGGGGGCGTTGACCGCGTCGATGACCGCCACCCGGTGGCGCACGGCGGCGGAGCGGTCGGGCAGCACCAGGCCGGTCACCTTGAGGTCACCGGTATCGGGAGCGAGCCGCCCGGCCACGGCGAGCACCACGGCGGTCACGGCGGCGCGCGAGCGGCTCTTGATCCCGAGGGCACCGTTCTCGGCGAGGCTGAACTCCACCGGCCCGATCCACGGGTCGTCGGAGTTCGGGGCGTTGATGACCAACTCGCGTGCGGCCGCCGCGGTCTGCGGCGCCCAGTCAGTGAGCGCGATCTGCTTCTCCAGCCGTTCTCCCTCGACGTCGAAGAACGGCATGATGCGGTCCAGACGGCGCGGGATCCACCAGGCATTGCGGCCGAGCAGCGTCATCACCGCGGGCACCAGGGTCATGCGAACGATGAAGGCGTCCACGGCCACGCCCACGGCCAGGCCGAGGGCGATGGGTTTGAGGTAGATGTCCCCGCCGGGCACGAAGCCGAAGAACACCGCGACCATGATCGTGGCGGTCGCGGTCACCACTTTGGCCGAGCCCTGGAATCCGCGGACGACGGCCTGGCGGGCATCGCCGGTGCGCACGTACTCCTCCCGCATCCGGGCCACGAGGAAGCACTCGTAGTCCATGGCCAGGCCGAAGAGCACGCCCATGAGGATGATCGGCATGAAGGAGATCACCGGGCCGAGACGGGGGACGTCGAGCAGATCGGCGGCCCAGCCGTCCTGGAAGACCAGGGTGACCACGCCGAAGGCGGCTCCCACGGAGAGCAGGTAGCCCAGGCTGGCCTTGATCGGCACCACTACCGAGCGGAAGATCATCATCATCAGGATCAGGCAGAGCCCGACCACCGCGATCCCGAAGGGCAGCATGGCATCGCCGAGCTGCTCGGAGACGTCGATGGTGATGGCGGTGAAGCCGGTGACGGCGATGTCGACCCCGTAGTCCTCGGCGATCTGCGGGCGCAGTGCGCGAATGTCACGCACCAGTTCCTCGGTCTCCAGGGCCTCGGGTCCGCCACTGGGCACCACCTGGATGATGCCGGTGTCGGCCGAGGGGTTGGGCACCGCGAGCGGCACCTCCACCACACCGTCGAGCTCCTCGATCTCGCCGGCGATGTCCTCGATCACCCCCAGGGGGTCATCGCTGGTGACGATGGTGGCGGTGACCATGAGCACGGCGTTGTAGCCCTCGCCGAAGTGTTCCTCGGTGAGTTCGTAGGCGTGCCGGGCGTGGTGTTCCTCGTCCAGGAAGCCGGCCCCGGGCATTGCCAGGCGCAGGTCGGTGGCCGGGAAGGCGAGGACCGCGATGCCGGCGACCACCACGGCGATGGTCAGTGCCGGAAAGCGGGTGACCGCCTTGACCCAGCCGGTGAAGAAGCGGCTCGGCGACGGGCCGGAGGACTGGGCCTCCTCGGCGCGGGGCGTCTCGGTACCGGAGGGCGCGGCGGCGGCACCGGTCTCTGCTGCTGCAGCCTCGGCGCGGGCCCGGCGGGCGGCCCGCGGGCGCATGCGCTCCCCGGAGAAGGCGATCAGCGCGGGCACGAGCGTGACGGCGATGGCCACCGCGATCGCAACGGCCACCGAACCGGCCACGCCCATGATGGTCAGGAACGGAATGTTGGCGAAGGACAGACCCAGCAGGGCGATGACGTTGGTGACGCCCGCGAAGGCGATGGCCGATCCTGCCGTGGCGGTGGCCCGCGCCGCGGACTCGATGACCTCGCCGCCCTTGCCGAGCTCCTCGCGGTGGCGGGCGATGAGCAGCAAGGCGTAATCGATGCCCACCGCCATGCCGAGCATGAGGGCCAGCATCGGGGTGGTGGAGTTGACCGGGCCGAGCGCGGTGGCGGCGAAGACCAGCAGCACCGCGACGCCCACGCCGAGCAACGCGGTCAGCAGGGGCAGCCCGGCTGCCACGACCGACCCCAGGGTGATGAGCAGCACCACGAAGGAGATGACCACGCCGGCGACCTCCATCAGGCCCACGCCGGGGAACTCCATGTTGAAGATCTCCCCGCCCATCTCCGCCTCGGAGCCTTCTGGCAGGGCCTGCTCGAGCGCGTCCCGTTCGTTCAGCAGAGCCTCGAGAGTGGAGTCCATGACGTCGGACTGGTCGCTGTCCAGGGTGATGGAGAGCATGGCGGCGCGGCTGTCATCGGAGATCAGCGCGCCTTCGTCCTCGTCGAGCGGGGTGACCGCGTCGACCTGCTCGAGGTCTTCGATCGTCTCGGTGGCGGTATCGATGGCCTCGGCGAAGTCGGCGTCGGTGATGTCGGCGCCGTCCGGTGCGACGACGATCAGGCTGGCGGAGGCTCCGGCCATCTCCGGGAAGGTGGCGTTCAGGCGCTCCATGGCGTCTTGGCCCTCGGTGCCGGGGATGGAGACTTCGTCATCCAGCCCCTCACCGAGGAAGCCCGCCATCGCTCCGGCGAGCGCGAGGACCGCGACCCAGCCCAGCAGCACCAGGCGCCGGGAGCTCGCGGACCACCGGCCGATCCGATAGAGGACTGAAGACACGCACGCTCCCGAAGTGCTGGGGCACCCCCGGGGTGCCGAGGCCCGGCTCCCCGGCTCCGGTGCCATGGACCCGGCTGCGGCACGACCGCCCACCGGTTGATACACGAATGTATCCGATACAGAAATGTATCCGTTAGGCTGAACGGCGACAAGCGGGCCGGAGTTCCAGGAGGTGTTACGTGCGCGACACGACGGCGGTGCCGGCGGAACCCGGGACCGGCCGGCCAGACCTGGGCAGTGCGGCCATCCGCCCGGTGTCGGCACGGCGGGAACGCACCCGCGAGCGCCTGCTCGACGCCGCCTTCACCGTGTTCTCCCGCCACGGCGTGCCTGGCGCCTCCATCGAGGCGATCTGCGAGGCGGCCGGCTTCACCCGGGGAGCTTTCTACTCCAACTTCTCAACCAAGGAGGAGCTCTATCTTGCCGTCATCGAACGCGATGTGCGGCGCCGTCTAGCCCACCTGGAGCAGGCCGTGGCCGACCTCGGCGACGACGCCGTCTCAGGGGATCGCGTCAACCCGCACGCGGTGGAGGCCATCTTGCAGGCCGTCACCCCTGAAGGGCCCGATGAGCGCGCCTGGCACCTGGTGATGATGGAGTTCGAGCTGTTGGCCATGCGGGATGCCGATGTCGCGGCCGCCTATCTGGCGCAGAAAGAACAGATCGGCACCGAACTCGCGGGAGTGCTGGAACGAGTGCTCGGCCGCCTGGGCATGCGCTTCGCCATTGACCAGGACGAGGCGGTCCAGGTGCTGGAGCAGGTCTACCTTGCCGAGGCCCGGCACGAGATGCTCAGCGGCACGCCGTCCTCCGCGATGCCCCAGCTGGCCCAGCTGATCCTGCGCCCGGCCTAAGACCTGCGCTGCGCCGGGCCTGAGGCCGCCGGGCCTGAGGCCGGTGGCGCACACGCGTCACTCGGGCGGGGCGATCTCCAACGGGCGGCCCTCGTAGAAGGTCTGCAGCACCACGGTGGTACGCGTGTTCACCGAGGCGGCTTGGCGGATGTCCCGGATGAGCTCCTCGAGGTCGCGGGGGGTCTCCACGCGCACGAAGAGCATGTAGGAAGAGTCCCCGGCCACCGAGTGGCAGGCCTCGATCGCGGTGAGGTGCTCCAGGCGCTCGGGGGCGTCGTCAGCCTGAGCCGGATCCAGCGGACTGATCTCGATGAAGGCGGCGAGCTGCTTGCCCACGGCGTCCGGTTCGATGATGGCGCGGTAGCCGATGATGACGCCACGCGCCTCCAGACGCCGCACCCGGGTCTGCACCGCGGAGATGGACAGGCCCACCCGGTCGGAGAGCTGGGAGAGCGTCGCACGGGAGTCCTGCGAGAGTTCCCGCACGATGGCGACATCGATCGGATCCTCAAGGCGATGCAGCCTCGAGGATCCGGGAACCGGAACACTGACCATTGCTCGACCCTACCGCTGCCCGCTCATGTGCCAGCCGGTGAGGCACGCCCGTGGGACACCACCGCAGGGCCAGGCGCCGGACAGCGCCGAACACCCCGGCACTTCCGGGCCCCGGCGCCGTCAGGGGCCGGGGTGCAGGTTCTGGCGGCGGTCGGCGAGGTAGGTGTAGCGCTCGCGCGCCGCGCTCAGCGCCGCCGGGTCGAGGGTGGCGAACAGGAGTTCCTCGCCGCGCCCGGCTTCGGCGAGCAGCTTTCCATCCGGCCCGGCCACCACACTGAGCCCGCCGTAGTCGAAGCGCGCATCGGAGCCGCAGAAGTTCGCGTAGGCCACGAACATCCCGTTCTCCAGGGCCCGGGCCGGCACCAGCAGGCGGGAGACCTCATCGAAACCGCTCATGTTCGCCGTCGGGACGAGCACGAGATCGGCGCCGGCATCGGCCAGCCAGCGGCCGACCTCCGGGAACTCGACGTCGTAGCAGACCGCCAGACCCACCGACCAACCCCGCCACTGCGCCGTCGTCGGCAGCGCTTCACCGGCGGCGAACTGGCCGGCATCGACGTCACCGAAGAGGTGCGTCTTGGCGTAATTCAGCACCTGGGCGCCCTCATCGTTGATGAGCGCCGCGGCGTTGTGCACCGCGCCGCCCGGGGCCAGTCGCGGGTAGCCGTAGGCAATCGCGACACCGTGGCTGCGCGCGATGCCGGCGATCCGCCGCGCGGAGGGCCCGTCGGCGGATTCGGCGAGCGCGCGGGCCTGCTCGGCGCCGATCGCGTAACCGGTCAGCACCATCTCGGGTAGCACCAGCAGATCCGCCTCGGACTGCGCCGCGCGGGCCGCGAGGGCGTCGATGCGCTCCAGGTTCACCGCGACATCGCCGGGGATCGGCGGGGTCTGCGCCACCGCCAGCCGCACGGTCTCTGCCATGGTCCCTCCGTCTCTCGCGTGATCCCGGCGTGAATCCAGCCGGCTCCGGTTACTCCGGGAGCTCCATCGGGCCGAGTTCGTCGTAGACGTCGCCCGGGCCCGGGTTGTCCGGGTGGGAGGCGCCGCCGAAGTGATCCATGATCCCCCAGACGGCGTTCAGCGCGGTCTGCACCGCACCCTCGGCCCAGGCGGGGGTGAAGGAGACGTCGTCACCGGCCAGGAAGATGCCGCGTTCGGCGGCGGGCAGCTCGCGCTGCACGAAGTGGGAGTACATCCGCACGTTGTAGCGGTAATGCCCCGGCAGCGCGCCCTTGAAGGCGCCGAGGAAGTAGGGGTCGGCCTCCCAGGAGATGGCGATGGGATCGCCGATGATGTGGGAGCGGATGTCCACATCGGGGTAGATCTTCTCCAGCGCACCCAGGGCCAGTTCGGCGCGGCGCTCGGGGGTGTGCGGCAGCATCTTCAGCGCATCGGACATCCACGCGTAGCTCAGGCAGATCACGCCGGGCTTGTCGGGGCCGTTGTCGAAGAGATAGGTGCCGCGAGTGAGGCGGTCGGTGAGTGTCATGGACAGGCGGCGGCGCCCGGTCTCGGGGTCGATGTCCTTCCAAAAGGGGCGATCGACCTGCACGAAGGTCTTGGAGGACTGCATGTAGCGGGTGCGGTCCAGCGCCATCCACAGATCCTGGGAGAACAGGGACTCGTCGCAGTCGATCTCGGTGCTGAGCAGCCAGGTCTGGCAGGTGGCCAGCACCGCGTCATACGTGCGGGTGACGCCGGTGGGCTCGCCGGGCGCGTCCGGGCCAGCCGCAGCACGTTCGCCAGCCTCGGTGACGGCGATGCGGCCATCCTCGGTGCGGCGCAGGGCCGCCACCGCGCCGCGGGGCTCGCCGCCGTGCAGGGAAGCCAGGGAGGTGCCGGCCGGCCAGTGCGCGGCGTCGTCGACGGGCCGGTGCCACAGGCCGCGCGGGAGCTGCTCGACACCGCCGACGATGAGTTCCTGGTTGGAGTCGCACTCGGTGACCACCACGCGCAGGATCTCAAGCATCGAGTTGGCGAAGTCCGAGTCCCAGCCGCCGGTGCCGAAGCCCACCTGACCGAAGACCTCGCGGTGGCGGTAGGACAGGCGCTGGAACTCCGGCGCGGAGGCGACGAACTCGTAGAAGGAGCGGTCATCCCACACCGGGACGATCGCGTTCCAGATCTCCTTGAGCCGCGTGGCGTTGCGGTCGCGGATTGCCTGCTGCAGGCCGGAGAGGTTCATCCCGGTTTCCAGCGCGCCATCCCAGGCCGCGGCCACCTCGGCGAACAGCGGGGGCAGGTCCTCGAGCGCCTCGGCGTAGAAGGTCTCGCCGCCCAGGTCCACGACGGTGGAGTCGGCGGCCGGGGTGAGCGGGTTCGGGAAAGGCTTGCTGTCCAGGCCGAGGAGGTCCACGTAGTGGAAGAAGGCGGCCGAGGAGATGGGGAAGCGCATGCCGCCCAGCTCGGCGACGATCTCGGGGCGCTCGAGGTCGAAGGGCTCGGAGCGGAGACGTCCGCCGAGGCGTGAGGCCTCGTAGATCACCGGCTTGAGGCCCAAGCGCATCAGTTCGTATGCCGCCACGAGGCCGGCGATCCCGCCACCGACGACAGCGACCTCCGTGCCGTGCGCACTCTCCGGGACGCTGCCGATGCCACCGGGGTGGGCGAGCCAGTCGTCGTAGGAAAAAGGGAAGTCCGGGCCGAAAATCGTTACCCGATCGCGCTCAGAACGCGAGGGCGGGGCCTCGGTGCCGGCTGGGGCGCTGGCTGTCGTGCTGGTTGGCGTGCGGGGCGCATCGGTAGGGATCGTGACCACAGCGGTACCCTACGGGAATTTTTCCGGCGAGAGGCGTGGATTAACGCACTGTTTACGTCAAGGACTGATGGCGGGGCAGGTCGGGCGCTGGGCGCCGACGCCAGGGCGCTGGGAGCGCGGGGCGGGCGCTGGGACGGGCCGGGCGTTTGGCTGAGCTGGCTGGGCGTTGGGCTGAGCCGGAGCACCCATGGCGATTGTGCTCACGAAATGTCACTCTGAGGGCAGCGAGCCGCCCCCATTCCGACGATGAGTGAGCAGAATCGCGGGAAGGCGGGAAGGCGGGAAGGCGGGAAGGCGGGGAATCGGCGGAGGGCGAGGCGCAGCCTGGAGAAAGTGCCTCAGAAGAAGGTCGGGAGGGCCCCCAGGACGGCGCCGCGTTCGGTGAGCAGCACCGTGCGCCACTTGTCGAACATGGTGCATGGGTGCGATAGCCCCAGGGTGGCGATGTCGCCGACGGCGAGCAGTCCCTCGGGATCCTCGACGTAGGCGTGCTGGTCGTTGGTGCCGGTCAGGGTGAGCGCATTCGGGTCGAGGGCGAGCTCAACCCCGGCGCGCTCCACCCGGAGCACGGTGGGGAGGTGGATGTCGTAGGGGACGTCGCGCTTGCCGGCATCGAGGAGGGCCAGGCCCAGCTCGGGAGTGGAGAGCACCTGCGCGCGAGCGGTCACAGCACCGTCGAGGTGCGGGCCGGCGCCGCGAGCAACGGCCGGGGTGATGTGGGCGTAGTGGCCATGGTCGTGCACGAGGTAGGCGCCGGACCGCAGCAGCGCGCGGGCTCCCGACACGTCCTGGTCGATGCCGGCGAAGGCCTCAGCGACCAGGTCGAAGCACTCCGATCCCCCCGCGCTGAGCACCGGAGCATCAGTCTCGAAGGTTGGCGCCAACTCGAGGAAGAGCGCGCGCATCTGGGCGAGGTACTCGCGGATCGCGGCCAGCCGGGCGGCCGGGTCGGCGCCGGTGACGCTGCCCTCATAGCCCGCGACGCCACGCAGTTCCAGCACCGGGGAGGCGTGGACCGCCGCCGCCACCTCGCGGGCGACGGCGGCGCTGCGTACCCCCGTCCGCGCACCGGGGGCGCCGAACTCCAAGCACACGCCGAGGCGTCGCGGCGCCGGAGCAGGGTCGTCGTCCTGGGCACCTGATCCGGCCGCCGGGTTCCCAGCGCCCAACCCGGCCGCGGCCAGTGCAGCCGTCATGCGTTCGACGCCGGCCACTGAGTCGGCCCAGCACACGACGTCGAACTCCGCTGCCGCCGTCGTCGCCAGTTCGCTGCCCAACCAGGTGAGGGCGTCCACAGAGATCACCTCGTTCGCGATCACGACGCGCGGGATTCCGGCGCGGCGGGCAATGCGCGCCTGGAAACCGTTGGCTACGGAGATCGCCCGGCAACCGGCCGCCAGCTGCCAGTGCCACAACGCCGGTGACATGGTGGTCTTGCCGTGCGGCGCGAGATCCACGCCCTGCTCGGCGCACCACGTGGTCATGGCGGCAAGGTTCTGCTGGACGATGTCGACGTCGAGGGTGAGCGAGGGTGTCGGCAGGGCCGAGACGGGTACGGACTCATCGTGGAGGCGCGGCGACCAGTGCTTATCGCTCGGGTCGACGTCCACCAGATGCGGAGTGAGCACCTCCCGCCAGGCGGGCACCTGCTGATCGGACGTCGCCTGCTGCTCAGAAGTCATCGCCACCATCATCCCCTTCCTCTTCCGGAGCCGGCCTTGCCACCCTCCCCCGTCCGGGCTACACCTCGGCGCGGACCGCCTGGCCGGGCAAGGCCGCCGGGTCCAGCTCGCCGTCGCGGATGGCGAACTCCCCGCCCACCAGCAGGTGCCGGATGCCCTCGGCCGGAGCGAGTTCCTCGAAGCTGGCGCGGTCGATCACCGTTTCCGGGTCGAAGATCGTCAGGTCCGCATCGCATCCCACCTGCACCCGGCCCTTGCGGCGCATCGCCGGCACCGCACCCTCCAGGATCTGGGCCGGCACCAGGGTGGAGCGCTCGATCGCCGAGTTCAGCGACATCAGGCCCAGCTCCCGCGAGATGTGCCCCAGCGCCCGGGTGAAGCAGCCGGCCGAGCGCGGGTGCGCGAAGGCCCCCTCGGGCAGCGGCCAGCCGCGCAGCAGCTCCTCGCTGTCCCGCACGCCGGAGGTCTGCATGATCATTGCGTCGGAGGCGAAGGCGGTGCCGGGGAAGGTGAGCACCCGGTAGAGCTTTCCGATCGAGGCCGGGTCGTCGGGGTCGAGGTAGTCGATGACGGCGGCGCCGGTGGGGTCGGCTGCCCGGATCTCGGCGAGGCGATCGTAGCTGGCCACGCGCTCCCCGGTGCCGAGATAACGGATGTCGGTGGCCGGGCGTCCGCGGAACTTCAACTCCTCAGGATCGAGGAAGGTTGCGCTGATCGAGGTGGATGACGCGTGGTACGGGTAGCCCTCCGTGGTCACCCGCACGCCCTTGGCCTGCGCCTCGGCCACGGCGTCGAGCACGAGATCGACCGCGCCGGAGTAGGTCGAGTTCACGTGGCACAGGTGCACCTGCGCGCCGGTGGAGGCCGCCACCCCGATGAGTTCGAGCAGTCCCTCCACCGCGGAGCGCGGATCGTCACCGGCGCCGTAGCGGCCGTGCACGAAGATCGGGAAGCCCAGCTCGGCGGCGCGGTTGGCCAGCTGCAGCAGCTCCACCCGGCCGGAGTCCGGCGCGTAGCCCAGCAGCATGCCGACGCCGATGCCGCCGGCGCGCACGTTCTCCTCCAGCCGGTCGAGCACCCGGCCCACGCCCTCGGGCGCCGCCGGCACGCGCCAGCCGGTAGCACCGGGCAGGGACTCGGCGAGGGCGACGGCGGAGTCGCGGATGACGCGGTCGTAGACGTCGACGCCGTCGAGCTGCTCCAGGCGGGCCAGCAGCCAGTTGGCGGCGTAGCCGTAGTTGATGGGCCGGCCCTCGGCCGCGGCGTCGGCGATGGTCAGGTCCACCGGCAGCGCGCCGGCCTCGAGGTCCAGGGAGGTGGTCACGCCGTCAAGTGCCTGCATGCGCAGCCCGTTGACCGTCTGGGCGTGGGAGTGCAGGTCGATGAAGCCGGGCGCCAGGACCAGACCGCCGAGGTCGACGACGGTAGGCGCTCCGCCCCCAGCGCCGTCGCCGCGAGCGCCACCACCTCCGGCACCAGGGGCCGCACCGCCGGACTCAACGCCGTCGGCACCCGTGGGCGCGGTGATCGCCACGATCCTTCCGCCCTCGACGGTGACGTCGCGGATGCCGTCCAGCCCGGTCTCGGGGTCGATGACGCGAGCGCCGGTGAGCAGCAAGGACGGGGAGCTGGTCATACGGGGGTCTCCTGAGAAAGTGCGTCGGCCGAGCGAAGCGACCGGCGAGCGGGAACGGCAGGGCGGGCACAGAACAAGCGGGTCGGGCGAGCGGGCACAACAACCGGGTCAGTCAGGGTGGTCAGTGAATCTCCGGGAAAGGATCGCAGATGGTGCCCTCCGGGATCTGGGGTGCCCACCCCAGGGACGGGTCGCCCTCGCGCAGCACCTGCTCCAGCTGCCAGGCGTGGCCCAGGAGCTGCCTCTCCTGCCGGAAGGGGCCCACCACCTGCAGGCCCACCGGCAGGCGGGTACCGGCGGTGAAAGCGGCCGGGAGGGACATCGCCGGGCAGGCGGTGCCGGTGATCGCGGCGGGCAGGGTCATCCAGTCCAGGTAGTTCGCCATCTCCGCGCCGTCGATCGCGCGCGGGTAGCGCTCCTCCACGGGGAAGGGCGCCACTTGGCAGGCCGGGGAGAGCAGCAGGTCGTAGCGGCCGAAGAACTCGCGCATCCGCTCCTGGATCCCGGCCTGGGCGCGCAGCATGGCGGCCACATCGGAGCCGGTGAGCCGGCGTCCCTGCTCCAGGTTCCACACCGCGTCGTCCTTGAGCAGGCCGGGGTGCTCGCGTTCGAGCGGGCCGAGGGTGGCCTCCATCTGTAGTGCGCGCTGCACCCGGAAGCTCTCCAGGGCCGGCCGCAGGTCGGGGCAGTCGATCGCGATCTCCCAACCCAGCGCGTCCGCGGCCCGTTCGACCACCGGGATGAGGGCCTCGGTCACCTCGGAGGCGACCGTGGCGAGCCCGGCCAGGTCGGGCGTCCAGGCCACGCGCAGCGGCCGGCCCGGCGAGGGGTCGGGCGCCTCGCCGTTCTCGGGTGTCAGCCCTGGAATCGCCGGCAGCCCTGGAACCCCCGCCGTGCTGGGCACCGCCCCCGGCAGCCCCACCGACAGCGGCGCTCGCGGATCACCCCCGGTGAGCACCGAGAGCAGCAGGGCCACATCGGCGACGTCGCGGCCCATGGGTCCCTTGACCGAGAGCCGGCCGAAGGGGTGGGCGTCCGGCCACGAGGGCACGGTGCCCGGGGAGGGCCGTAGCGCCGTCACCCCGCAGAAGGAGGCCGGGTTCCGCAGTGATCCGCCGGTGTCGGACCCATCGGCCAGCGGCAGCATGCGGGCGGCGAGCGCTGCACCCGCCCCGCCGCTGGATCCGCCGGCGGTGCGGCTGAGATCCCAGGGGTTGCGGGTCACGCCGTAGACGGCGTTGAAGCTGTGCGAGCCGAGCCCGAACTCGGGCACGTTCGTCTTGCCCACGGAGATCGCACCGGCCGCTTGCATACGCTCGACCACCACGTGATCGACCTCGGCCACCCGCTCGGCGTGCAAGGTACTGCCCTGGGTGAAGCGGAAACCCCGGGCGGGGATGAGGTCCTTGTGCGCCACGGGCAGTCCGTGCAGCGGCCCGAGCCGGCCACCGGCCGAGCGATGCTCGTCGGCGGCCCGCGCACCCGCGATCGCCCGCTCGGCCTGCAGGTCGACCACCGCGTTCACCGCGGGGTTGACCGCCTCGATGCGCCGCAGGTGGGCGTCCATGGCCTCGGCCGCGGAGACCGCGCCGCCCCGGAGCAGGGCGGCGAGGTCCGCGGCGGTGCGGCCGGTCAGCTCATCGCTCACCGGGCACCTCCCCTCATTCAGTCGGGTACACGCGGAAGAAGACGTCGCCGACGCCGGTCAGTGCGTCGTAGCCGGCGATGCCGTCCCGCAGCACCGTGATGTTGGTGCGGTCACCGAACTTGGTCACGGGCAGGTACTCGTAGAAGGCTTCCTGCAGTTCGTCGGCAGCATCCATGGCCTCGTCCTCTCCGGCGGCGTAGGTGATGCTGTCGATCGCCTCGGAGATGGTCTCGTCCTCGGTCCAGCCCGGCCACTCGGGGTTGAAGAACACGTAGCGGGTGGGGATCGGGGTGGGCGAGAAGCCGGTGATGAAGAAGTCATAGGCGCCCGGATCGGCGCGGTTCTCCAGCACGGTGGCCCAGTCGGTGACCACCATGTCGACCTCGACGCCCACGGCGGCGAGCTGCTGCTGGATGACCACGGCGGAGTCGTAGTGGTCGTCGTACTCGCGGGTGGTGATCAGGCGCAGCGGTTCGCCGTCGTAGCCGGCCTCCTCGAGCAGCTGCTCGGCCAGCTCGGGGTCGGAGACGTTGAAGTTCTCCAGCCCGGCCTCGGTGTACCAGAGCGAGTCCTCCGGCATGAGTGCGCCGTTGAGGTCGTAGAACTGGTCGTCGGCGAAGGCCGCGATCTGGATCTCCTCGGTGTTCAGCGCCGCATTGATGGCCTGCCGCATCGTCTCATCCGCCATCGGGCCTTCGGCCTTGTTGTAGATCAGGGCGTTAAAGCCGGTGTTCTGGATGACCGGTTCCAGGTTGGGGTCGGAGTCCACCTGGCTGAAGTTGTCGAAGGGAATGGCATTGGCGGCGTCGTACTGCCCGGACTGCAGGCCGGACAGCCGCGTGGAGGAGTCGTCCACCAGGTGATAGACGAGGTTCTCGTAAGTGCCGCTGCGGTCCCCGGCCATGCCGGCGGGGTCGCCGGGGGCGGGGGCGTAGTCCTCATTGAGCTCCAGGCGCACGTACTGGTCGGTCACCCACTCGCCATAGGCGTACGGCCCGGTGCCGATGATCTCGTCGGTGCCCTCATCCGGAGCAGCCTCGACCACTGAGGCCGGCATGATGGCCGGCGGGGAGCCGGGGTCACCGAGCATCATCAAAGTGGTGAACATGGCCTCCGGGGTGGTCACCGTGACTTCGAGATCACCGGTGGCCTCGGCCGTGGCACCGCCAAAGAACTGCGTGCCCACGTTCGACAGCCGGAACCAGCGTTCCAGTGAGGCAGCGGCGTCTTCGGCGGTGAGCGGATCGCCATTGTGGAAGGTGACGCCGTCGCGGAGGGTGAACACGATGGTGGCGCCGTCGTCTTCTTCTTCCCAGGACTCGGCGAGCACCGGCTGCATCTCGTTCTCGCTGTCCATGATCAGCAGCGGCTCGTAGATGTTGCGGGAGATGTCGCGGGTGGTGGTGGCGGTGGTGACCACCGGGTCGAGGGTGGGGGGCTGGGCGTTCCAGGCGATGTTGAACTCGCTGACGTCAGCACCCTCGGCCATCGCGGGGGCCTCGGCGTCCTCGGTCTCACCGTCTGCGCCCGCGTCGGGCTCCTCGGTGGCGGGGTCGTCACCGCCGCAGGCGGCCAGCGCCAGAGAGGCGGCGACGGCGGAGAGCGCTAAGCGAGAACGCAGCAGGCCGGGCCGGCGGTGCGGTCGTGTGGAGGGGGTCATGGGGATCCTTCCGGTGGGGCGGCTGGGTGACTCGGGTGCCGGGTTTCAGGAGCGTGGGGTGGGGTTCGGGCGGCGGGGGTTCAGGCGGCCGGAGTGGCGCGCTCGTTACGGCGGGCCCGGCGGTGGCCGGGACGGCGGGTGGGGACGGAGTCCAGCAGAGTGCGGGTGTACTCGTGCTGGGGGTCGGTGAAGATCTGCGCGGTGGGGCCCTCTTCGACGATCTGCCCGCGATGCATCACCGCCACGCGGTCGGCGATGTGGCGCACCACGGAGAGGTCGTGGGAGATGAAGAGGTAGGTCAGCCCGCGCTCGGCCTGCAGGCGCTGGAGCAGGTTGAGGATCTGCGCCTGGATGGAGACGTCCAGGGCGGAGACCGGTTCGTCACACAGCAGGATCTGGGGGTTGACGGTGAGCGCCCGGGCGATCCCGATGCGCTGGCGTTGGCCGCCGGAGAACTCGTGGGGGTAGCGGGTGGCGTGCTCGGTGGAGAAGCCGACGGCCTCCAGGGAATCGTGGACCCGCTCCTTGATCTCCGCCCCGGAGCGCACCCCGGCGATGCGCAAGGACTCGGCCAGGATCGCGCCGATGCGTTTGCGGGGATTCAGGGAGGAGTACGGGTCCTGGTAGATCATCTGGACCGCGGAGCGGAAGCCGCGCTCCTCCCCGCCGCGCAGATCGGCCACGGACCGGCCGCGGTAGTCGATGCGCCCGGAGGTGGGAGCGATGAGCTTCTGCAGCATGCGCCCGGTGGTGGACTTTCCGCAGCCGGACTCCCCCACCAGGGCGAAGCACTCCCCTTCGCGGAGGGTGAAGGAGATTCCGTCCACGGCCGTGACCTCGGAGGTGGTCAGGCCCAAGGCATTGCGGGACTTGTAGACCTTGGTCAGGTTCTCCACGTCGATCAGTGGCCGGCCGGGCATCACGGCACCTCCGTGGTGTCGGTCTCTGCGGAGGGGGTCAAGATGGGGGCGTCGCCGCCGGCGCCGGGATGAGTGGGGGCGACGCCGGCGGCGATCTCCTCCGCGCGCAGGCAGCGCACCCGATGCCCGGAGTCGAGTTCGCGCAATGGCGGCACCTCGGCCCGGCAGGCCTCGATGACGAAGGCACAGCGATCGGCGAAGCGACAGCCCTCGGGCACGTTCGCCAGGGTGGGCACCCGCCCCGGAATGGTGGGCAGCTCACGCTTGGCGCCACCAGCGCCACCGCCGGCCGCGCCGCCATCATCGGGTTCGTCGAGGTCGGGCGTCGCGGCGAGCAGACCGCGCGTGTAGGGATGGCGAGCCGCGTCGAAGAGCGTGGCGACGTCGCACTCCTCGATGATCTGCCCGAGGTACATCACCGCCACCCGGTCGCAGAGTTCGGCGACCACGCCCAGGTCGTGGGTGATGAAGACCGTGCCCATCTCGAACTCGTCGCGCAGATCCTCGATGAGATCGAGGATTTGGGCCTGGGTGGTGACATCGAGGGCGGTGGTGGGCTCGTCGGCGATGAGCAGCCGCGGGCGCGAGGCTAGCGCCATGGCGATCATGACGCGCTGGCGCTGTCCGCCGGAGAGCTGGTGGGGGTACTGCCGAAGGCGCTTCTCCGGCTCGGGCAGGCCGGTCAGGCGCAACATCTCCAGGGCGCGCTCGCGGGCCTCGCCCTTGGAGCAGCGCTGGTGGATGAGGATGCCCTCCATGATCTGATCCCCGATGGTGTAGACGGGGTTGAGGGAGCTCATCGGATCCTGGAAGACCATGGCGAGGTCCTTGCCGCGACGGCGGCGCATCTCGGTTTCACTCAGCTCAAGGAGGTTGACGCCGTCGAGTTCGATGGTGCCGGAGTACTCAGTGGAGTCCTCGTCCAGCAGGCGCATGAGGGATTCCGCGGTCACCGACTTCCCGCAGCCGGACTCCCCCACCAGGCCGAGGATCTCGCCGCGATCGACGACAAAGGAGATCCCGTCCACGGCCGTGACCCGGCCGGACTCGGTCCAGAAGCTGGTGTGCAGGTCGTTCACAGTCAGCACGCGTGCACTCATCGGGCACCTCCCGGTCCATCAGCGCGGCCAGGCCCGTCCGCGCGCCCAGGCCCAGCAGCATCAGGCCCCGCAGCACCGTCGCCCGGGTCAGCACTCCCCACATCGCGGGCCCGGCTGCGGCGGTCCGCACCACCGGCGCGGCTGAGCATCGCCGACAGCGGCCCGCGCGAGGCGGCCGGACGGCGTCGCTGGGCCTTGTTGTAGTGCGGGTCGAAGAGGTCGCGCAGGCCGTCGCCGAGCACATTGATGCCCAGCACGGTCAGCATGATCGCCACGCCGGCGAAGACGGTCATCCACCACGCGTTGTAGATCTGCACCTTGCCGTCGAAGAGGATGTTGCCCCAGCTGGGGTTCGGTGGCGGCACGCCGGCGCCGAGGAAGGACAGCGCCGCCTCCGTGATGATCGAGTCCGCGAACACGAAGGTGGCCTGGATGATCAGCGGGGAGAGCACGTTCGGGGCGATGTTCCGCCACAGGATGCGCGTACCCGAGGCGCCCTGGGCGCGTAGGGCCTCCACGAAGGTCAGTTCCTTCACGCTGAGCACCTGCGAGCGCACTGCCCTGGCCACGTAGGGGATGAACACCAGCGGCAGCGCGATCACCAGGTTCTGGGTGCGCGGACCGAGGGAGACCATGATGGCGATGGCCAGCAAGATCGCGGGGAAGGCCATCAGGCCATCGGAGATCCGCATGAGGATCGCATCGAGCCACTTGTAGTAACCGGCATACAGGCCCACTGCGAGCCCGCCGATCGCCGTCACCACCGCCACGGCCAGGCCGATGGACAGCGAGGTGCGCGCGCCGTAGACCACGCGGGCGAGGATGTCGCGCCCGTAATTGTCAGTGCCGAGCAGGTGCCCCTCACTCAGCGGTGGCTGCAGCCGGTTGACCGGGGCCACCGCGAGTGGATCATGGGTGAGGAAGAGCGGGCCGAGCAGGGCCAGCAGGCTCATCGCTGCGATGATCGTGCCGCCGAACATGACCATCTTGTTGTTCAGCACGCGCCGGAGCATGAGGCGGCGTGCGCCGGGGGCATTCCCGGGCCCGCCCTCTCCAGGCGTGGCGGTGGCTTCTGCGGCGCCAGCGACCATCAGCTGAACCTCACCCTCGGATCGAGTACGGAGTAGAGCAGGTCGATCAGGAGGTTGATCAGCACGTAGCCCACCGCGATCATCAGCACCACGCCCTGAATGACCACGAAGTCGCGGCGGTCCACGGAGTTGACGATGAGCTGCCCGATCCCGGGGATGTTGAACACGGTCTCGGTGACCGCCGCGCCGGCCACCAGGGTGCCGAAGGTCTGACCGATGACCGTGATGATCGGCAGGGCGGCGTTCTTCAGCGCGTGCTTGTACACCCGGCTGCGTTCGGAGACACCCTTGGCGGTGGCGGTCTTGAGGAAGCCCTTGGTGAAGGTGTCCAGCATCGCCGAGCGGGTCATGCGGGCGATCAGCGCGGCCTGCATCGTGCCCAGCGCGATCGCGGGCAGCACCAGGTAGCGCAGATGCTCCCCCAGCCCGCTGGAGAGCGGAGCGTAGCCGGCCACCGGGAGCCAGCCGAGCTGGACGGCGAAGAGCAGCATCAGGAACAGCGCGAGCAGGAAGCTGGGCACGGAGATGCCGAGCAGGGAGCCGCCCATGAAGGCCTGGTCCACGATGGTGCCGCGGCGCTGGGCGGCCATGATGCCGGCGGGTATGGCGATGGCGATCGCGATGATCTGGGCCATGAGTGCGAGGGAGAGGGTGGGTGCCAGCGCGGTCATCAGCACCTCGGTGACCGGGCGGCGGATGAAGTAGGAGGTGCCCAGATCACCGGTGAGCACGCCTCCGAGCCAGGAGAAAAACTGCTCGTACAGCGGCCGGGTCAGTCCCATGCTCTCGCGCAGCGCCTGGACTTCGGCCTCGCCGGCGTCGGGGCCGAGCATGACGCGGGCGGGATCACCGGGGGTGATGTGGATGAGCAAGAAGACCACCAGGGCCACCACCGCGAGCACCGGGATGAGCGCGAGCACGCGCCGGATGAAGTACCCCATCAGAGCGCTCCCCACTTCGCCGGTGCGCCGGCCAGGACCGGGGCGCCCGACAGCACCGGTGCGCCGGGCATCGCGGCCGGGTCGAGCCGGCCGTCACGCACCACGAACTGCCCGCCCACCAGCACGTGGGAGATGCCCGCAGCCGGCTGGAGGTCCTCGAAGGTGGCGCGGTCGGTGACCGTGGCGGGGTCGAAGATGGTCAGGTCGGCGTCGCAGCCCACCTGCACGCGGCCCTTGCGGCGCATGGCCGGTACACAGCCCTCCAGGATGGTGGCCGGGAGGTAGCTGGCGCGCTCGATGGCGGAGTTCAGCGACATCAGGCCGAGCTCGCGGCTGATGTGCCCGAGCACCCGGGTGAAGCACCCGGCGCTGCGCGGGTGCTCGAAGGCCTCGTCCGGCAGCGGCCACTCCTGTTCGAGGTCCGCTCCGGTGCGGCGTCCCCCGATCTGCGGGAGCATCGCGTCCGAGGCGACGGCGGTGCCGGGGAAGGTCAGGATCCGGTGCAGGCGACCCATCTGCTCGGGGTCCTCGGGGTCGAGGTAGTCGATCACCACGGTGCCGCCCGGATCGGTCGCGCGCAGCTCGGCGAGCCGCTCGTAGGAGGCCACGCGCTCGCCGGTGGCCAGGTAACGGATGGAGCTGGCCGGCTTGCCGCGGGAGGACATCTGCTCCGGGGAGAGGAAGGAGGCCCCGATCGAGGTGGAGGAGGCGTGGTACGGGTATGCCTCGGTGGTCAGTCGCGCGCCGCGGTCCTGGGCCTGGGCGATGGCGTCGAGCACGAGGTCCTCGGCGAGGGCGTAGGTGGAGTTCACGTGGCACAGATGCACCGGGGCGCCGGTGGCGGTGGCCAGGGCGATGAGTTCCAGGGCACCTTCGACTGCGGAGAGGGGATCGTCGGCTTCCTTGTATCGGCCGTGCACGAACATCGGCACGTTCAGCTCGGCGGCGAGCTCGGCCAGGCGGTACATCTCCACCCGCCCCGAGCCGGGCGAGTAGCCCACGAGCACACCGAAGCCAATGCCGCCCTCGGCGACGCCGTTGCGCAGGCGCTCCAGCACGGCGGAGACCGCTTCCGGTGGGGCCGGTTCCTGCCAGGCAGTCAGGCCCTGCAAGGCCGCGAGGCCCACCGCGCTCTGCCGGCGGAAGCTGCCCGGCTCGGGATCGGGCAGATTCTCCACCTCCAGGATGCGGGCGAGCAGCCAGTTCGCCGCGTAGCCGTAGTTGATGGGACGCCCCTCGGCGGCGGCGCGCTCGTAGGCCGGCGCGACGGGCAGCGCGCCGGCCTCGAGGTCCAGCGAGGTGGTCACGCCGTCCAGAGCCTGCAGCCGCAGGCCGTTGATGGATTGCGCGTGGGAGTGCAGGTCGATGAAGCCGGGCGCGAGGACCAGGCCCGTCAGATCGAGCTGCTCGGCGGCGCCGATGCGCACGGAGTCCTGCGGGGCCGCGCCGGGACCCTCGAGAGCCCCCGGCGTGGTGATCGCCTCGATGCGACCCCGGCGGACGCCGACGTCCCGGATGCCATCGAGTCCGGTCTCGGGGTCGATCACCCGCGCGCCTCGCAGCAGCAGATCGAGCGCTTCACCTGCCATGAAGGACTGTCCTCTCCGCGCATCATCTGATTCGTATCTTCGGCCCGTTCCGGGTTGCGCCCATCTTGCAGGCGTTCTGTTTCAAGGAGGTGAAATCGTCCGAGAAGTGTGGAACAACTCTGTTACAGAAGGATGAAGAACGCGGCTGGGCCTGCGTTACTTGCTCCACGAAGAAGGAGGGATATGATTCAAATATCCCTCAAGCGTTGGCGCTGATCGTGGCGGTGACGTCCGGTTGGGCCACCATGAACACGCGACCTGGCCGCTGCGGCCGGGAGAGAAAGCGAGGCCTCGTGTCCCAGCCCGTGCTCGTCCTCATCGATCCGGTCACGCCGCCGGCGCAGCCGATCCCCGCCGCTGAGCGTCTGCGCGTGCAGCCGGCCGATCAGCCTGCCGTCACGGTCACCGACCTGGGCGTCACCCGCGGCGACGGCATCTTCGAGACCATCGGAGCCGCCCACGGCAAGACCCAGGCCGCCGGACCGCACCTGGAACGCCTGGCGCGCTCAGCCCGGATGCTGGACCTGCCGGAACTGGACCTGGCGATCATCGGCGAGGCGGTGGAACTGGCCATCTCCGAGCACGCCCCGGTGGAGCACCTGCTGCTGAAGATCGTGGTCACCCGCGGCATCGAGGGCAGCGGCCATCCCACCGCATGGGTGTACGCCTTCGAGGGCGAGGACGCCACCGACCAGCAGGTGGGTGGCATCGCCGTGGCGCGGCTCGACCGCGGCTACCGTTCCGACGTCGCCACCACCTCGCCGTGGCTGCTGGCCGGGGCGAAGACACTCTCCTACGCGATCAACCGCGCCGCCGGCCGCGAGGCGGCGCGACGCGGGGTCGACGACGTCATCTTCACCTCCAGTGACGGCTACGTGCTCGAAGGGCCCACCTCCACAGTGATCGCGCGCTTCGGCGATACCCTCGTCACCCCACCGCCGGAGGACCTCGGGATCCTGCCCGGCACCACGCAGGCCGCTCTGTTCGAGATCGCGGAGTCCTTCGGCATGAGCACCGGCTACCGGGCACTGAAGTCCGAGGAGCTGGACAGCGCCGACGGGGTGTGGCTGGTCTCCTCCGGCCATCAGATCCGCCCGGTGCGCGCCCTGGACAACAGGGAACTCACCCGCGACCGTGACCTGGACGCCCGGCTGCTCGCCGCACTGCAGGGACGGGCCCGGTGAGCGCAGCGGAGCACCGATCGCCTGGCGGGGCGCGGTGGCGCGCCCTGGTGCCCGAGGAGCGTTTCGCCGAGGCGATGGCGGCAGCGGGCCTGGACGTCGAGGTGGTGCTGTGGGGGCCGGACTCCCCCGAACCCGCACCGGCAGCAGACCTGCTGATCACCGCGCGACCGACGTCGCCGGAGAACTTCCCGCGCGTGCGTGAGATCGCGGGCTTGCGCCACGTGCACCTGCTCTCCCTCGGATACGAATGGGTGGTGCCGCAACTGCCGGACGGGGTCAGCCTGTCGAACTCCAAGGGCTCAGTGGAGGACGCCACGGCGGAACTGACCCTGGCCCTGGTGCTGGCGGCGCTGCGCGAGATCCCCCGCGCAGTGGAACAGCACCGCGACGAGTTGTGGTCCGGCACCCACTTCTCCGACTCCCTGCACGGCGCGCGCGTGCTGATCCTCGGTTACGGCGGAGTCGGCACGGCAGTGGCACGACGGCTGGAGGGTTTCGCGCCCGCCTCGGTCACCGCGGTGGCCTCCCAGGCGCGGATCGACGACGACGGCACCGCCATCCACGGGGTGGACGAGCTGCCCGAGCTGCTCCCCGAGATGGACGTGGTGATCGTGACCCTGCCGCACTCGGCGGCCACTGAGGGCCTGGTGGGCGCCGGGTTCCTGGGCGCCCTGCGCGACGGCGCACTGCTGGTGAACGTCGGCCGCGGCAAGGTGGTGGACACCGCCGCGCTCGTCACGGAGCTCGAGGCCGGGCGCCTGCGTGCCGCCCTCGACGTCACCGACCCCGAACCGCTACCGGCCGGCCATCCGCTGTGGCGGGTACCGGGCTGCCTGATCACCCCGCACGTGGGCGGCAACACCCACCAGTTCGAGCGCCTGGCGATCTCCCAGGCGGTGGAGCAGGCGCGGCGGATGGTCGATGGCGTGCCGCTGCAGAACCTCGTGCACCTGTGACCAGCGGGATCGTGCGGGACGGGGCGGCAGCGGCCAACGCACCGGTCACGGAGGGGGTCATGGCGGAGGCGGCCGAGGCCGAGGTGCCCGTGGCGGAGGTGGTCGTGGCCGGGCTGCGCGGCCCGGCGGAGATCACGATCGACCGTTGGGGTGTGCCGCATATCGACGCCGGATCCGCACACGACGCCTTCGTGGCCCAAGGGTTCTCCGCGGCGCGCGACCGGCTCTTCCAGATGGAGACGTGGCGCCGCGCCGGCCTGGGACGGCTCGCGGAAGTCTTCGGAGCGGGGTACCTCGAGCGCGATCGCGCCGCCCGGCTCTTCCTCTTCCGCGGTGACCTGGAGCAGGAGTGGGCGAGCTACGGCGCCGGGAGCGGCGGGGATGCCGGCGGGCGCAGTGGCGAGGCCGCCGGCGTTCCGGCCCGGGCCGCCGTCGAGTCCTTCACTGCCGGGGTCAACGCCTGGATCGCGCTGTGCGAGCAGCGCCCGGAGCTGCTGCCACCGGAGTTCGCGGCCCTGGGCTTCCGCCCCGAGGCCTGGAGCCCTGCCGACGTGGTGCGCATCCGGGCACATGGCCGGTTCGGCAATGCGGAGAATGAGCTGGCCCGTCTGCTCACCCTGCGCGACGGCGGGCCGGAGGCCGAGGACCTGCGCGTGCTGCGCCAGCCGGACGCCCCGGTGCGGATCGCTCCGGAGATCCAGCGGATCTGGCACGCCCTGGACGCCTCGGTGCTCGACACCTACCGCCTCGCGCGCGCCCCGGTGACGCTCCCGCATGCCGGCGGCGACGGCGCTGCTGGGGCAGAGCCCGCTGGCGAGCCAGCTGAAGCCGCGCACGCCGCTGAGCCCGCGCACGCCGATCATGCGCAGGGCGAGGGCTCGAACAACTGGGTGATCGCCGGCCACCGCACGGCCACCGGCCGTCCATTGCTCGCCTCCGACCCGCACCGGGTGATCTCGGCTCCGGCGCTGCGGCACCTGACGCACCTGCGCTGCCCGGACTTCGACGTCGTCGGGGCGACCGAGCCGATGATGCCGGGGGTCTCGATCGGCCACAACGCAGACGTCGCCTTCGGCCTGACGATCCTGCCCATCGACGTCGAGGACCTCTGCATCTACGAGCTCAGCGCCCAAGGGGGAACACCACCCCCCGCCACGACGGCCGACGGCGCAGGGCCAGCCCCCGGCGCCCAACTCCGCTACCGCCGCGACGGCCAGTGGCTGGACTTCGAGCGAGTCACCGAGTCCATCCCCGTGGCCGGCGCATCCGCCGCCGTCAGCGACCTGCTGTTCACACACGACGGCCCGGTGCTGCACCTCGACCCCGAGAACGGCTTCGCCGTCGCCCTCCGCGCGGCATGGCTGGAACCGGGGATGACGCCCTACCTCGGGGCGCTGGCCTTCCTAGGGGTGCGCAATGCCGAGGAGTTCCGCGCCGCCATGCCGGCCTGGGGCAGTCCGGGGGCGAATCATGTGTACGCCGACGTCGCGGGCAGCTTC